>NZ_DATCRD010000124.1:0-13462 GCF_036569185.1 Chitinophaga sp.
ACTTTATAGAAAGAGCTGTTGATTTCAATACTGTTAAACAGCGATGCGTAATAGGTAAGCCGGCTTTTATCGCGGAAAGCCGGAGGGAACGACTGCTTGTTGGGCACGGGTAGCACGAGCCCGCTTGTACCTGACCTGTAGAGACCTTTGTGCCTGTTTGCCATAGTTGCTGTTTGCGAAGATTCAATGCAAAAATCCAACCAGGGGTAGTACGGAATAAAATTTGCCGCATGATCAGTATGTCATCACTCTCAAAAATTATTGTTATGGCCTCCGTCTCAGATTTCTTCACCACTTATAGCCGCGCCTCCCTTGATAACAATGCCGGCATCATCTCAAAATGCTACGCAGAAAACTTTATAGCTGCCGGCCCCTCAGGCAGTATGTGCTATAAGAACGACGAAAAGTTTCTGGCCTGGCTTGAAAACATGTTCCAGGTTAACAGGAAGATTGGTATGCAGGACATGCAACTCATTAATGTTACAACATCCCCTATCGGTGAATATTATACCAGTGCACTGGTACGATGGAGCGCTGTTTACTTAAAAAGTCCAAATGATCCTATTGAATTTGAGATCACTTATATTTTACAGCATCTAAATAACAACTACAAAATAATCATGTACATCACACATGAAAATGAAGAAGAGGTTTTAAAAGAAAAGGGGATTATAAATTAACAGGCATTGATCATCTGCTGATTATTCCGGGGTTACGTGAAATTTACCAGCGCATCCGGAGGCTTACCGGTACTATTACTTCACATTCCCTATATTCCGGAATCCGCTGATATTACTTCCCGTATGCTGTTTAAAAAAACGGCTGAAATGTGCAGGGCTTTCAAACCCTAACTCATAAGCGATTTCCTTGGCCGATCTGTCTGTATAATGAAGGTAACGCTTTACCTCCAGGATGATCCGGTTCCGTATTAATACCGAAGGCGCAGGCTGCTTCAGTAATGCAAACACGTTACTCAGCGTTTTAGGTGATTTATTCAATGCAGCTGCATAGAACTTCACTTCATGTTCCTGTTTGAAATTTGCTTCCAGTAAAAGAGAGAATTTCCGTATAAGATCCATTTTCTCGTCCGGAAACAAACCATAGCTCTCGTTCTGCTGTTTGGCTATCCTGGTTATTTTGATAATAACTCTTTTTAACAGCGTGCGTAACATCTCTCCCTGAAAATTATCCTTCACCTCAAGCTCCCGCGAAAACACTTTCTCCAGGTGCGCCATTTCTGCGATCTCTTCTGCATCCAGCTTAATGAACATGGGGTGCTGGATACCATAAAACAGGAACCCAACACATCCTACTTCTGCGTCATGATCAACAATACAATAAAACTCACGGTTAAACTGCCAGGCTACCAGTTCTTCGGGGCGTTCAAATGAAAAATGCTGGTTGGAAACCAGGGGCAATATACAAGCCCCTGGCATCGTGTAGGTAATTTCATCGATCACCACTTTTTGTGGGGCGCCGCTATTGTATACGAACGTATTGATAGGGTATGGCGCCGGATTACACAGCCCCCTGCCTGCCAGCAATTTGCTATTGGCATGCATAATAAAACGTGCAGTGGTTGTCTTCTCGTTGTATTCCCTGATCATTACTAATCCCTTCTCCTTTTTCAAATGTATCGAAAAAAATAAAGCTTCACTATTTCTCCTGCCCGGTAGGTAATACCATCTTACAATTCCTTATAAATTTCCTCCGCTACTACTTTCAGCAGTTCCGGGTTTAGGCGTTGCTTAAAATCCGGGTTGATATGCTCGAAATGTATCACTCCCTTTCTATCCACGATAAATACTGCAGGCACCGGTAGTAAAAGATCCGTATCCATTCCGCCAGTAGTTTTTGGCAGCATTTCCCAGTAGGCCTGGGGAGCTTTGTAGGCAAGACCAAACAGTTTGGATGCCTTCATATCTGCATCAGACAGCAATGTGTAGCTTAATTGCTGCTTCACGGCCGACTGCTTTAATCCTTCAGGTTTGTCTGTGCCCACCGCAATCAGCTGGTAGCCTTTTTCTTCAAGCACAGGAACTATTTCCTGCAGACCAGACAACTGCCTGGAACAAAAAGGGCACCAGCCTCCCCTGTAAAAGATAAGAATGGTGGGCTTATCCGCCACAGCTTTGTTCAGATCAAATGCTTTCCCGGAAGCATCTTTAAGTATTACTGCCGGAATAGATTCACCATTCAGCAAAGGGCTGATATCCTCGGGTTGCTGCGGGATAGTATAACCGGCGCCCGTCTTGATTGTCATCGGGCCCTGCGCTTTCACAACCGGCAGTGATATAAACAATCCTAACACAATAGAGAACAGCGCTGCATTATAGCGGATCATTCTTTTGTTCGACCCTTCTTCTTTTCCCGATACTTTGAATAAATTTTTCATTTTTTTGAATGATGTGAGAAGATTATTGAAGCGTTACTTTTATGATACCGGTGATAGCGGGTAATGTGGTGAAAGCATTTGGATTGGGCACTTCTTCAATTACCTTGCTTTCCTCCAGCGGGGTACCTGCCAGGTTAAATTGTGTGATACCTGCCCCGGGGAATTGATTCACGGCGGTGCCATTATCGTACAGCGCAACAGAAGAAGATATATCGCCTTTCTGAGTGGCATCCACCCCGTTGTCTTTCGAAGCGAAGAACCAGTCGTTGGAGAATCCGTACATCGTGGCAATGGCTATCCTGTCGCCTTTCATTACTTTCAACTGTTGGGAAACACTGCCGCC
Source organism: Chitinophaga sp. (assembly GCF_036569185.1). GTDB lineage: Bacteria > Bacteroidota > Bacteroidia > Chitinophagales > Chitinophagaceae > Chitinophaga. The sequence continues at coordinate 2,739 of NZ_DATCRD010000124.1, forward strand.
AGCCTGACCGCCTACCTTAGGCAGCAACACGGTAGAATTGGCCGCAGGCAAAACATACACATCCTTTACACCGCTCACGGTTTTAAGATATGCCGCAAGCCCGCTGGCATCCCCTTTCTGTGCTAATTCCTTCAATCCCTTACCACGGTCATTTTCGCCCGTTTTATAAATGGGATTGTCGATACCGTTATAAACCACTACCAATACGGGTGAAAGCGGCGTAAAAATGCCCGTTTGCCCTTTAATATATTCGCCCAGAATACTGTTATCACCCATTTCGGCAATGTTTGTCAACCCGTTGGCAGTGGGTTTACCCGCCTCATACAATGGGTTAGGATTCAACAGGGTTCCGCCGGCGATGTATGAAATAGCCCATACGCCCGGACTGAATGGCGTTGGATTGGAAGTGCCCCCGGAAGTGTTCTTTATAGTGAGTGTAAAGGTGGAATTGCCTTCATAATGAAGCATTACTTTCATCAGGGTAGATGCAGCAGCATAGGCATGTCCCTGGGCATCCATTCCGGCCACTTCTGTGATATTTTTCGAAGCCGTTTCCGCGGCGCCGGGATGTGTTACAGCAGCGCCGGGCGATTGGTTAATACGCGTGCCATTGTCCCACAGCTTTACCTGGGCGGAAACATCTCCTTCTATTGGCATACCGCTGTCCTCATATAATTTGATGCCCGGGTTAGCCGGCGCAAAGAACAGGTCGTTTGACCAACCATACATAGTAGCAAAAGACAGCGCCTGTCCTTTTGCTGCTGAGAACCGGAAGGAGATGGATTCACCGGGCATAATAACAGGCGAGGCGCCCTCATTTTTAAATGTTCCGGATTCTACCAGTGGTTTGGATGCCAATACGTTTTCCACGGTGATAGTTGCAGGTGTGCCTGTTTGGGGCGCATCGTCATCCTTACTGCAGGCTGCAATAAAAAGAGGCAATGCCGCTAAAGATAACCAGGCTGATTTTTTGCGGTACATAAGCAATGTTTTAATTATTTAAACGGATGATAAAGGTAGGCTGAAGCTTAGGGGTACAGGTATCCGCATTTCCCGGTGTGTTGACTATATTTCCCGCCTGCGTTTTTCCCCGGGAAGGATGATCATCTCTTAACAGACCTCCAAAATCAGTATATTGTATAAAAAAAATGCGACGGCTCCTACTCAGCATCTTACTTCTCGGCACAGGCGCTTCCCTGCATGCCCAAACCCAGGAAGACGCCATAAAAAACACTATCAGGCAACTGTTCACCGCCATGCTCAATGCAGACAGCGCCGCAATAGCCGGTTGCTTTGCCCCGGGCGCGCAATTGCAGTCTGTAGCGGAAGACAAAGCCGGTCATGAAACAGTTCATACCATGCCCATTAATGAATTTGCATCGCATATTGCCAAACTCCCTGCCAATGCGGCCGACGAGCGCATTGTTTTTGGCTCCCTCCTGCTGGATGGACGCCTTGCCTCCGTATGGGTGCCTTACCGCTTCTATTTCAAAGGACAGTTCTCCCATTGCGGCGTAGATTCTTTTCAAATGGTGAAGTTTCCCGATGGATGGAAGATCCAGTACCTGATAGATACCAGGCGTAAAGACAACTGCGAGGAAGCTGCCGCCAAATAGCCCCATGTTTTGAATCGATCAAATAATAACCTACTTTTGCCCCGCTATGGTTCAGGTATATCCGTTCCGGATATACCTGATTAAAAGGGAACTCGGGTGAAAATCCCGGACAGTCCCGCTGCTGTAAGTCTCATACAATGCCAGGGCATCGCCAGTCAGACCACTGTTGAACGTTCAATGGGAAGGTCGCCCGAAGCAGAGATAAGTCAGAATACCTGCCATACGATTACTTTTTTAAGCTTTCGTGGAATGAAGCTTGGGAATACATTCAATCTGCAGGCATTGCCTGTACTTGTCTCTTTCCTGATTTATTTTTCTTATTGCGAAAGCTGTTGATGGAATATTAACAGGCTTGGGAATGATGCGTTTCAAAAAACATGCGGGCGCCGCAATGTTACTGGTATTGCTCTGCGGGGTAACGGGCGCCTATGCGCAGCAGGCCGATACTGTAACTGCCAAAGCGCTCAGGGAGGTGTCCGTAACCGCTCCCCGCGCTGCCAGGGAAGTAAGCCCCGGGCAGAAAATGCAGGCAAAAGAACTGGAGCGGCTGGGTAGCCACTCGGTGGCGGATGCCATCCGTTTCTTTGCTGGCCTGCAGGTAAAGGACTATGGCGGCATCGGCGGACTTAAAACCGTTGACATCCGCAGCATGGGCACCAACCAGGTGGGCGTGTTCTATGATGGTATACAACTGGGCAATGCACAGAACGGACAGGTAGACCTGGGAAAGTTTTCGCTGGATAATATGGAAGAAATCGCCCTGTACAACGGGCAAAAGAGTAATATTTTCCAGCCGGCGAAAGACTTTGGTTCAGCAGGCGCTATTTATCTCACTTCTCTCAAACCTAAATTTGCAGCAAACGAAAAAACACATGTAAGAGCTACCATAAAAACCGGCTCCTTCGGCCTGTTCAACCCCTCCCTGTTATGGCAGCAAAAGATCAGCGGCAAAGTATCCGCTTCCTTCAGCACCGAATGGATCAATGCCACCGGCAGGTATAAATTCTCCTATCAGAAACGCGACGATAACGGGCGCCTTGTGTATGACACCAGCGCTTACCGCACGAACGGCGACGTAAATGCCGTTCGTGTAGAAGGCGGTTTTAACGGTCTGCTGAACGGCGGGGAATGGAGCACAAAAGTATACTATTACCAGTCGGAACGCGGCCTGCCGGGGTTTATTGTGAATGGCGTATTCGGGCATGTGGACCGGCAATGGGATCAGAATATTTTTATACAATCCAGCTTCCGGAAAGATGTTACCAAACGTTACAGCATCCTGCTGAACGGGAAATACGCATACGACTATACGCGGTTCCTGGCGCCGGATACTGCCCGGCTCTATATCGACAACCACTACCGCCAGTATGAAATGTATTTCTCCATGGCGCACCAGTATGCCCTCACCAACTGGTGGACCATCGCCGCTTCCGGCGATTTTCAATGGAACCGGCTGGATGCCGATCTTATTAATTTCAGTTACCCTACCCGGTATACCACTCTCGCCGCTGCCGCAACCAATATCAGCTTCAACCGGTTCAGCGCACAGGCCAGCATACTGGGCACCTTTGTGAATGAAACCGTAAAGAAAAATGCGGCAGCCCCTCACCGGCAGCAATTCACTCCCTCTGTATTTGTTTCCTGGCAACCCACACGCTCAGCGGATCTCAGGCTGCGCGGATTTTACAAACGTATCTTCCGTATGCCTACATTTAACGACCTGTATTATACCGAGATCGGCAACCGTTTTCTGCAACCGGAATTCGCCACGCAATACGACGCCGGGTTTACCTGGAACAAAACCTTTACCAACGGCTGGATCACACAGGCAGGCATTGAAACAGACGCTTATTATAACGAAGTGAAAGATAAAATAGTCGCCGTTCCCGGCGCCAGTATGCTGAGCTGGCAAATGGAGAACCTGGGGTTTGTAAAAATAAAAGGAGTGGATGTTAAGGCGAAAGCCCTCTGGCTGATAAGAAAACAAATTCAGTTCAGCACAAAGCTGACTTACACTTATCAACGCGCACAGGATTTCACAGATCCCTCGGATAGCTTTTATGGCGACCAGATCGTTTATATTCCCCGCCACAGCGGCTCGCTGATACTGGGCGCCGATTATAAACAATGGGAAGCCAATTACAGCTTTATCTATACCGGTGAAAGATATAACAGCAAAGAAAATAAAGCGAAGAACTATGTGGAGCCCTGGTATACCAGCGATATTTCACTGGGCAGGCAATTCAGCTATAAACATACACGCTTTCATATAACCGCGCAGGTGAATAACCTCGCCAACCAGTTTTATGAAGTGGTGATCAGCTATCCCATGCCGGGAAGAAATTACCGCTTCATTTTAACCGTGAATATTTAATGTACATGCCATGATGAAACAGTTAAGGAATATAATATCAGTGATAGTCCTTGCCGGGCTTGCCAGCGGCGGCTGCCGCAAAGGCGATAAAATTGTTCCGCCGGAAGTAACGCCGGTAGATACCGCCCGGCCAGGATCGGCCTACAACGGGTTTTATCTCCTGAATGAAGGCAACATGGGCAGCAATAAATCCACGCTGGATTATTACGATTATACCACCGGCATCTACAAAAGTAATATCTATGCTACCGCCAATCCCACGGCAGTAAAAGAACTGGGCGATGTAGGCAACGATATCGGCATATACGGTTCTAAACTCTATGCCGTCATCAACATCTCCAATAAGGTGGAAGTAATGGATGCCGCCAGCACCAAACGGATCAAACAGGTCAATATCCTCAACTGCCGTTATATCACCTTTGCTAACGGTAAAGCATATGTGAGCTCCTATGCCGGTCCTGTACTGGTAGAGCCCAATGCGCCTATCGGCTTTGTAGCGGAAATAGATACCGCTACCCTGGAAATCACACGCAAGGTAATTGTTGGTTACCAGCCGGAAGAAATGGCGGTGGTAGGCAATAAGCTGTATGTAGCCAATTCCGGCGGATACCGTGTGCCCAACTATGATCGCACCGTATCGGTAATAGATTTAAATACTTTTAAGGAGATAAAAAAGATTGATGTCGCTATTAACCTCGACCGGCTCAAGGCAGATAACGATGGGGATATCTATGTTACTTCGCGGGGCGACTACTACAATATTCCTTCCCGTCTCTTTTTAATAGATACCAAAACGGATGTGGTAAAAAAACAGTTTGATATACCGGTGAGCAACCTGTGGATTTCCGGCGATACGGCTTATGTATACGGCTCCGTTTTCAGCTATAATACCGGCAAATGGACCATCACCTACAACATGGTGAATATAAAAACAGAAACAGTACTGAACACCGGTTTTATTACAGATGGTACAGACAAATCTATCCGCATGCCTTACGGCATCGCGGTAAACCCGGCTACCAGGGAAATTTTTGTGACAGATGCGAAAGACTATGTGTCTTCCGGCGCCCTTTACTGTTTTTCTCCCACAGGGAAAAAGAAATGGTCCGTCACCACCGGGGAAATACCCGCACATATTGCCTTTGTTTCCGGTACTAAATAATTATAACCAACTAAAACTATACAATGAAACGTAAATTTTTACCCGCCGTGCTGCTTCTCGCAGTGATACTGGGCAGTTGCTCCAAAGACAAAAACGAGATCATCGAAGACCCCGAGCCTACCGGCCCTTTCCAGAATAAGGTGACCAAAGTGTTTGAATATTTTCCTGCACCGGGCCAGTTCACCAACGAACTGCCTGCCTGGAAAACAGGCGACTCCGATAAGGAGATGGCTGATTATGCGTTGGCAGCTTTGGGAAAAGAACAAATGATCTCCCTGGGTGGATTTGGCGGTTACGTAGTAATGGGATTTGATCATACCATCAAAAATGTACCTGGCGAATATTCCTTTATTGTATTAGGCAATGCCTTCAACCAGTTTGCAGAACCCGGCGTCATCTCCGTATCAGTTGATGCCAATAAGAATGGCTTACCCGATGATGAATGGTATGAAATTGCCGGTTCAGAATACAACAGTTCCAAAACCGTAAAGAACTACCAGGTCACTTACTATAAACCAAACGAAGCAAAAGACAGGGAAACCAATCCCGATGATCCATATACCAGCGATACGAAGTATATCCGCTGGAAAGACAACAAAGGCGACAGCGGTTACCTGGTCAGGAATGTATTCCACGATCAGCCTTATTACCCGCAATGGAAAGGCGACAGCATCACTTTCACCGGTACTAAACTAACAGCTGCCAATATCAAAAATACTTCCAGCGATCCGTTCTCGCCCTATTATATTTCACCGGCTTTTTCCTGGGGTTATGCCGATAACCACGCAAATGAAGATACCGATGCGAAAATAAAGCTGGACTGGGCGGTAGATAAAAACGGCAGCCCTGTAAAGCTCAAAGGCATCAACTTTATTAAAGTGCATACCGCGATCCGTGCAGAAGCCGGATGGCTGGGAGAGATCTCCACGGAAGTACTTGGCGTAAAAGATCTTAACCTGCAATAATATCCCATGAATATAAAAAGGGTGATCCGCTAACCAGGATCACCCTTTACCTTTCTGACTATTTCACGCTTACCGGCAACTTATCATCACCGATAGCCACCAGGCTGAAAGTTCCGGTGATGGCCTTTTCACGGGAGTCGGAATACATCTCCTCAATATATATCTCCACCAGTACTTTTACACTGGTATTCCCCACCTCTGTTATTTTACCGATCAATTCCACGATGGTACCGGCAGGAATAGGCCGGTTAAAATCTATTTTGCCGGATGATACCGTTACCATCTTTTTCCTTGCAAAACGGGTGGCAGTAATAAACGCCACTTCATCCATCAGCGACATGGCAGTACCGCCGAACAAAGTATCGTAATGGTTGGTAGTACTGGGAAACACGGCTTTGAAGATCCGTGTTTCCGAATGAAGAATTCTTTCAGCTATAGTCATAGTTGTATTGTTTTCAGTTTTTACAGCGCCGCTTTTGTTCTCATTACTTCTGCTGCGCGCACCATATTCGATAACGCTACTTTTGTTTCCGGCCACTTACGGGTTTTCAGCCCGCAGTCGGGGTTTACCCACAGGTTCCTTGCCGGCAGCGTAACCGCCGCTTTCTCCAGCAGTGCGATCATTTCGGCTGCCGAGGGCTGCCGGGGCGAATGGATATCGTATACGCCGGGGCCTATCTCGTTAGGATATTTAAAATCAGCAAAGGCATCCAGTAATTCCATTTGTGAACGGGAAGTTTCAATGGTGATTACATCTGCATCCATCGCTGCAATATGCTCAATGATATCATTAAATTCGCTGTAGCACATATGCGTATGGATCTGTGTTTCGTCTTTCACACCGCTGGCGGAAATGCGGAACGCCTGCACCGCCCATTCCAGGTAGGCCGCGCGGTTTTCCTTACGTAAAGGTAATCCTTCACGGATAGCCGGTTCATCGATCTGGATCACTTTAATGCCGGCCTTCTCCAGCGCCACTACCTCATCGCGGATAGCCCAGGCAATCTGGTTGGCCGTGGCAGAACGGGGCTGATCGTCGCGCACAAACGACCATTGCAGGATAGTAACAGGGCCGGTGAGCATTCCTTTCATGAGCTTACCGGTATGGGCCTGTGCAAAGCTGCTCCAGCGAACGGTCATGTCTGCCGGGCGACTAACATCTCCAAAAATAACCGGCGGTTTCACACAACGGCTGCCGTAACTCTGTACCCAGCCATTTTTGGTGAACAGGAATCCCTGCAGTTGTTCCCCGAAATATTCCACCATATCGTTGCGCTCAAACTCCCCATGTACCAGTACATCCAATCCTATTTCTTCCTGCCAGCGGATCACCTCTATGGTGGCCTTTTCTATGGCGGCTTCATATTGTTCTATGGTAAGTTCTCCCTTTTTCAAACGCGCCCTCAGCTGCCTGATATCATCTGTTTGCGGAAAAGAGCCGATGGTAGTGGTAGGGAACAACGGTAATTTGAATTGTTCCTGCTGGATATGCTGACGCACGGGGAAGGCGCTCTGCCTGCGTGCATCGGCGGCAGTAAATGCGGCTATCCTGTCTTTCACTTCCTTCCGGTGGATCAGCGGCGAAGTAGCCCTGCTGTGAATAGCCGCCTTATTGGTATCCAGCAAGGCGGTGTTGCCATTTACGATATCGCGCAGGTCTTTCAGCTCCTGCAGCTTCTGTTTGGCAAAGGCCATCCAGTTTTTAATTTCGGGAGAAATAGCCGTTTCGTTATCAAGATCGCAGGGCACATGCAGCAATGAGCAGGAGGGCGCAATGGCAATACGTTTTTCTCCTAATGCGCTTATGGCTTTTTGTATCTGCCCTAAAGATCTTTCATAATCATTCTTCCAGATATTCCTGCCATCTACCACGCCCAGCGAGAGCTGTAAGGAAGTATCAGCAATGGTGGTGGCCAGGATATCCTCCAGTTGGGAAGGACAGCGGACCAGGTCGAGGTGCAGTGTTTGCACGGGGAGCGACAATGCTACCGGCAGATTCTTCCCATAACATTCAAAATAGGATGCCAGGAAAATATGTAGCTGCGGGAATGCGGCATGGATCTGTGCGTAGGTATCTGAAAATGTTTGCAGCGCTGATTCATCAAGATCGAGCGAAAGACAGGGCTCATCTATCTGTACCATTTCAGCACCGGCTTTGGTAAGCTGCGCCAGCACTTCCATATATACAGGCAGCAATTTACCGATCAGCGACAGGCGATGGAAGCCGGCTGTTTTCTCCTTACCCAGCAACAGGAACGATACAGGGCCCAGGATCACTGGTTTGGCTGCATAGTTTTCTTTTTTTGCTTCCAGGAACTGATCTATCACTTTACGGGAGAAGAAATGAAATGATTGATTGGCCGTAAATTCAGGTACGATATAATGATAGTTGGTATCAAACCATTTCGTCATTTCCATAGCGGTGATATCATCACCGTTGCGCTGGTAACCACGGGCCATGGCAAACAGGAGATCTGTTTCATGGATCTTTTTTTCCTGTAAGGGCGCATAGCGGGCTGGCACGGCGCCTACCATGAGGGAAGTATCGAGCACCTGGTCGTAATAGGAAAAATCATTGCAGGGAATCCAGTCGATCCCTTTCTGTTGCTGCAATTCCCAGTTCTGCAAACGGATAGCACGGGCTGCCGCCTCTAATTCATCAAGGGTAATTTTGCCTGCCCAATAGTTTTCGCAGGCTTTCTTCAATTCACGCTGGCTACCTATCCTCGGATAGCCTAAGTTGTGGATAATCATTACTGATTGTTTAAAAGGTGATACATGATGTTCACGCTCTCATATAGTACAGCAATGTTTTTGGGAGATATATGCGGGAAGGAGTTGATACAATACATTTACAGGAACAAGTGCTTTATCATGCATGATCCTATCATGCACGTTACCTGATCTGTGTAAATTACTGTACCGAAACCTGACACGCTTCAATCCCCGAAAGCATTGTCAAAGTGAAATAAAGGCAGGTCTCCTGGCTTGTTCCACCGGTAAACACCTTCCCATTCCCTGCGGAACAGTGGTATATTATTTACCAGCTGCAATGCTTATGCATTGCCGGAAGCTTACAGTTGCGGGACAGCCTGTGATTTGCACACAGTTCCCTTTTAATCCCGCTTTTCAGCGGGAACCATTTATTTGCTTCGATGAGTAATACATTAAGAACCGGGGCGAAGATAGTAAATCCCGGCAATAATCTCCGCATCGCCTTCGGCGATGGAAATTGTCTTGGAGCAGGATTACGCTGATTATACTGATTAGCCTGATTTTTATTCTTTGGATTATAAGATCTGGGGAAATATTAGCGGGTATTAGCTTTTATCTCCCAGAATCCTTTAAAATCAAAAAAAAAATCCAGGTAATCAGTATAATCATCCTAATCCTGAGTCAGACAAAATCCGCTTCGTTTTCTTACAATTTCCCTCCCGCCGGAAAACGGAGTTTTACATCATAAAAACATACAGCTATGAAACAGGCAAACATCCTGATCACCGGTGCTACCGGGCATATTGGTACTACATTGGCCAAACACTTATCTGCACAGGGCGTACCTTTCCGCGCCATGGTACGGAAAGCAGACAATAACGCCAACATCATTGCCGCATTACCCGGCGCAGAAATAGTAACCGGCGATTTTAACGATTCGGGCAGTCTGGCTCATGCCCTGCAGGGTATGGACAAAGCGTTCCTGCTCACCAACTCATCCGAAGAAGCGGAAACACTGCAAAGTAATTTTGTAACCGCCGCCGTTAAAAGCGGGTTGCCGCATATCGTGAAGCTCTCCCAGCTGCATGCCAGTGCGCAATCGCCCGTGCGTTTCCTGCGGTACCATGCCGCCGTGGAAGAAAAGATCCGCAGGTCCGGTATCGCCTATACCTTTTTGCGGCCCAATTTATTTATGCAGGGGTTACTGGGTTTCCGGGACATCATCCGCACGCAGCACCAGTTTTTTGCCACTGCCGGCAACGCCGCAGTGAGCTTGGTAGATACCCGCGACATTGCCGCCGTTGCTGCCGCCGCATTGACCAGCAACGGGCATGCAGGCAAAACATACGATATCACCGGGCCGGAGGCGCTCACCCATGCTACACTGGCCCAGATCCTGTCTGACGCCGTAGGCCGTGACATCCGGTACATTAATGTCACTGAAAATGAATTGCTGCCCGCCCTCTTGCACGCCGGCTTTCCCGCCTGGCAGGCCGAAGGGCTGATCGAAGATTACACCCACTACGCCCGTGGCGAAGCGGCGGCCGTTTCCTCCGCCGTGCAGGATATCACCGGGAAGCCGGCGCGGGATTTTGCCTCCTTTGCTGCAGAATACGCCCCGGCGTTCTCCTAGATCGCCTCCGCCTTCGGCGGAAAATTGTCTGACTCAGGATTAGGATGATTATACTGATTATCTGGATTTGATCTTTTGGATTTATAAAGGATTCAGGGAGATTTGAGCGATTTTATTTATTTAAAATTTCATTTGTCCTTTTGGATTTTAAAGGACTCAGAAAAATACTGCAAATATCTATCCGCTGATATCTCCCGGAATCCTTTATAAATCCAAAAGATCAAATCCAGATAATCAGTATAATCATCCTAATCCTGAG
>NZ_DATCRD010000125.1:0-24890 GCF_036569185.1 Chitinophaga sp.
TATATTCCCCAGCGTACGCCCATAGTGATGATCAGTGGCATCCTGGAAGTAGATGGCCCGGTAACCCGTACCGGTCTGCATATCGCTGCAGATAATATTTTTGTGGAGAATGGCGTGCTCACCGCACCCGGCCTGATGGAAAATATCGCACAAACCGCCGCCGCCCGTATCGGCTATATCGCCAAACAACAGAACACTCCCGTTCCCCTGGGGTTTATTGGCGCTGTAAAAGACCTGGAAATACTGGAACTGCCGCCCGCAGGACAAATGATAGAAACCACCACGGAAATCGGCGGTGAAGTATTCAATGCCACAATGGTAACCGGCAAAGTCATGTTTGAAGGCCGCCTCATGGCACAATGCGAAATGAAAATATTCACCAACCCCCAAATCTAATCACATATGAACTGCAGAAAATTAATTGCACTCCCGATGCTGATGCTGAGCATGATGGCTATGAAAGCAAATGCCCAGACATTGAAGAACTTCCTGGATAACAAAGATTCTTCCTTCACCTGGCTGGGGGTCGACTTTACACAGGCTAAACTGATCGGCGACGCCGCCGCCAAAACGGATGCTATTGTTGATCATGAACTGACCGCCTTAAACCAGGTAATCGTAAATGAACAGAAAAAATATGATGTGCCAGGCGCATTTCACCGGGATAAATACAATACCAGTATTGGTTTGGTGAACAAGCGCAATGAAGCCATCAATGGAGATGCCCTGAAATCTGACGAATCTTCCGATTTTGAACGCCTTAAACCGGAAGATATTACCAAAGTAGTGAAATCGTACGATTTTTCCGGAAAACACGGTATTGGCGCATTGATCGTGATGGAAGGCATGAGCAAAACCAGCAAAAGCGCTTCTATGTGGGTAACCCTGATTGACATGGACCGTAAAAATGTACTGATGACAGAACGTTACGTCGGTAAAGGTCAGAAATGGAGCTTTGCATGGCGTAACTACTGGCTGGCTACCATTAAAAGCGTGCTGGATGATGTAGACGATGACTACAACAAACTGAGAACCAAATACGCGGAAGCCAAAGATCCGGAAGAACCAAAACCGGTAGTAGCGGCACCTGCTCCGAAAAAAGAGACAAAACCAGCCACCACTGCACCAGCTGCCAAGAAACCAAAGAAGAAAGGATAAATTATGATACTGACTGAATGCACCAACATACTGATTAGATTCAATGAAGCAGATCCGCTGGGAATAGTATGGCACGGGCATTATGTGCGGTATTTTGAAGACGGCAGGGAAGCTTTCGGTGAAAAATACGGGCTCAGGTACCTGGATATTTTTGACGAAGGATTCACTGTTCCGGTAGTAAATGTACAATGTGATTACAAACGCTCTTTGCGCTATGGCGACAGGGTGGTGGTAGAGACAAGGTATATCGACGACCTGGCAGCAAAAATAAAATTTGAATACATACTTACCAATCCTGCCACCGGGGAAATAGTAGCAAAGGGTTCTTCTGTACAGGTATTCCTGGACAAGGAAACATCATCCCTGCAATTAATTGCCCCTCCCTTTTTCACGGAATGGAAAAGAAAGCATGGACTGGTATAACCAAAGGGTATTATGCAACAGGTGTATGTAGTAGCAGATAATATTGTGGGGCCTCTTGGCAGTACTACCCGGGAAAATTTTGACCAGGTGTTATCTGGCAACAGTGGCATAGCACAGCATCACAATGCTGCCTATGCCGCTGCTCCGTTTTATGGCGCCATCACAGCGCAGGAGCAACTGGACGCTTTTACAGCGCATATTAACGTAAAAGGATACACGCGGTTTGAGAAGCTGTTGACTGCTTCTGTGCAGTCGGCCCTGCAGCAAACCGCAGTTACGCTTACGGATGCCCGTACCGGCTTTATTATTTCCACTACCAAGGGAAATATTGAATTGCTGGAGCAGCAGCCGGAAGGCGCGGTACCACCAGTGGAAGACATGCAGCTATTCACTACGGCAAAAAAAATAGCGGCGCATTTTAATGCCGCCAATGAGCCGCTGGTGATCAGCAGCGCCTGTATTTCCGGTCTGGTAGCCATTTTAACAGGGAAGCGGCTGATCCGGTCGGGGCGCTATGATCATGTAGTGGTTACCGGCGGAGATGTGCTCACCCGCTTTGTATTGTCGGGGTTCCAGTCGTTCCAGGCTGTAAGCGCCGTTCCCTGCAAGCCCTTTGATGCCAACCGGACGGGCGTTACACTGGGAGAAGGCGCCGCCACGGTAATACTTAGCCGGGAAAAAGGCAACGCCTCTTTTTCGCTGGGCGCAGGCGCCATCAGCAACGATGCCAACCATATTTCCGGCCCTTCCCGCACCGGCGAAGAACTGGCCGCAGCGATACAGCTGGCACTGAAAGGAAGCGGGCTAACGGCTGCGGATATAGGATTTGTATCTGCCCACGGCACGGCTACCCTGTATAATGATGAGATGGAGGCAAAAGCGCTGCATCATGCAGGACTGGCCAATGTGCCGGTAAACAGCCTGAAAGGCAATTACGGCCATACGCTGGGCGCAGCCGGTCTTGTAGAGGCCATTATCAGCATGCATGCCATGAAGGCAGGCGTGGTATTACCAACAAAAGGATTTGAAGTGCCCGGTGTAAGTATGCCGGTGAATGTTCATAACACCCTGCTGCAGAAAACATCCCGCCACTTCCTGAAAACAGTGTCAGGTTTCGGTGGATGCAATGCAGCCATGGTCTTTAATCTTAACAGCTAAACAAAGTTATTGTCGTGTTTAATAAAGAAACAAAAACAGCACTCGAAGCAAAAGAAGCTGCATTACGCCTGGCATTTGCCCCGGTTGCCTTCCAGGCCACCCGGGCTTTACGTGATATGGGCATTTTAACAGCTGTGAGCAACAGCCGTTCTGCCGGTATTACCATTGAGGAGATAATGGAACAAACAAAAATGTCGCGTTATGCTGTAAGAGTGTTGCTGGAAGCCGGTTTGGGAATGGAACTGGTGATCGTGAACGACAAACGCTACACCCTTACCAAAACAGGTTACTTTATTTTACACGATCCCCTTACCCGTATTAACATGGACTTTTCCCAGGATATCTGCTATAAAGGCATGAATCACCTGCAGGAAAGTTTAAGAGAAGGAAAACCCGCCGGTTTACGCGAACTGGGCCCCTGGGATACCATTTACCCGGGCCTGTCGCTGCTGCCGCCTGAAGTAGGCAAAAGCTGGTTCGACTTCGACCATTACTATTCAGACCTCGCTACTCCGCAGGCGCTGGATATTGTTTTTGAAAAGAAACCCAAACGTTTGCTCGATATAGGCGGCAATACAGGCAAGTGGGCCCTGGCCTGCACCGCCAAAGATCCGGAAGTGGAAGTCACTATTTTTGACCTGCCGGGTCAGGCCGGACTGGCACAGCAGAAAATGAAAGATGCCGGTGTGGAAAACCGTGTGCATTTTCATATTGCCAATATCCTCCACGAGGAAGTGCCCTTCCCCCAGGGCTTTGATGCCATCTGGATGAGCCAGTTCCTGGATTGTTTCTCTGAAGCGGAAATTGTTTCCATCCTGAAACGTTGCCGGGAAGCACTGAATGAGGGCGGTACAGTATACATCCTGGAGCCTTTCTGGAACCGCCAGCAGTTTAAATCTGCCGCCTTCTGCCTGCAGCAGACATCGCTGTACTTTACCGCTATGGCCAATGGCAACAGCCAGATGTATCATACAGACGATTTCTTCCAGTGTATCGATGATGCAGGTTTAGCTATCATCGAGGAAAATGACCAGATGGGAATGAACTATACATTGCTGAAATGTCAGAAAAAATAAACCCGATCGCATTAAATCAATAACTCCCAAAATCGTCACTTATGAAAACTGAGCAAGTTGATGTACTGGTAATAGGAGCAGGTCCGGCAGGAACAGTAGCGGCATCTATTATTCATCAGGCAGGCTACAATGTAAAAGTGGTGGAAAAACAGAAGTTCCCCCGCTTTGTGATAGGCGAAAGCCTGTTGCCACGCAGCATGGAAGCACTGGAAGAAGCCGGCTTTATTGAAGCTATTAAAGCAAAGGGTTTTCAGCAGAAGTATGGGGCGAAGTTTGTAAAGGGCAACGCGCTTTGTGACTTTACTTTCCAGGAACAATTCACACCGGGCTGGACCTGGACCTGGCAGGTAACACGCGCCGATTTTGATAAAACGCTGGCCGATACCGTAGAAAGCATGGGCGTGCCGGTGGCATATGAAACAACAGTAACGGATATACGTTTCAATGGATCCGATTCCATTACAACGGTTGAAGATAAAGATGGTCAGCAATCGCAGATAGCGGCCCGTTTCATTGTAGATGGCAGCGGCTATGGCAGGGTGATACCGAAATTATTTAACCTGGAGAAGAACTCCAACCTGCAACCCCGCAAGGCGTTGTTTGCACACACCGTGGATGTGCGCCGTTCCATGGCAGATGAGCCTAACCGTATCACTGCTGTAGTACATAAAAAGGGCGTATGGATCTGGATCATTCCTTTCGCTACGGGCGTCACTTCCCTGGGCTTTGTAGGAGACCCGGAATTTTTTGAGCAATATCCCGGCACCGATGAAGAGAAATACCGCGCCCTGCTGGAGGCGGAACCCTATACCAGGGAGCGTTTCCGCGATGTGGAGCTGGTATTTGAACCGAGAGTCCTGCAGTCGTGGTCGGCTACTACGGATAAATTTTATGGAGAGGGGTTTGTACTGACAGGCAATGTAACAGAATTTCTGGACCCGATTTTCTCTTCTGGTGTAACTTTGGCCTGTGTTTCATCGCAAACAGCGGCAAAACTGGTGATCCGGAAGCTGAAAGGGGAAGAGGTAGACTGGGAAAAAGAGTACATGGAGCCTACCATGCAGGGCGTGAATACCTTCCGCTCCTATGTAATGGCCTGGTATGAAGGTACCCTGGATACCATTTTCTTTAAGAAAGATGCCGATCCGCTGATCAAAGGACAGATCTGTTCAGTATTGGCGGGTTATGTCTGGGATATGAGCAATCCCTTTGTGAAAAATCACGACACGGCATTGAAACGCCTGGCCAGGACCATTGAATTAACAGAAAAATTAAAAAGCAACCCGGAGATTGAATAGCGGACCGACATATATTACAGGAAGTTGCATCATACGCCAAAACAAGGTGTTTTTAAATGGGGCTTTGTTGTGGGAGGCGGATCCGGCGTTGGAATTAGCAGGATTCCTGCGGGCAGGATATGATCATTTTTCCGGGCAATATCCTAAATTCCATAAAATGGATGCGCTTAGCAAGCTGGGCTGGCTGGCAGCGGAAGTATTGCTGAAGGATACAGACATCCATTTGCTGGCGCCGGAACAAACAGGCATGGTATTATCCAACCGGAGCGGCAGCCTCGATACCGATCTGCGCTACTATGCCACGGTAAAGGAATTCGCAAGCCCGGCGCTGTTTGTATATACCCTGCCAAATATTGTGATGGGAGAGATCTCTATCCGGCATGGTTTTAAAGGAGAGAATACTTTTTTTGTGTCAGATATTTTTGATACGGACTTAATGAGCGCCTATCCCGCGCAGCTGCTGGCGGAAACGCCTTTGCAGGCCTGTATTTGCGGGTGGGTAGAAGTAATGGACCAACAATACGGGGCAGCATTATTCCTCGTGGAAAATAAACAGCGGAACAATGGCATACCGTTAACAGCGGCGGCTTTATCTTCGCTATACCAACAAAAATAACAATTAATAACTTTAATCAAATTACAGTGGAAAAGTTGATGGCGGATCTGAAAGCGCAGATCATAGAACAATTGAACTTGCAGGAAGTAGCACCGGACAGCATTGGTAACGATCAGCCGTTGTTTACGAAAGAAGGGCTTGGGCTCGATTCTATCGATGCGCTGGAATTGATCGTATTGCTGCAACAGCATTATAACATCCGCATTGCCAATCCTGAAGAAGGACCAAAGATCTTCCACTCGGTACGCACCATGGCAACGTACATCACCGAAAATCAAACCATAAAGGCATGAGTGAAAAGGTGTGGATAGCAGGTGGCGGGGTGATCAGTGGTATCGGGCTGGATATACCAGCCTGTATACAGTCGTTCCGGGATATGCAACCCGGTATGACCACTATGCAGCATCTCTCCTCTGTGCATCGCAATACCTTTCCGGTAGCGGAAGTAAAGGCAGATAACGCCACCCTCGCGGATATAGCGCGGATGCCGGAAAATATCAGCCGTACGGCCCTGCTCAGTATGATTGCGGCCCGCGAAGCCTGGCAATCCAGCGGACTGGGGGATATTTCTCAATACCGGGTTGGATTTGTGTCCGGTAACACGGTGGGAGGTATGGATAAAACGGAAGACTTTTTTGCTACTTACCTCGCTAATCCCCGTGGTGGCCGCCTTCAGCACCTGGTGCATCACGAATGCGGCAGCATTACTGAGCTGGTGGCCGACAGCCTGGGCGTGCGGCATCACATTTCTACCATCAGCACTGCCTGCTCATCGGGGGCCAATGCCCTGATGTATGGTTCCCGGCTCATCCGCAATAATATAGTGGATGTAGTGATTGCCGGTGGAACAGATGCGCTCACCCGCTTTACCCTCAATGGGTTCAATACCCTCATGATCCTGGATCAGCAGCCCTGCCGGCCGTTTGATGATACCCGCACCGGGCTTAATCTTGGTGAGGGAGCCGGCTATGTGGTACTGGTATCCGACAGCCTCGCGGCCCGTTTGCAACCCTGGTGCCGCCTCAGCGGTTTCGCCAACGCCAACGATGCTTTCCACCAAACGGCCTCTTCGCCGGATGGCACAGGCAACTACCTGGCTATGAAAGGCGCGCTGGATATGAGCGGACTGCAACCGCAACAAATCGGTTATATTAATTTACACGGCACCGGTACACAGAATAATGATGTATCGGAAGGCATCGCTATAAACCGGCTCTTTGCGCCGCATTTCCCGGCCATGAGCTCTACCAAATCTTTCACCGGCCATACACTGGGCGCCAGCGGAGGGATAGAAGCCGTATTTTCAGCGCTGGCAGTGAAGGAAGGAATTATTTACCCGAATGCGCGCTTTGAGCACCAGATGAAGGAATTACCGTTTGCACCCGTTACCGCTTTTTCTGCAGGGCATGATCTGCAACATGTAATGTCCAACTCATTCGGTTTTGGCGGTAATTGTTCCAGCCTGGTATTTTCAAGGGCCAGTTAACAGCTATAAATTATGCATATCTATATAAATGGCACCGGTTGTATTTCTCCGCAGGAAACTGCGCTGGGAGGCCCTTTGCTGGCTACTCCCCGGGAATATGAACAGGTACGCCTGGCTACCGTGGACCCGGATTACAAACAATGGATCGATGTGAAACAGATCCGAAGGATGAGCCGCGTGGTAAAAATGGGCGTAGGCGCCGCCAGTCTTAGCCTGGAAGCCGCCGGGGTTACCGCTCCCGATGCTATCATTACGGGTACCGCCTACGGCTGCCTGGATGATACCGGTGTGTTCCTCACCAAAATGGTGAACCAGCAGGAGGAAATGCTTACACCTACTGCATTCATACAAAGCACTCACAATACAGTGGCCGGCCAGATAGCCCTGCTGTTGGGTTGCAACGGGTATAACAACACTTTCGTTCACCGCGGTTTTTCTTTTGAAAATGCCCTGCTGGATGCCATCATGATATTGAAAGAAGGATCGGCAAAAAACATCCTTGCCGGCGGAGTGGATGAAATCACCAATCATAGTTTCCAGCTGTTGTCGCGTTTCGGGCTTTATAAAAAGACGCCGGTAAAAACGATGGAGCTGCTGAAAAGCCCTACCAGGGGCACTATTGCCGGGGAAGGCGCCGCTTTTTTTACATTGGGTATTACCAAACAACCCGGCGCGGTGGCGGAATTGTCCGGTGTAAGCACATTATACAAACCTTTGTGGGAAGGAGAAGTGATAGGGCATATTATGAAATTCCTGGAAGATAATAATTGTACGCCTGCTGATATCGACCTGATTATTACCGGCAGGAACGGGGATATTGACCAGGATGAAATTTATGAAGAAGTAGCGGAGGCGTTGTTCCCGGATCACGCGGAAGCCAGCTTTAAGCATCTTTGCGGGGAATATCCTACAGCGGCATCATTTGGCGTATGGATGGCCAACGCTGTTATTGCAGAACAGGAAGTGCCTGAAGCGGCCGTATTTTTCGGCGCAGCCCCTGAAAAAATAAAAAAAGTATTAGTCTATAATCATCACCAGGGAACACACCACTCCCTGGTACTACTCACCGCATGTTAAATAACCGGATTGTAAATATCGTAGCCATTATCAGTCTCCTGGTGCTTTTGTTCCTGGACAAGGTGATGGCGTATGGTATTTCCTTCTGGTGGTATGGCCTGCCGTTGCTCATTTTTCTTCCTGTTACCGTTTACGGCGCCATGAATATTGAATCGGGCTTCTTCCTGAAAGTACATTGCGAAGCGGATACCACGGAAAAAGTGGTGGCGCTTTCTTTTGACGACGGGCCACAGGAGGCTTTTACGCCGGAAATACTGGATATCCTGCGCAGGGAACAGGTGCCTGCCGCTTTCTTTTGTATCGGGAAGCATATCACCGGCAATGAGCACTTACTGAAACGGATATACGACGAAGGCCATGTGATAGGTAATCATACCTATTCACATCACTTCTGGTTTGATATGAAACTGTCCGGTAATATGCTGAAAGATATGCAGCAGATGGACGCGCTCACTGTAGGCGCTACAGGACTGCATCCGCGCCTGTTCCGCCCGCCCTACGGCGTTACCAATCCCAACCTGGCGAGGGCTGTGAAAGCAGGTAATTATCTGCCGGTAGGCTGGAATATCCGCTCACTCGATACGGTAGCAAAGGATGGAGCCGCTTTGCTGCACCGCATCCTGGAGCAGCTGAAACCAGGCGCGGTGATTTTACTGCATGATACCTGTAAAATTACTGCGGATATACTCCCGCAGCTGATCCGTGGCATCCGTGAAAAAGGATACCGGCTGGAAAGAATTGATAAAATGTTAAATGTACGTGCATATGTGTAAATGGCTGTTAATATTGATGGGTTGTGTAGTAAGCCTGCAAATACAGGCGCAGTCCGGCTTTAAGCCGGTAGGAGATATGGCGCCGCTGAAACAGCAGTTTGCAAAGGCTGCCCAGAGCACCCAAAGTATCCAGTGCGATTTTGTACAGGAGAAGAACCTGAGCATGTTATCCGACAAAATTGTGTCTAAAGGAAAGTTCTGGTTTAAGAAAGATAATAAAGTGAGAATGGAATATCTCCAGCCTTCTTATTACCTGCTGGTGATCAACGGGAAGGATATCCGGATTAAAGACGCACAGAAAGAGAATAAAGTATCCGGGAAGAATAATAAACTGTTTGAACAGATCAATAAAATTACGGTAGACTGTGTAAGAGGCACCGTACTGGATAACGCTGACTTTTCTGTGAAAGCTGCTGAAAATAGCCAGTACTACCGCCTGGAGCTTACGCCGGTGAACAAGGTGATGAAGGAGTATTTTCAAACTATTGTACTGCTGGTGGATAAACAGGATTACTCGGTATCAAAAATTACGATGGCGGAGCAATCAGGCGATGATACCACCATTAGCTTCTTACATAAACAACTGAATACAAATATCCCCGATGCGGTATTTTCTGCTAAGTAGCCTATTGGCAACAGTGATGGGGATGGCAGGCTGCCGGTCGGTGTATAAAGGATTACAGCCTGTAAGCGGGGATGTGAATTGCATCAGGCAGTTCAGTCCGCAGTTTACTTCCACGCTGTACAGCACCCAGGTGGATATCCTGAAACATCACCTGAGTGGACTGCTGTTTTTTAAGCAGATGCCCGACAGCAGTACCCGCGTGGTATTTGCTAACGAGATGGGATTTAAGTTCTTTGATTTTGAATTTGATAAACAGGGCAATTTTACCAAACACTATCTCATGGCCAAAATGGACCGGAAGGCAGTGGTAAAAACATTGCAGCAGGATTTTGCACTGGTATTACTGCGGCCTGATCTACAGCAGGCGCATATGGCTGCGGATAACCGTTACCGTTATATAGTAGTGCCCACTGAAAAAGGGAACAATTACTATATCACGGATACCGCCTGTACGAAACTGGTCCGGATAGAGAAATCATCACAACGTAAGCCCGCCGTTACCGTATGGATGCAGCATTACAGCAATGGCGTGCCGGATACTATCAACATCCGCCACGAGCATTTCAAATTCAATATCTCATTACAGAAAGTAGAAAAGTAAATACGTCAACATAATTATATAATCACACTGTCCATGTTAGCAGGAAATTTTTATACCGTCACCTCACAATCCCGGGAAGCCGGACAGGTGGCTGTCACCATCGAACTGAATGCGGCACATCCTATATTCCAGGGACACTTCCCCGAGCAACCTGTTGTACCTGGCGTATGCATGATGCAAACCATTACAGAAGTGCTGGAAGGCGCGCTGGACAAAAAAGTGAAACTGAAAAAAGCCAGCCAGATGAAGTTCCTGAACATGATAGACCCAACGAAACAACCGCTGGTAGATGTTACGCTTACCTATAAGGAGGAGGAAGCCGGGTGGAAAGTGAATGCTACACTGAAGCGCGACGATACAACATTTATGAAGTTCCAGGGTATATTCAGCTAAGTGACAAAACAACCTACACATAACGAACATTTTGAGCGTCATCGTGCAGCGGTGCTTATTCCTACGTATAACAACGCGGGGACCCTGGGCCATGTATTGTCTGATGCACTGGCGTATACCAGTCATGTGATCGTAGTGAACGACGGCGCTACCGATGAAACAACCGCAGTGCTGGAGCAGTTTCCATCCCTGCAGCTGGTTTCGTATAGCCCTAACCGTGGGAAGGGAATAGCCCTGCGCCGTGGCTTTGCTTATGCATTGGAGCAGGGATACGACTATGTAATTACCATGGATGCCGACGGGCAGCATTTTGCCACCGACCTGCCTGCCATGTTGCAGCAGATCGAGGAAAAACCGGGCGCGCTCGTAATAGGCGCGCGCAACCTGCAGCAGGAGAATATGCCCGGCAAGAATACTTCCGCCAATAAAATATCCAACTTCTGGTTTCATGTCACCACCGGGTTAAAAGGTCCGGACACGCAATCCGGTTATCGCCTGTATCCTTTGCGCCGCATGGGGAAAATGCGTTTTTTTTCCTCTAAATACGAATTTGAAATAGAAGTATTGGTACGCAGCGCCTGGAAGGGAGTCCGGATCGACTGGACGCCGATCCGGGTATACTACCCGCCACCGGAGGAGCGCGTGTCGCACTTCAGGCCGGTAAGGGATTTCTCCCGTATTTCTGTACTGAATACGGTATTGGTACTGGTTACGTTTTTATATATCAAGCCCCGCGACCTGGTCCGTTTTCTTTTAAAAAAAGAGAATTGGAAAAAGATGTGGAAAGAAGAAGTGCTGAAATCTGATGAATCCAATATCAGGAAAGCAGCCGCTATTGGTTTTGGTATTTTCATGGGGATAGTGCCCATTTGGGGATTCCAGCTGCTGGTATCTATCCTGTTGTCTATTAAATTCAAACTGAATAAAGCACTGGTGCTGTTGTTTGCACATATCAGCACACCGCCGCTTACGCCGTTCGTCATTTTTGCCAGCTTCCTGGCAGGCCGGGTATGGATGGGGCAAACCGCCAAAGACCTGGTGTTCTCTAACGGCATCACTTTCGACACCATCAGGGATAACCTGTTGCAATATGTATTTGGTAGTATTACCCTGGCCGTAACAGGAGGGTTACTGGCCTGGATGATCAGCTGGGCAATACTGGCAATTTTTAGAAAAGAACAGAAAAATGGGTAATCTTTTTGTAGCGATCTATAACTTTTTTGAACGGCGCAAAGCATGGATGTGGTGTTGCACCATTGCCAGCTTTTTGCTGGTGGGTTATTTTGCCGCACAAATAAAGCTGGAAGAAGATATTACCAGGATTTTGCCACAGGATAAGAAACTGGATAAGCTGCAACAGGTGTTCCAGGATTCAAGATTTGCGGACAAACTGATCATTACCATCTCCCAAAAAGATACTTTAAAAGAAGCCCAGCCTGATAGTTTAACCGCTTATGCGGCTGCACTTACCACCAGTGCCGGTACGCAGCTGAAGCCATATATCCGGCAGATCCAGTCGCAAGCAGACGACGCCATGATCATGGGATTAATGCAGGTGATACAACAACACTTGCCTGTTTTCCTGGAAGCAAATGATTATGCAAAGATCGATAGTTTGCTGACGCCCGGGCAATTGCAGCAATCCTTACAGTACGATTATAACACGCTGATATCACCAGCGGGACTGGTACTGAAAAAAATGATCCAGGCCGATCCGGTGGGCATTTCCTGGATAGGCGTAAAGAAACTACAGCACCTGCAATACGACGACCAGTTTGAGCTGTACGATAATTACATCATCACCAGGGATCATAAACACCTGATGATCTTTATTACGCCTGCCAATCCGCCAGGCGCTACAAAAATAAATGCGCAGTTCCTCAAAGGGCTTGATGGTATCAAAGACAGTTTAGACCGGCAGTTCCCGGGTATTGCCGCTTCTTACTTTGGCGGCACGGCGGTTTCTGTAGGTAATGCCACCCAGTTAAGACAGGACACCTTCCTCACACAAGGGATCACGGTCGTATTGCTGATCGTATTGATCGCATTGTTCTTTAAAAAGAAGAGAGCCCCGGTGCTGGTAATGCTACCGGTTATTTTCGGCGGCCTGTTCTCACTGGCATGGATATACGTGATCAAAGGCCATATTGCGGTAATGGCGCTGGGCGCCGGTGCTGTAGTATTAGGTGTTGCGGTGAATTATTCCCTGCATGTGTTTAATCATTACCGTCACTCGCGTGATATCCGCGAGGTGATCAACGACCTGGCCACGCCTATGACGCTGGGCAGTTTTACCACCATTGGAGGTTTCCTCTGTTTGCAGTTTGTGCATTCGCCGATGTTGAAAGATGTAGGGCTGTTTGCCGCACTCAGCCTGGTGGGAGCGGCTTTGTTTTCGCTGATCTTCCTGCCGCACTGGATGGTGATGGGAAAGCAACCGGTTGCTGTAAACACTCAGCACGACAACTGGCTCGATAAATTATCCGCGCTCCGGCCTGAAAAGAATAAATACCTGGTAGGCGCTATTTTCCTGCTCACGATTGTATTTTTTTATACCGCGCGTAATGTATCATTTGAAAGTGATATGATGCGCATGAACTATATGGCGCCAAAACTAAAAGCGGCGGAAGCGCAGCTGAACAGTGTGAACGCTTACGTGGCGCAGTCTGTTTATGTGGTGTCAGACGGCCGGAACCTGGAAGGAGCGCTGGAAAACGGGGAGCGGCTGATGCCGGTTATTAGGCAGCTGCAGGAACAGGGTATTGTGAAGAAGTACGCCGGCGTACAGGCGTTACTGTTATCTTCCAAAGAACAACAGGCACGCATTAACCGCTGGAATAATTACTGGACAGCGGATAAAAAACAACAACTGCTGCAATATCTCCGTAAAGAAGGCAGCGCGCTGGGCTTTAGCGCCTCTGCATTTGATTCTTTCGACAGGTTGATCAACAGCAACTTTCAGCCGATTGGGCCGGAAGCGCTAGAAGTATTACGCAGCGGCAACCTGGGCGATTTTATTATAGAGAAAAACGGCACTACTTCGGTGGTAACACTACTGAAAGTGGATCCCTCCCATAAACAGGCGGTATATGATGCGTTGGAGAAATTACCCGGCACCACGGTACTGGATAAACAATATGCCGCCAACCGCCTGGTGGAAGTAGTGAAGGATGAATTCAACAGCATTGCCTGGATGACTTCCCTGCTGGTGTTCTTCGCATTGTTGTTATCGTATGGCCGTATTGAACTGGCGCTGATCACCTTTATCCCTATGGCGGTAAGCTGGATATGGATACTCGGTATCATGGGCCTGTTTGGTATTAAATTCAATATTGTAAACATCATCCTGTCTACTTTTATTTTTGGTTTGGGAGATGATTACAGCATCTTTATGATGGATGGGCTGTTGCAGGAATACAAAACAGGAAAGAAAACGCTTTCTTCTTTTAAATCGTCCATCTTCCTGTCGGCCATCACTACTATTTTAGGATTGGGCGTGCTCATTTTTGCACAGCATCCATCACTGAAATCCATTGCGCTGATCTCTATTATTGGAATAGGAACGGTGGTGCTGATCTCGCAGGTAATGATCCCTTTTCTATTTAACTGGCTTATTACCGGGCGTGTGCGCAAAGGCTTTGCACCATGGACTTTCAAGGGGTGGACACTCTCTGTGTTTTCCTTTACTTACTTCGCAACCGGCAGTTTCCTTTTAACGGCCGCTGGTACGGTGCTGATCCGCTGGAACCCTTTCAATAAAGAGAAAGGAAAAGTATTATATCACCGTATGCTTTCTGCATACACGCACAGTGTATTGTATATTATGCGCAATGTAAAGAAGCGCATCATTAATCCACTGAATGAACAATTGGAAAAGCCTGCAGTGATCATCAGCAATCACCAGTCGTTCCTCGATATACTGGTGTCTACCATGCTGCACCCGAAAGTGATATTGCTTACCAACCAATGGGTATGGCGCTCGCCGGTATTTGGTGCCGTGGTGCGACTGGCAGATTATTATCCCGTAGCCGATGGTGCAGAAGGAGCCATTGAGAAACTGCGGGAAAGAGTGGCTGCAGGGTATTCTATTGTAGTGTACCCCGAAGGAACCCGTTCCCCTGACCCGGCTATCAAGCGGTTTCACAAAGGCGCTTTTTATATTGCGGAACAGCTAGGCCTGGATATTTTACCAATGGTGATTCACGGCACCGCCTATACGATGACTAAAGGCGACTTCCTGTTGAAAGATGGAACGGTAAGCGTAAAATACCTGCCCCGCATTACACCCGATGATAAATCATGGGGAGATAACTACAGCGCCCGTACGAAATCTATCAGCCGTTACTTTAAACAGCAATACGAAGTGTTACGTGCAGAAACGGAAGTGCCAGAATATTTCAGGGAACAGCTGAAATATAACTACATCTATAAAGGGCCGGTGCTGGAGTGGTACATGAGGGTAAAAACAAAGCTGGAGAACAATTATGAGCTGTTCCATGAGTTGCTGCCAAAAGAAGGTCGTATACTTGACATTGGCTGTGGATATGGCTTCATGGATTATATGCTTGCCTGGACGGCGCCCGGCAGGAACATCACCGGTATTGATTATGATGAAGATAAAATAGCTACTGCGGCGCATTGCTTTAAGAAAGCAGCACAGCTGCAGTTTATCCACGGCGATATTTCTGCCACCCCGTTTGAGGAGTATGATGCCTTTATTCTCAGCGATGTGCTGCATTACCTGTCTGCCGACGAACAGGAAACCCTGTTGCAGCAATGTATATCAAGGCTTGCCCCCGGTGGCGTAATTGTAGTGCGGGATGGCGACAGCGACCGGGCCAAAAGGCATGAGGGTACGAAGTTTACGGAGTTTATGTCTACTAAGGTAATTGGATTCAATAAAACGAAAGATCAGCAGTTATCGTTTTTCTCTGCGGCGCATGTGCGTAACCTGGTTCACAAGTATGGTGCAGTAGCGGAGGAAATAGATAATACCCGGTATACATCCAATGTCATATTTGTGATAAAAAAACTCCCCCAAAAAAATTATGCAACACTATGATGTTATCATTATAGGCAGCGGCCTTGGCGGCCTGGTATGCGGAGCAATCCTCAGCCGGCATGGGTACCGTGTATGCATATACGAAAAGAACCGGCAAACCGGAGGATGCCTCCAGACCTGGTCCCGCGATAAGGTGATTTTTGACTCCGGCGTGCATTATATAGGCGGACTGGCGCCCGGTGAAAACCTCTACAAAGTATTTAAATACCTCGGCATTTACGATCAGCTGCGGCTGAAGCGCATGGATATGGACGGGTTTGATCATATCAGCTTTGCCGGCGATGATAAAATATATCGTATTGCCCAGGGGGAAGAGAATTTTATCCGTACCCTGCTGGCAGATTTCCCCGGTGAAGAGGCCGCATTGCGCGCTTATTGCGATAAGATCACTGAGGTATGCAGCAAATTCCCTTTGTATAACTTACGTACCGGTGATTATGAGGAGAAGCGCGCTGTATTGCAGCTCAATACCGCCGACTATCTTCGTAGTATTACCACTAATGAAAAGCTGCAACAGGTGCTGGCCGGTAATAACCTGCTGTACGCCGGCGTAGCGGAGAAAACACCCTTTTATGTGCATGCACTGGTGGTGAACAGCTATATGAAAAGCTCCTGGAAATGCGTGGATGGCGGCTCCCGGATCGGAAAACTGTTGTGCCGGAAAATCAGGGAGCATGGCGGGGAAGTGATCCGTAATATGGCCGTTACGGCTATTAACGGGGAAGGCGACCGGGTAGACCATATTGTATTGCAGGATGGCAGTAAGGCACGGGCCACGCATTATATCTCCAACCTGCATCCTGCGCAAACCATGGCCATTACGCACAGCGATGTATTAAGGGGCGCCTACCGTAACCGCATACAGGGCCTTGAAAACTCTGTGGGGGCTTTTGTGCTGAACGTTGCATTGAAGCCACGTACCTTTAAATATCTTAACTATAATCATTATTACCACGCTACTGGTAATGCCTGGGCTGGTATTGCCTATAAAGAAGAGGAATGGCCGCAAACCTATGCCATGTATGTATCTGCCGGTTCAAAGGATGAAACATGGGCGGAAAGTTTGTCGGTGATGACCTACATGCGGTATGAAGAGGTACAGCCATGGCAGCATACTTTCAACACCGTATTACAAACAGGCAGCAGGGGAGCGGATTATGAGGCTTTTAAAGAGAAGAAGGCCAACCTGCTCATTGATTGCGTGGAAAAGCAGTTCCCGGGTTTTCGCGACTGCATCCATACGTCTTATGTTGCTACGCCTTTGTCGTACCGCGATTATATCGGTACCGGGGACGGCAGTATGTACGGCATCGCAAAAGATAGTGCAGATCCTTTGCGGACAATGATTTCTGCCCGTACCAAACTATCCAATTTGTATCTTACCGGGCAAAACCTGAACTTGCATGGAATTCTGGGGGTAACCATCAGCGGTGTGATCACCTCGGCGGAATTGCTGGGAATGGATTTCCTGGTAAATGAAATTAATCAGTCAATATATACTTAAGTGAAAAATAAGAAACGCAGCGGCTGGAGAAAATTTGGACGCATATTATTATACATTCTCGGCTTTTTCATATTGCTTTTTGTGGGACTGGCCATTTACCTGGTAGCTGTAAGCAAAATGCCTCCGCCGGAAATTGCAGACAAGCGCGCGTTGCAGCTGCAACGTACTGCGCTGGACAGTACTGCATATACCCTGGGCAACAACTGGTTCCGTAAAAGCAATAGCGGTTTGTACGAGATGTATGTGGAAGGCGCTCCTTTTGAAAGGGGAGTGATCAATGGTAAACTTTCCGGGGAGCTGATCCGCCGGCAGGAAGACGTGTTTGTGGCGCAGTTCAGTAAAATAGTGCCTTCTACTTTTTACCTGCATTTCCTGAAATATTTTATAGGCTGGTTTAACCGTGACCTGGCAGATCATGTGCCGGAGGAGTTCAAGGAAGAAATATACGGGGAGTCCTTTTCTGCTTCTCCCAACTACGATTATATCGGTACCAATTATTCCAGGCTGATGAACTATCATGCCGCACACGATATCGGGCATGCCCTGCAGGGCATGATGCTGGTAGGTTGTACTTCTTTTGGTACCTGGAATGAGGAGTCGGCCGACAGTAACCTGATCATTGGCCGTAACTTTGATTTTTACATGGGCGATGATTTTGCGAAAGAGAAGATGGTGGTATTCTACCGCCCGCAGAAAGGCCATAACTTTATGTTTGTAACCTGGGGAGGCTTTACCGGCGTGGTATCCGGCATGAACGATAAGGGCCTGACGGTAACCATCAATGCGGCGAAAACCAGTGTGCCTACCGCCGCTGCTACCCCCGTGTCGCTGGTGGCGAGGGAAATATTGCAGTATGCAAAAAATATCAACGAAGCCTGGGAAATTGCACGGAAGCGCAAAATGTTCGTATCTGAATCTTTCCTGATCGGCTCTGCAGAAGACAACAAAGCCGTGCTTATCCAGAAAACGCCCGAAGGGATGGATATGTATAGCTCCGGTAAAAACTTTATCACCTGTACCAATCACTACCAGGGCGATTCATTGGGCAACCTTGCTTCCAATAAACTGCAGATGAAAGAAAGCGCTTCCGAATACCGCTTTGAAAGGCTTACAGAGCTGATGAAAGAGAAAGGTCCCAATACGGTTCAGAAAACAGTGGAGATCCTGCGCGACCGTGGCGGGTTGCATAATACCAACATCGGGATAGGGAATGAGAAAGCCATTAACCAGATGATAGCGCATCACTCTATTGTGTTTGAACCTAAGAAGGGAATGGTATGGGTATCTACCGCTCCGTACCAGCTGGGGCAGTTTGTGGCGTATGATCTGAATAAGATATTCAGTATGCACGGCCTTACAAGCGATCATGAAGTATACGACAGCGCACAGAATATTGCGGCCGATAGCTTCCTGTTGTCGAAAGAGTATCTTGCGTTTGAAACATACCGCCGGCTGAGGGATCAGCTGAAAGAAGGACAGGCAGTGGATATCAATGCGCTGATCGCTTCCAACCCGGCCTATTACCATACCTACGTGCTGGCAGGCGATTATGAGTATAAGCAGAAAGCATATGCTAAAGCAAAGTCGTATTATGAAACAGCTTTAACAAAAGTAATTGCTACCAAAGGAGAGGAAGATCATATCCGCAAGCAGCTGGCACTGTGTAATGCTAAACTAAAAAGCTAACCGCTATGATCATTGGCATCGGGACAGATATCGTAGAAGTACCACGCATCGCGGCAAAGCTGGCGAAAGGAGACGGGTTCCGTAACCTGGTTTTCACCCCTTTTGAGATCAGTTACTGTGAAAAACAGGCGATGCCTGCTGAAAGCTATGCTGCCCGGTTTGCTGCAAAGGAAGCCCTGCTAAAGGCTTTGGGCACAGGCTGGGGCAATGGTGGTATAAACTTCGATGAAATAGAAATACGCAACGATGCCGCCGGGAAACCGGAACTATTTTTAATAGGGAATGGAGCCGGCAGGTATGAACAGGCAGGCATAAAAAAAATATGGGTATCCTTATCCCATGAAAAAAGCGCCGCTGTTGCCATGGTGATTTTAGAAGGATAAATTTACAGCAAATGTATATACCGGATATAGAACTACAGTCGAAAGCAGCCATCAGGGCTTACCAGGAGAAGGAAGTATTACGCCTGCTGGGGTACCTGCGTGAGTTTTCGCCATTCTATAAAGCATGGTTTAAAAAGCACGGCATTGTTGCAGACCAGGTTCAGTCGCTGGAAGCATTTTCGCAGATCCCTCCTGTTACCAAAGAAGATCTGCAGGAACATAACTGGGAATTTCTTTGTGTAGATAAAAGCAAGATAGCCGAATACACTACTACTTCCGGTACTTTAGGCCGCCCGGTGATCATTGCTTTAACAGAAAAAGACCTGCAACGCTTAAGCTATAACGAATATATTTCTTTTTGTTGTGCAGATGGCACCGACAGTGATATCTACCAGCTGATGCTTACACTCGATCGCCAGTTTATGGCAGGTATGGCGTATTACAACGGTATCCGCAAACTGGGAGCAGGCGTACTGCGTGTTGGTCCCGGTGTGCCCAGTATGCAATGGGAAAACATCCGGCGTATTCAACCTACCACTATTGTAGGAGTTCCTTCCTTTATTGTAAAACTGATCGCTTACGCAAAAGAACACCATATTGATGTGAATGAAACCTCGGTGAAGAAAGCAGTATGTATCGGGGAGAATATCCGCAACACAGATTTTTCATTGAATGTATTAGGGAAGAAGATCACAGAGCAATGGAACATCCGGCTTTACTCCACTTATGCCTCCACTGAAATGCAAACCGCCTTTACCGAATGTAAAGCCGGGCAGGGCGGGCATCATCACCCGGAATTATTGTATGTGGAGTTGCTCGATGAAAATAACCAGCCGGTGGCTCCCGGTGAGGAAGGGGAAGTAACCATCACCACACTTGGCGTGGAAGGCATGCCCCTGCTGCGTTACAAAACAGGCGACATTTGCCAGTATCATTATGAAGCCTGTTCATGCGGCAGGCATACGCTCCGGTTATCTCCCGTAATAGGACGTAAAAAACAGATGATCAAATATAAGGGCACTACCCTGTATCCACCGGCCCTGTTTGATTTGCTCAATGATATGGAAGATGTGAAGGAATTTGTGGTAGAAGTATATTCCAATGAACTGGGCACTGATGAAATACTGTTACACCTGTGGCCGCGGGAAGAATCGGAGGAAATGGACCGTAAGATAAAATCCTACCTGCAGGCGAAGCTGCGTGTAATACCGCAGGTAAGGTATACGGGGCAGCAGGATATTATGCGGATGCAGTTCCCTGAGAATAGCCGTAAGCCGGTGAAGTTTGTGGATAACAGGAGTTAAAACCCCATCACCGCCACCTCTTCCGGGTTATCCAGCTTCGTGCTTTTCCGCTCGCCGCCCACCAGTACATGCACCATATTCGTTTGCGTAGCATGCCGTTCATACAACAGGTTATTCTTCACCTGTACCTTTTTGGGCACAGGTATGTTTTCCGCTTCGAGGAAGCTCCACACGGCATCTTCCTCTATCTTATAACCAATAAAATGCAGGGGAATATTTTTACCGTCGAGGGTAATCACAAGATGTTGTGAAAGATAGGCAGCCACGTATCCTTCCGCCTGTTTCCTGTTGGCAGGATGGGTAAGATCCAGGGGGACCTTGTATTGCGCTTTAAGTGTATTTTCCAGGTCGTCTGTAAAAATACGGCAGCTTACCTGCAGTTCTTTTTTACCCGCATCATGTGAAATCTCCGTCACGCTTGCATAAAAGGGGTGCAGGGCTGTGAGCCACAGGGCCATCCACCATTTACATAATAATAAACCCACTGGACTAATATTTTTTAAAAAATTAACTTTTACTTTTTATAATTACCAAAATTATAGAAAAGGGGACAATGGACGAGTTGTATTTTCAGCTGGGGTGGCAACATATTATAAACTGGGATGCGTATGACCATATTCTTTTTGTAATAGCGCTGAGTGCCATTTACCTGTTGGGCGACTGGAGAAAAGTGCTAGTATTGGTGACTGCATTTACAGTGGGGCATTCCATTACGCTGGCTTTAAGTGTGTTACACATTATCCGTATACCTGCGGCGCTGATTGAGTTCCTGATACCCGTTACCATTTGTATTACCGCCATTTCTAACATTATCCGGAAAAGCGATGAGCCGCAAAAGCTGCAACTGAACTATTTCTACGCATTATTTTTCGGATTGATCCATGGACTGGGATTTTCCAATTACCTGAAAAGCTTGCTGGGAAGCCAGGCGAATATTGTTAAACCACTCCTGGGATTCAATTTAGGGCTGGAATTCGGGCAGATCATCATCGTAATGTGCATACTGCTCATTTCAACGGCGATCGTGAAATTTGGCGGCTTAAAACGCCGGGATTGGAGCATGTTCCTTTCCTCTGCCACTTTTGGTGTAGCGTTTTTAATGGTTATTCAAGGCGTAAGAGCACTGTTTATATAATACTGTTTATGAGAAAACAACTTTATCTTACCGGGATATTGTGCTGCAGCGCATGGCTGCTGCAGGCGCAGAGCAACCCCGGATCCAATCATGGCAACCGTTTTGAGCAGCTGGGCACCATGTTGCAAACACCTAACATGTACCGCTCCGCTTCCGGCGCTCCCGGTCCAAAATACTGGCAGCAACGGGCCGATTATGATATAGAAGCGCAGCTGGATGATGAACAGCAGAAGCTTACCGGCGCAGAAACCATCACCTACTTTAATAATTCCCCCGACCCGCTGAGCTACCTGTGGCTGCAGCTGGATGAGAATGAGCACGACAGTAAAAGCGACAACCAGCAATTCGACGAAAGCCGCATGTCGGATAAAATGACAATGTCTACTTTGAACAGGATCCTCCCCCAGGGGAAAGACCTGGGTGTAAAGATTGTAAAGCTGACAGATGCCGATGGCAAAGCGTTGCCCTACACGATCAACCAGACCATGCTCCGCATCGATCTGCCAAAACCGTTGATGCCGGGGGAAAAGTACCGGTTCAAAGTATCGTGGTGGTATAATATCTCCGACCGTATGACGGTGGGCGGTCGTGGTGGCTATGAATATTTCCCGGAAGATAAAAATTACCTGTATACCATTTCCCAATGGTACCCGCGGTTGGCAGTGTATTCCGACTTCCAGGGCTGGCAGAATAAACAGTTCACCGGCAGGGGGGAATTTGCCCTTACTTTCGGCAATTTTCGTGTACGCATGACCGTTCCTGCCGATCATATAGTAGGCGCTACCGGCGAATGCCAGAACTACAAGGAAGTGCTTACTCCCGCCCAATACCAGCGCTGGCAACAGGCGCAGAACAGCAAGGAGCCGGTGGAAGTGGTAAATCTCGGAGATGCAAAGAAAGCCATGCAGGGCCGCTCCGGTAAAACAAACACCTGGGTGTATGAAGCACAGAATGTACGCGACTTCGCCTGGGTATCATCCCGCCGTATTGTATGGGATGCGATGGCAGCCAATGTAGAAGGCAATAAGGTAATGGCCATGTCGTACTACGGGCCGGAAGCCTACCCGCTGTACCGCCGGTATTCCACCAAAGTAGTGGCGCATACGCTTAAGTCCTACTCAAAGCATACCATTCCATATCCTTACCCCGTGGCTATTTCCGTGGAAGCCGCCAACGGCATGGAATATCCCATGATCTGCTTTAACTACGGCCGCGCCGATAAAGACGGTACCTACAGCGAAGCAACAAAGAACGGGATGATAGGAGTGATCACCCATGAAGTGGGACATAACTTCTTCCCTATGATCGTGAACTCCGATGAAAGGCAATGGACCTGGATGGATGAAGGGCTTAATACTTTCTGCCAGTTTATGGCGGAACAGGAGTGGGACAGCAACTTCCCCTCCGGTCGTGGCCCTGCCCATAAGATCGTGGACTATATGAAGATGCCCAAAGATCAGCTGGAACCTATCATGACAAACTCCGAGAACATTGTGCAGTTTGGGCCGAATGCTTATGCAAAACCGGCAACAGGACTGAATATACTGCGGGAAACCATCATGGGCCGCGAACTGTTTGATTTTGCTTTCCGGGAATACGCACGTCGCTGGGCATTCAAACACCCTACCCCGGCCGACTTCTTCCGTACCATGGAAGATGCCTCCGCCGTGGACCTGGACTGGTTCTGGCGCGGATGGTTCTTTGGAATTGAACCGGTGGATATCTCTATCGACAGCGTAAAATGGTATCGTATGGATGGAAAGAACCCGGAAGAAACAGCTAAAAATGAACAGGCGGCTTATGATAAAAATATGGACCACATAGCCAGGCAGCGGAACAAAGCCGCCGGTGTGAAATTCGCAGTAGACCAGGATACCAGTCTGCAGGATTTCTACAGCAAATGGAACCGCTTTGAGATAAGCCAGGAAGATAGAGCTGCCTATAACCAGTTTTATAACGGGTTAAGCAAAGAGGAAAAAGCGCTTTATGATAGTAAGAAGAACTTCTACCAGCTTACATTTTCCAATAAAGGTGGGCTGGTGATGCCGCTTATTATTGAATGGACCTTTGCAGACGGCACAAAAGAAACCGACCGCATTTCTGCCTACATCTGGCGTAAGAATGAAAATGAAGTGACAAAAGTATTTGCGAAAGACAAGCAGGTGGTAGCTGTAAAGCTGGACCCATTGCGTGAAACAGCCGATATAGACGAAAGCAATAACAGCTGGCCACGGGAGGCGGCAGCTTCCAGGTTCGAGTTGTTTAAATCAACCGGTGGCATCCGTGGCGCTTCCAGCGGTGATAACCCAATGAAGAAAGCCAGTATAAAATAAACAAGCTATTTTATATTTTGTGGCGGCTATCATGATAGTATGATAGCCGCCTTATTTTTTAAGATGTTTTAAAAGCCAGAGTTATGAAAGCAATAGCCCGTTTTTTATTATTGATATGCCTGGCACAAACGGCCAGGGCCGCGGAGGTGGATACCGTATCTATTCTTAGCGCAAAAATGAAGCGCGCCTACAAATGCGTGGTCATTACACCCGCTACCTATAAAAACGGTACGCAACGGTACCCGGTTGTATACCTGCTGCACGGCGCCGGCGGTAATTTTGCCAATTGGGTCACCAATGTGCCGGTTATCAAGGAACTGGCGGATGCTTACCAGTGCATGATTGTATGCCCCGACGGTGCAGTAACCAGCTGGTATTTTGACAGCCCGGTAGACAGCTCCATGCGTTTTGAAACCTATGTATCAAAGGAAATACCGCAGTATATAGACCAGCACTATCAAACCTTACCTGAACCTGCTCACCGCGCTATTGCCGGCCTGAGCATGGGCGGCCACGGTGCATTGTACCTTGCTATCCGCCACCAGGATGTGTTTGGCGCTGCAGGCGCTATGAGTGGGGGTGTGGATATACGTCCCTTCCCCAAGAACTGGGACCTGAAGAAACGCCTCGGTGAGCCGGGACCCGATGGGGCTAACTGGTACGACTATACGGTACTTAAACAGGTGGAGGGATTGAAGTCCGGCGCTTTATCGCTGATCATTGATTGCGGGGTGAAAGATTTTTTTATTGATGTAAACCGGGAGCTTCATAAGAAATTGTTGCTGGCAGGTATTGATCA
>NZ_DATCRD010000126.1:0-7470 GCF_036569185.1 Chitinophaga sp.
TTCATATACTTATATCTTTAGCTATCAGCCATTAACCAAATTTTCGCTAATAGCTACAAAAAGAAGGCGCAAAGGTACGAAAACATAGCGAGAATGAGGGTATCACGTTTTAAATAAATGTAATCATTTGGTCAGGTTAAGCATTCTTTTTGCAACAGACTGGCTATCATTGATTTACAATTAATTATATCCAGATATTGCTACCAGATAGCTTATGGCGTCAATTTTGCCCCCCTACCAACTGCGTTTTAACAGCCTAATATAACTTCATGAAAAAGAAATTGTATATCCTCGCCCTCGCTTGCCTGTCCTTTATCACCACCTCTCTATCAGCACAAATACCAGCCCAGGACATCACCCTTACAGATTACAAATATCCTTTTCCTGTACATTTTCTGAAGTTGCAGCTACAGGGGCAGTCCCTTCAGATGGCCTACATGGATGTACAACCCTCCCGCCCCAATGGTAAAACCATAGTACTGCTTCATGGTAAAAATTTTTGCGGTGCATATTGGGACAGCACCGCTGCAGATCTCAGCAATAACGGATACCGCGTCATCATCCCGGATCAGATCGGCTTTGGCAAATCGTCCAAGCCCCCGCATTTTCAATACAGCTTCCAGCTGCTGGCGCAAAACACTAAAACTTTGCTGGATACTTTACAGATAACAAAAACAGCTGTTCTTGGTCACTCTATGGGCGGTATGCTCGCCGCCAGGTTCGCTCTCATGTACCCGGAAGTAACGGAGAAACTGATCCTGGAAAATCCTATCGGGTTGGAAGACTGGAAAGTGAAAGTTCCCTATCAATCGACAGACAAGTGGTATAAAGCCGAATTGCAACAGAACTACGAAAAAATCAAACAGTACATGATGGACAGCTACTACGCCGGTAAGTGGTCGCCCGCCTATGATAAATGGGCACAATTACAGGCCAGCTGGACCAGCAACCCCGACTATTCCCTGGTAGCCTGGAACTCGGCCCTCACATATGACATGATCTTTACCCAGCCGGTGCTGTACGAGTTTGAAAACATTACCGCCCCCACCCTTCTTATTATAGGACAACGTGACCGCACTGCACTGGGCAAAGCCAATGTACCTGAAAACGTACGCAAAACATTAGGAAATTATCCCGAACTGGGAAACATCACTGCGAAAAAAATTCCACATGCTACACTGGTGCCGATTGAAGGTGTAGGACATCTTCCCCACATTGAAGCCTATACGAAGTTTATTGCTCCCCTGTTGGAATTCCTGAAAAAATAACAGGAAATTATTTGGACAATAGCCGGCGCATTAAATTTTGATGTGGTTAGGCCCGGAAGTTTAACCACGGAAACCACACTTTAATTACCCAGAGGGCGCACAAACCGCTCCCTCTGAGCCTGTTTACTCCTCCAGTAACTTCACCACATAATCCAGCGCGCTCTGGTTGGCCGGGTTATCCAGTGCATGGGCGATGTCCAGTTTCTCCCGGGAAGTAAGATGCCAGGATAATGCCGCCGCCTTATCCTGTTTCTGCGGCACATATTGGAAAATTACCCGGTGAAATTTTTCCGGGAAATATCCTTCCATGTAGTTCAGTAAATCATCCTGGTCAAAATCCTGCATGGCGCTCCAGTGTTGTTGCATGGTAAACAGCGGCTCAAACAACAGGTCGCCCAGGTCTTTTGTTTTTTTGATGGGAGAAATATCATTCTTGCGGGTATCGCGGATCTGGATATATACTACGCCGCTGGTATTCTCATTGATCCACTTTCTGAATGTATACAAATAACGCAAGGTGGTTTGCTGACCAAAGTTGTCACGGATCCCTGCATCCATTACATCTACAATCGGGTTACTTGGCAGAAACGCATTCGGCAGCACATACGGAAACGTTGCACACATGCGGATTGCACTGGTAACACGCAGGTCCATGGCATCCTGTGCGGCAAAATACTGTCCAAAATCAACCCCGTCAATATCCCTTACCTGCCGGGTGGGATACTGGTACTGCGGACTGCACAAATAACTGATCGGCTGCGGGGAAATCATTAACCGGCGCCCATCTGCATTAATAGTGGCATTCCATATCAGCATGGGAATTTCAGCCTCGGCTTCCGGCTGCCGGTAATCTTTCAGGGTTTTATCCAGCACGCTGTCGGTATGCTCATTCAGCTGCATTTCAAAAGCATAGCCCCTGTCTTTGGCATAGTGATTTTTCCCGATGTTGAAACTTCTCCAGGGCGTAATAAAATCATTTACAGCCATGGCAGAGAATACGGAGTTAAGCAAATCCTGCGACACCTTATCGGCATATATCTTATCAGACAACCGAACAGGCTTACCCTGTTGCTGCTGATAGTACAGCTCCCTGAAATAGCTGGCGCCAAGCATGCCCCCCGATGCGCCGGTCATAAGCACAGTATGCTTCATCAGGCGGCCTTTCAGCACACTATCCAGCCGTTGCAATACATTCACGCTCCATGTAGCGGAACGGCTACCACCTCCGCTGAAATTCATTACTATCAGCGGTGGCTTTTTCCCGGCCGGAAATTTCTTTCTCCAGTTCTCCAAAATAAGCAAGGTCTGTTGCTTATCAGTCTCATACTTCTCCCTGGTAAAAAACTGCTGAAGGGCTGCCACACTATACTCGGGTCGGGCCTTCTTCTCCCGGTAATTCAATCCGTAGGCTTTATTCCGGTTATCTACCCAGTTGTGCTCCACCATCCAGTTCAAAGCAAACAGCATCACCAGCAAAATGGGAATAGACCAGGTTTGCAGCATATAGGAAAAGGCGCCGGCAACGCCTATCAGGAATGCAAAGAAAATAAGCACACTGGCGCCGGCAGGAATCCTGAACATATCATAATCCATCAGGTAAGCCAGTATCACCAGGAACACCAGGGAACAACCTACCGTGATCATAGCGGCAAAGTGATGCTGCTTGAGGATACTGTCGAGATAATGTTTATTGTAATGGTCCACATTCCTGGCTCTCCTGACACGCCAGGGGGTGGAAAAATAATTGTGAACAGGAAGCGCATTCTCATCCGGATCCTGGTTGGGTTTCAGTATCGTCCGCAGAAAGTTACGTGGATTTCCAAAACGCTTTTCCAGTCGCCGGCCAATATTTTTATCTGCATTAAAGAAATAAAAAAAACAAAAGAAGAAGATAAACAGCACCCCACAAATAAACCCTTCCCCTAATAACATAATATCAGGAACCGTATTGAGTTGCTCATAACGCTGGTATTCCCATCCGCGGTATAGCATGCTGAAAATAAACACCAGGGGAATGATGGCATTATTAAGACAATACCTGAAAAATGGCTGGGAGGTAGTGGCCAGGAACTTGAATCGCCCTGTATGTAAAATAAAAGTGGTGATTTGCCAGCTCATGATAAACATACCAGTGGCCAGTCCCAGGATGGTAGTGCTATAGAAGTTTACTTTACCAAGATACTCGGGCGCCAGGTAAAGTGCATCTCCGCCAAACACCTTGGCAAAACCGCCGTTGATGGTACTGAACAGGATCACCCAAAAAATCAGTAATACCTGGTACTTCCTGAAATGCAGGAGCAGCAACTGTATAGGGAAAGAATAGTAAGTTTTTATCAGTAATAACTTCACCTTCATCAGACGATTATTACGAATAAACCTACGGAAAATTTACGGATTTATGGCTGCAGGAGTTTCGTCCCGGGCAGAAAAATCAGTTCCCGCTTCCCGTCCCCCTGCTGAGGAACAACGTCCAGATCAGCGATAACATCAGCAACATACCTACACCCTGGTGCAGGATCCCATAACTAACAGGAATCTTCACCTGGCTGTTCAACAGGGTAAGCACACCCAGCAGTACCTGTAATAATACCAGCAGCAAGGGGAGATAACGGATGGCATGTAACAGGCTGCTGGCCGGTGTTTGGGCCGCCTTCCACCACCATATGGCAATAAGAATGGTAATAAGATAAGCCAGGCCCCTGTGTATAAATTGAATAGTAATTGGATTATGCGCAATATCTGTAGCAAAACCTCCCTGTGAAAACATGCCTGCAGGCACCCAGGAACCATTAATGTCCGGCCAGGTATTCGCCACCAGTGCGGTATGTAATCCGGCCATAAAAGCGCCGTATACCAACTGCACTACCAGCAATATCAGCAGCCAGATATTCAGTTTGTATAAAGCGGGCACTTTTAATATTTCCACGGGGTGCACACTGAGCTTCAACGCAAACCAGAACACGTATGCCAGCAGCGCCAGCGCAGAAATAAAATGAATGGCCAGGCGTATATGGTTAACATACAGGTTTTCCTCATTAAGCCCGCTCTTCACCATAATCCATCCTATCAGGCCCTGCAAACCACCCAGTACAAACAATATGATCATCGGGTTGATCATACTCCTGTTGATCTTCTTCTTAATAATAAAATAGATGAACGGAATAATAAACACAAACCCCATCAATCTCGCCCAATCACGATGCAGCCACTCCCAGAAGAAAATAAACTTAAAGTCCGATAAGGTAAAGTGGTTATTAATGTATTTATACTGCGCTATCTGCTTATAGCCATCAAACGCTTTCTGCCAGGCAGCTTCATTCATAGGAGGAAACGCCCCCAGCAATGGCTGCCATTCTGTAATGGATAAACCTGAACCGGTTAAGCGGGTAATTCCTCCCAGCAACACCTGAACTATCAACATGCCCACGCCAATATATAACCAGATGGCCACGGGGCGGTTATTTTTTATTGTAACTGCTTCCATAAACGGTGCAAAAATAGGGAATGAATGCCGAACAAGCCGGCTAAATTCTCACATTATTTTAACAAAGGCGTAATGTTCTGTTAATCCACCTGTCGGAGCTTTGCCATGAAAATTAAAACGGCACCATTGTATTAGCTAATACCGCCCTGATTTAAAAAAAGAAGAACACATTAAAAAAATAATGTCATGAAACACTTACGTTTTGTTGTTTTAGCACCCAAAGTAGCTTTGTTGGTATTTGTAACTATCCTCTTCCCAATTTTACACGCTGCAGCCCAGTCAAAAACATTTGCCTATAATGCAGCGCGACTGGCAAAAGAAAAACCCGTACCCACAGCTCCTGTTGAAGCTTTCAACGTACACATCACACAATTACAGAAAGATCAGCTGTTATTCCAGCTTTCGGTAGATAATCCATCCAACGAAAAGCTGACGCTTTACATAAAAGACAACTACAATAACACGCTGCACCGCGAAACACTGCCTGCTACCCTGCGCTTTGAAGCACGTTACAACCTCGGATCTCTCGAGGATGGCGACTATACCTTCGAAATCAGGAGCGGAAAAAACAAACTGGCAGAAAAAGCGATTGCCATAAAAACGCAAACCCTGATCAACAGGAGCGTTTCCGTAACCGAGTAGTCCCGCATCTCATAATTGAAAAATGAAAGAGGTGGTATCCGTAAAACGGTACCACCTCTGTTTTTATTATCTGTTATCTCTTCATTACCTGCGTGCCGACTCATACACCGCCTCAAACATTTTCTCACGGGTATGTAATGCCGATATTTTCGTATTAACGCCACCGTTAGGATACACCCGGTTACTCAGGAAAATAAATACCAACCCCGAAGTGGGGTCTGCCCATACACAGGTGCCGGTATAACCGGTATGTCCGAAAGTAGCCGCAGAAGCGCTCCTGGCAGGATACGGCTCGCGCCGTGTGGCATTATCCTTTTCGGGTTTGTCGAACCCCAGCCCCCGGCGGCTGATGTTACTGTTGTAAGCGGTGAACAACTGCACGGTTTCAGGTTTTATATACTGCACCCCATTATATGATCCCTTGTTCAGCAACATCTGCATAATAACCGCCACATCATGCGCATCGGAAAATAACCCGGCATGCCCTGCCACACCACCAAACATAGCAGCGCCGGGATCATGCACATCCCCTCTTAACAATTGCATACGGAAAGAATACTCACGCTCTGTAGGAACAATCTGCGACAATGGAAAACGCTCCCCCGGTAAAAACCCGGTGGTAGCCAGTCCCAGCGGCTCATAAAACGTTTTCCTCACATAATCATTCAGCTTTTTTCCTGTTAACGTTTCCACGATCTTTCCCAGGAAAATAAAGTCACAGTCGCTGTAAACATAACCCTGCCTGGGCGACAGCTTACTATCCAGTATCCTTTGCCACATGGTATCCACATAGCTGTTCTCCATGTACATGTTATTGGCCACACGGATGCCATGGGTAGCATCGGCGCTGGTGTGATACAATACAGTATCAGGCCGCGCATTACTATAGAGCGTTTCTTTATAGAACGGGATAAATGCTACCAGGCCGGCCTGGTGCAGCAGGATATCACGGATACGCAGCCCTGCTTTATCTGTTCCCAGCACCTGCGGAAGGTACACACCCAAAGTAGCATCCAGGTTCAGTTTGCCTTCATCATACAGCCGCATCACCGATAAGGTGGTAGCGCATACTTTGGTAACAGAGGCCAGATCGTAGATAGATGTAGGTGTTACCGGTTCCTGTTTATTATATTCGTAATGACCAAAACAGCGGTTATAGATAACCTTTCCATCTTTCAGGGCCATTACCTGCGCACCCGGCGCAGCGCCGCGGGCAATCATATCGTTGGCCAGCGCATCGATCTGCAGTAATGCCTGCTCATTAATTCCAGCTTCCTTTGCGCTGGCAGTGGGCAATAAACTAAATTTATTTACTTCATACGTGATGCCGGTGCCGGAGGGCAGATCTGGACAAACCGTTACCGGCAGTTTACCGCTTGGCCCCAGTTGCCCGAAAAGCAGGTCGGCCGCTGCACGTTGAGTAGTGCTGTCGTCTTCATAAGCAGCCACCAGGTGAGGCGCATCACAGAAATACTGTATAGCATACGGATTGCCAAAAACAACAGTTGCCGATGGCATCTCGGATTGCAACTGCCGGATGATAAGCCTTTCTGCCATAGATAGTCCAAAATTACCGGCTGGCCGGCGACTGTAATTATGCAGGCTGATGATCACCGCACGATAATCGCGCTGGATGCGGGATACAATAGGCGCAATCTGTTGTACAGACTGGCGTGAAGTAAAAATAAACGCATCCGTTCCCGG
Organism: Chitinophaga sp.; assembly: GCF_036569185.1. Taxonomy (GTDB): domain Bacteria; phylum Bacteroidota; class Bacteroidia; order Chitinophagales; family Chitinophagaceae; genus Chitinophaga. The sequence continues at coordinate 7,099 of NZ_DATCRD010000126.1, forward strand.
CTTATAATTTTTTACTGCTTCTGTAAAAGTATTGCTGGCATCTGCTCCTACTGCCACTACTGCCAGCTTTTGCTGGGTCATGGCCGGGGAGAAAGGAATCAGTTTCTGCTGGTTGCGTACAAGGGTGATGGCATTTTCCGCAATACGTTTGCGCAACTGATCTGTTTTGGCGTTAATATCTTCCGTCAGATGATCGGTATCGATGTGCTGCGGTTGCCACAGTCCGAGGTTATATTTGGCGCGCAAAACTTTTTTCACCCGTGCATCTACTTCTTCCTGGCTGATCTTCCCGGCTTTGATGGCTTTCCTGATGGCCGCCACACTGCCGGCGGAAGTGGACGGAAGGATCAGCAGGTCGTTACCCGCCAGCAG
>NZ_DATCRD010000127.1:0-2444 GCF_036569185.1 Chitinophaga sp.
GCCCTGTCTATATGGGTGGCTTTAGACGATGCTACCTATGAGAATGGGTGCTTGTATTTTATTCCCGGATCCTATCACGAAACCAGTTTTGAAAACCAGGGTATCGGGAAAAACATGGATGCCATATTCCAGGTTTATCCGCAACTGGTAACTAAAAGGTCTGTTGCCGCACCCATGAAAGCAGGCAGTTGTTCTTTTCATAACGGCTTAACGATCCACGGCGCCGGGGCCAATATGACCAATGGTTTTCGCAGGGCCATGACCTGTGCTTACATGCCTGACGGGGCTAAATTTAACGGCACGAAGAATATATTAAGCGATAAGCAGGTTGCTAGCTTAAAGGTGGGGGATGTACTGGATGATGACACGCAGAATCCGTTGATTTATACAAACGGAAATCAATAAGCCAGGCGGGTAAGGCCGTTTAAAAAGGGTATTACAGGAACAGGACAAGCATAAAAAAAACCGGGATGCTTTCAGCGCCCGGTTTTTTTTATGCTTGTCCTGTTTCATTATAGCAATGATGCTTAATGAGATGTTCTCCTGATTGAAAAATTAACAGGTGTGCTGCAATGTTTAGCCAGGGAAATGCGGCCATTGTTATCAGCCTGCATACTGGTAATATTCTTATTTGTTACCACTTCATAGTTTCCGCCTGGTTGCAGCCCGTTAACTGTAAACTGGTAGTTGCCGCGTGATGAAATAGTCCATGCGGATACGTCATCCTTCCAGGAATTAATTTTTACGTCAATGCGATTGCCCGGATCTGCGTGAACCTCGAGCTGCGCCGTATCTTTATTACCGGGGTAGAATTTAAGCGTATTCCCACTTTTATCTGCACCAAAAGATTCGTTACTTTTTACAGAAAAGCTACCGGTGCTCATTAAATAATCATGATCACTCAATTCAAGATGATAAACGGTACCTCTATGGGTATATGAAAACTTCGTTCCGTTCAGTGTTTCAATCATATTAGGTTCCAGGCCCATCCTGTTCCATTTTGGGCGAAGTCCGTAGATATCCTTGTATAGGGCCGTAATACTGGTACAGATGCCTGCCAGGATATCATCCCCCAGTCCAAGCTGGGTGGTTCTGCTGTAGCGCTGAGAGGAAAGCCCGTCTTTTTTATACTGATAAAGGAGATGATTAACGAATCTGAGCGCGATGTTCTTATCATATTTTGCATATGCGTTGATACCAAGATATCCCCATGTAGGGAATATATCGCCATTTTCATATTTGGGGAAAGGCCAGTTGCCATCGCTAACCTCTTCTCTTTTAAAGGAATCGAAACAAAGCGGCCAATGAAACAGGTGTTCTGCCGCTGTTCTTTGTTCTATCTGATCAAGAATGAGTTTTATGCGTTCCTTATCGTCACATAGCCCAAAGGCAATAGCCGCAAAATTTACAGGCGTAACCAGGTTGTCGCCATGAATGGTGTTATCTTTATCCCTCCAGTATACATACTGCTGTTTGGCGGGCGACCAGAAGCCGCCTTCATCAACCGGCCTGTTAAAAGCATTTTTAAGACGGGCAGCAATTGTTGAATAATGACCGGCCATTTTATGATTGCCCAAAACCGTTTCACATTTTGCCCAGAGTGTTAGCGCCTCGTATAATTGTGCATTTACAAAAGCGTTTTCAAAGCTGGCCCAAACAATGTCTAACCAGTCGCTGGCCTTTTTTTCTGCGACACCGTTATTCATCATTTCATAGATCCCGTTGTTATTGATATCACGTTTTATCAGCCAATCCAGGGCCTTTTCACAGCTCGTTTGGTGTGAGCGCAGCCATTGCAGGTCTCCGTTCAGGTCAAACAGTTCGCTGGTGTTGATCACATAGCCCGTTTGTGAATCAATAGTATATCCCCACATGGCTTCATAATAGCCGGTTTGCGGATTATATGTGCCGGGAATTTCATCACCCGGTACGTTGTGCCAGCGGGATAGAACACGTCCGTTCTTCAGCATCGCCTGGTCTCTTTCCTGGTCCAGTGTTGCCGCCAGGTTTTTTATATAGTGAGGATCATTCAACGCCATCCCGATCTGGGCGAAAAATGGTTCATGGAGGCATTTCCAGTTTGTCAGCCAGCCGTTTGCACCTACTATATTGTTATCTACCACGCCATACCGGCCGGTTGTGTTTAATAGCTCCCGCACTGCTGTTGCATCAATACCGGGAAGCGTTCCTCTTGAGTATGTTTTGTTGTAGGCAATGTATTGCAGCTCCAGGCTTATTTTTACGCTTCCTTTTTTTACCTGGAAAGGAGCAAATACATCGTATTTTTCTGATACAAACCGGCTCAGGTGATAGCGTTGCTGCAATTTGGCATCAGTTAGCAGTTGTGTGAAAGTAAATTCTCCGTTTTCGCTATGCGAGTATTTTGAAGCCATTTCACTTCCGCTTGCTGGTTGGGGCGATATCCTTAACGCATCTCCCGAGTC
>NZ_DATCRD010000128.1:0-11684 GCF_036569185.1 Chitinophaga sp.
GCAAAATCCCATTGGGTACGCTGCAGCTGCAGTTCTGCCATACGGATGTTATGCACTCTTTTTCCTCCCTGGAAAATGGGTAAGGATAATTTCAATCCCAGTAAGGAGTTCGGATAATTTTCACTGTACAATTTACCGAACTGCTCATTCTGGTAAGCAAAAGAGTAGTTGACAAATGCAGATACTGTGGGCAGATAACTCCATTTGTTATACTTCAGGTTGGCCTGCTGCAGGCTTTGATTCGTTTCCAGTAACTGGTATTCGATGCGGTTTTTATAATCTGCAGTAAGCAGGGTATCTGCGCCGGTTACCTGTGCAGCCACAGCTGCAGAATCTTCTGTAAGCGGCACATCTCCGCTGTTCAGCGGGTATCCCATCAGTTGCTTCAGGTAAGCCTGTTTGGAAGTAAGCAGCTCGCGTGCTGCCTTTTGTTGTGCCCGCGCATTGTTCAGCGAAATGGTAGCGCGTTTGGCATCGGTTTTATCTACCACACCGCTGGCATACTGGTTATTTGCATCTTTCAGGCTTCTTTCCAGGCGGGTAATATCTTCATTCAGCACTTTGATCTGTTCGGTAGTAAGCAGCACATCATAATAGGCCTTACTTACATCAGCTACCAGGTCTATCTGGTTGCGCCTGGTAGTTTGTCTGCTTTGTTTCCGTACATCCCTGGCCGTATTGGTGGCCAGTAAAAGATCCCGGGTGAAGAGGTTCTGGTTCAGTCCGAACAAGGCAGTAGAAGTATTGGCCACGCCTACTTTGGTAGGATTACCGCCAAAAATTGAGGTGGGCAGTTCCAGGTAATGCTGGATGTTATAATCCAGGTTTACCTGCGGATACCAATCGGCCAGTTTACTTTTTACTGTCCTGTCCGTGATCGCTTCATCAATGAGCGACTGCCTGATAACCGGCTGGTGGGCAAGCGCGTACTTTACGCATTCCTGCAGGGTAGCGCTGGTTAACAGGGAGTCAGTAGATTGCTGTGCAAATACCTGCGGGGCTATCATTAATCCGCATGCCACAGCTAACAAATAAAATGCTCTTTTCATAAAAGGCTTTTGACATTCAGTTCATCATTGTACCAATCGAGAGAAAATAATGCATACATAAAAAAAGCCCGGCTTTTAATGGCATAGCATTATTGTCCCGTATTTTGTTGCAGTGCTATCCGCATCACAACATTTTAATTGCCGCAAAAACATGTTAAGCTGTAATGATTACAGCAAACAGGTAGGTTGATTAGAGAGTCGCGGATTCAAAATCATCTGGAACTTATTCGCACGGTTTCCACGGTGGTTCCAGGTATTTGAATACAACGTATAACAGTGAAGTAGGTGTACAACAATCCTGTTGTTTAGGTAAAACGAATTCGGGCGCTAAGATAACGTTATGAAAACAAAAATCCACCCAAAAGGGTGGATTTTAACAAATAAGTGAAAATCAGTTCCGGTCATCCTTTATTACGACCGCTGACAATATGTTTTTCTGCATGATAGGATGATCTTACTAACGGTCCTGACTCTACGTAGTCGAGTCCCATGTTGTAACCTATCTCGCGTAATTCTGCAAATTCATCCGGGTGAACGAAGCGCGCCACGGGTAAATGTTTTGGCGTAGGCTGCAGGTACTGGCCCAGCGTTACCACATCACAACCGTTATCGTACAGGTCCTGCATGGCCTGTACCACTTCTTCTTTTGTTTCACCCAAACCGAGCATGATACCGCTCTTGGTGCGCATGCCACCTTCTTTCAGGCGACGGATCACTTCCAGGCTACGGTGGTATTTGGCCTGTATCCTCACCTGTTTGGTTAAGCGTTCTACCGTTTCCAGGTTATGTGATACTATTTCAGGCGCCACATCAATGATACGCTGGAGGTTTTCCCACTGGCCACGGAAGTCCGGGATAAGGGTTTCCATGGTGGTTTCAGGATTCAGCGCCCTTACGGCATTGATGGTGTTGGCCCAGATGATGGAACCGCCGTCTTTCAGCTCATCCCTGTCTACAGAGGTGATAACGGCATGTTTTACTTTCATCAGGTAAATGGCTTCGGCCACACGTTGCGGCTCATCGAAATCCACCGCTTCCGGCCTGCCGGTGGCTACCGCACAAAAGCCGCAGCTACGGGTACAGATGTTTCCCAGGATCATAAAAGTAGCAGTGCCGGCTCCCCAGCACTCGCCCATATTGGGGCAGTTACCACTTTCGCAGATCGTATGTAATTTATGGGTATCTACCAGGTTTCTAACCTGCTTGTAATTCTCGCCTATGGGTAATTTAACGCGCAGCCAGTCGGGCTTTTTCACTCTTGTTGTAGCCGGTTCGGCGGCTATTACGGGTAGTTCTTGCATCGCTTATTCCTTTCTTTAGAAAAGCAAAGTTAATACTTATCTCTTATTCCAGCGCTTCCCGAATTGGATGCTGACATATGCATTAAAAAAGAACTGTTTATTATGGTCAACTCCATCTACTACCACCATAATAGGGATCTTTTTAGTATAATATTCACCATTCACTCCCACTTCCAGGGCGCTCACTACCTCGTTGAAATGGGCCCAATCGAACCGCATACCCAATTTAGCATGTAACCCCGGTACCACGCTGAGGTTGTTCCATCCTTTTCCGAAACCGCCCGCGCCATTGATCTGTTCCTTGTGCAGGAAAAGATCAGCAGTTTCAGGGGTATACTTGATATCCACGTTTTCACCGTTTTCATTCTGCACATTCAGATAATAAGGTTTTACCAGTCCCAGGGATACGCCGCCATAATAAACAGCGTCTACTTCCACCCCGTTTTTATTGGCTTTACCGCCAATGAGGTACCGTTGGCCCACACCCAGCTTTGCCTGGTAAAAATTATTCTGTTTACCGTAGATGTAAGGGCGCTGGGTAAAGGCATACCCGCTGTTAACTTTTACTTCCTTGTTGCTCTTCTTCTCTCCAAATTCAAACTGGAAATAATTCACCTTTTTCCTCGTTTTCCGGTATCCCATTTCCGCAAAACCAGACCACCCGTCGGTATTCAGCCTTGCTCCTGCAGAAAAATCACGCTGGAAAACGTTCTCTCCTTCTTCCTGTTCGCGGAAAATGGAGATCTTTTTCAGCTTACGCTGTTCCTTATCACTTTTCTTGGTGCTTTGCTGCCGGGTGGTGGTTTGTGCAAACAAACCGCCGGATATTGTTGCTAAAAACAGGATTAAGTATATTTTTTTCACAGTGGGCTATTATTATAATAAATAAACGCTTGAACAAAGGTATTGTTATGTATATATTACAAACGTAGCTAATTTTTTTTTAGTTTACCAGCGACCTTTACTGCCAGGGATACACTTATAATAAAAATACATTTAATTTTACGGATTGATCATTTAAAAAGATATCATGCAAACAGCATCTATAGTCTATAACGGCCAGTTACGTACCACCGCCACCCATCTGCAATCAGGCACTGTTATCGAAACAGATGCACCTGTTGATAACCGTGGCAGGGGTGAAAAGTTTTCTCCCACCGATCTCGTAGCCACCGCCCTGGGCTCCTGTATGCTCAGCATTATGGGCATCAAGGCGATGGATAATAACTGGGCTATTGAAGGCACCAAAGTAAGCGTTCAGAAAATAATGGGCACAGACCCTCGCCGTATCACGGGCGTCACCATCGTATTCGATTTCCCGGAAGGCCATGGCCTTGGTGAAAAGGAACGCACCATCCTGGAAAGGGCGGCACATACCTGCCCGGTGGCCATGAGCGTGCACCCGGATATTGTACAAAACGTCACCTTTAATTGGTAGTGCACCGCCTTCGGCGGTTTAAATTGTCTTGGAGCAGGATTACGCTGATTTTACTGATTAACTTGATTTTTGTTCTTTGGATTTTTTGATAATCTGAAAGGGAGATAAAAGTAAACATATCGCTTCTATCTCCCTTTCTTTTATAAATCCAGAAAATAAAAATCAAGCTAATCAGTAAAATCAGCGTAATCCTGCTCCAAGACAATTTACCAGCGCCGAAGGCGCTACACGCCTGAAATGATCTTCACTCCTATGGCGCACTGCAGGCATCTTTTCTCATCGCAGTAGTGTTGTTTCAGCTGCAGCAACGCCTGCGACTCCAGGGCGCTTTCCTGGCCAATGCCCAGCTGGCTCCAGCTGTTGGTAATATGATTCCTCTCCGGCGGCAGCTGCTGGAGAAAATGCAGGGCCTTTTCCTGGTAATATTTGCCATTCTTATCCTGTCCGTACAGGAACAACAGGGGCAGCACCGTGTTGATCAGGATACCTTGTACCGCCTGCTTCCCGGGCCGTTGTGTGCGCGCAACAGGGTGCCCGAAACGGTAATGCGTATGCCAGTACGCCGATGGCTGCACGAAAAACAGTTGTTCCAGCGCCGTTACATCGGGGGCTTCCAGTATCCGGGAGAACAGGTGGGTGGATTGCTGCAGCAACGCGGCAAAAGTGGCCAGCCGCATCGTAGGGAAAGCGGCAGGCCGCATCCGCAGCCAGTTCCAGTGATGGGCAGGTATTGGGCTGAGCCGGAATTTGTGCTGCAGGTGCCCGTAAACATCCTGTAACTGTAACGCATACCCGTCTGTTTGCGGGGTTTCCAGCATCCCTGCCTGCCCAAACAGCAACGCCTCTACCTGAAGCAGCAGGTGCCGGTACCGCATCAGCATTTTATAGGGAAGCGACTGCGCCACCTGCAGGAAGGGCAGGGCATTTACCGGTGTGCCATAGCTCTGCGCCACGGCCCAATAGCACACCTCCTCCCAGTTGTAATGATTATGCTGCAGCCAGGCCCGCAGGCTGCTGATCTTACGTTCCCATCGCTCCGCCAGCAACCGCTCCTTCCAGCTGAGCCAGATCAGTTGTGGCACCTGCAGGGCATGCGGCGCACAAGGCACAAAAGGCGATAATGTTTTCAGTTGCTCATAACGCTGCAGGAGCACCTTGGGAATATGCTGCTGTAATTCAAGGCAGGGCGCATTCCCGGTAACAACATCGGGCATGTCGTGCACAAACACCACATGCAGGATAATACGCCCGTATTGCGCATTATGCTGATGCCCATGCCGGAACCAGTCGGATGTGCGCAGGTGCAGCTCTACCTGGCCTACCCATAAAGTAGCGCCGATCCTGATCTTTGCGGCCGAAAAATCCGGCCCGCCATTGTGGTTATGAACACCGGGAAACAATACCTGTACCGACTCTCCGCCGGTGGTGGTCAGATGATCCTGCTTAAATAGCCGGAAAGCCCAGATATGCTGGAACAGCTCTTCTGAGAGCAACGGGTTAACAAACATAAAGATATGGTTGGGTATAAAATAATATCATCCAAAGGTAATAAAACACCGGTTAATAAATAAAAAACAACTCCAATTTGGAAATCTCCCTAAAGTGATATTACCTTTGCGCCAGTTCTTACACATCACTTATCCAGAAAGGCGGAGGGACTTGGCCCTGCGATGCCTTAGCAACCTTTCCTGATTATTATGATCGGGAAAAAGGTGCTAATTCCTGCCCTGGTGCAAACCGGGGAAAGATAAGTTGGCAGAGATAATACTTCACAGATATATATAACTTTCTAAAAGAGCTCTTCCAACAAACGGGAGAGCTTTTTTTATGCCCGCTCCCCGCCCCTTTTATGGATTTGTTGTTGTTTAAGTTGATCTTTAATGATATCGTTGCAGTTGGCAATTGTGCACATTGAACATCATTAAAAATAATTTATAACATGAAAACAGCTACACAACTGATTCACAGCATACCGGTAGACGAACTGACAGGCGCCATTTCTGTGCCTATCTATCAAACGTCCACTTTTGTGCAGGAATCACCCGGCATCAACAAAGGCTTTGAGTTTTCACGGGCAAACAACCCCACGAGAAAAGTGCTGGAAGACCTCATCTGCAACCTGGAAGAAGGGTTTGCCGGGTTTGCGTTTGCCAGCGGTATGTCGGCCATAGATGCGGTGCTGAAGCTGTTAAAGTCCGGCGATGAGATCATGGCCGTGGAAGATACCTACGGTGGCATCTTCCAGATCTTTAACCACATGTTTGAACGCTTTGGGATCAAAGTGAACTTTGTTGATACCAGCAACCTCGATAAAGTGCTGGCCGCCATTACGCCCAATACAAAGATCATCTGGCTGGAATCGCCCACAAATCCCACTTTGCGGGTATCTGATATTAAATCTATCAGCAAAATTGCTAAACAACATAATATCCTGCTGGCGGTAGACAATACCTTCAGCACCCCATTACTGCAACAGCCCTTAACGCTGGGCGCCGACCTCGTGATCCACAGCGCCTCCAAATACCTGGCAGGCCATTGCGATGTGATCGCCGGCCTGGTAGTAGTGAACTCAAAAACACTGGCAGACCAGATCCGCTATAACCAGAATATTTCCGGCAGTATACTCAGCCCCTTTGAGGCATGGCTCACTATACGCGGTATTGAAACACTATACCTACGCCTGGAAAAACAATGCAGCAACGCCAGCGCCATCGCTAACTGGCTGGCTACGCATCCCGCTGTGGACAAGGTTTTCTATCCCGGACTGGCTACACATAAAAACCACCACATCGCCCGTAAACAACAAAAAAATTATGGCGCACTGGTAAGCTTTTCCCTGAAAAGCGACAATATCAAAAATGCGATCCGTATCGTAAACGCTACCAAATTATTTAAGCTGGCAGAAAGCTTTGGCGGCGTGAAAAGCATGCTGGCCCACCCGGCTACCATGACGCATCGTACCATCCCGGAAGAATTCCGGAGAAAAACAGGACTGCAGGATTCCTGCATCCGTTTATCAGTAGGCATCGAAGATGCCGATGACCTGATCAACGACCTGAAACAGGCGCTGGATAAACTAAACCATCCGGCCGGCAAGCAAATTACAGTTTTACAATAAAGCCATTAGTAATTGGTAACACCACTTTCAAGGTACGGAAACTGATCATCTCTGCACAGCGAAAGACTGATTGCGAAGGCAGCAAGCTCAAAAAAAGTATGGAAAACAAGATCATCAATTTAGGCATTTTCGGATTCGGCGTCGTAGGACAAGGACTCTATGAAGTTTTGAACAGGACAAAAGGTATTAATGCACGGATCAAAAAGATCTGTATTAAAGACCCTAATAAATCAAGGCCCATCGATAGCAGTTATTTTACGACAGATAAAAATGAAATCCTCGAAGATCCTGCCATTGACGTTGTAGTAGAACTGATCAATGACACTGAAGCGGCCTTTGAAATAGTAAGCAAAGCGCTCAGCAACGGCAAAGCCGTGGTAAGCGCCAGCAAACGCATGATCGCAGAAAACCTGCCGGCATTATACCAGCTGCAGGCGGAAAACAAAGTGCCCTTCCTGTATGAAGCATCCAGCTGCGCAAGTATTCCCATTATCCGTAACCTGGAAGAATACTACGACAACGACCTGCTCAATGCGGTAGAAGGTATCTGTAACGGCTCTACGAATTATATTCTTACAAAAATATTTGAAGAGAACCTCAGCTTCGATACCGCCCTGCAACAGGCGCAGGACCTGGGTTTCGCGGAAACAGATCCTACACTGGACATCGAAGGGTATGATCCGAAATTCAAAATAGTGATCCTGCTGCTGCACGCATTCGGCACTTTTGTGAAACCGGAAGAAGTGTTCAACTTCGGGATCCATCACCTGAATGATTTTGATATCCAGTTTGCCAAACAAAGGAACTGTACCATCAAACTCATTGCACAATGCCGCCGCCAGAACGGAAATGTATTCTCTTATGTACTGCCCCACCTGATCAAAGAGCATAACCTGCTCTACGATGTGTACAACGAATACAATGGTATATTGCTGGAAAGCGCATTCACCGACAAACAGTTCTTTGTAGGTAAAGGCGCAGGTGGCACAGCCACCGGCAGCGCTGTGTTATCGGATATCTCCGCACTGGTGTACAACTATCGCTACGAATACAAAAAGATCAAACAAAACAACCAGCCCAGCTTTACCAACGATGTGAAACTGAAAGTATACCTGCGCTACAAATCGCCCGACCAGGTGGACCTGGCAGAGTTCTTTAATATCTCTGAAAAATATGAGTCTACCGAATGGCGCTATGTAGTAGGTACTATCAACCTGCAGAAACTGAGAGACGCCGGCTGGCTGAAAAATAAAGATGTGAATATTCTCGTGTTGGAATAAAGAGATGTAATAAGCAAAAACCAATCATGATTACGGCGCAGTTCCCTGCGCCGTTCTTATTGATTAAAAATTTTCCAGCTCTTCCACTACCCTGCTTACCGGTAGCCCCATTACATTATAGAAACAACCGTTGATACTGTCTATTCCCACAGCGCCGATCCACTCCTGGATAGCATAGGCGCCGGCCTTGTCGAAAGGCTTGTACCCGTCCACATAATAAGTGATCTGTTCAGTGGTTAACGGCTTGAAATGCACGGCCGTTGTTTTGGAAAAAGCGACTTCCTTTTTTCCCTGGCGGATAATAACGCCGGTGACTACACGATGTTCCCTTGCGCTGAGCCGCGATAAAATGTCAATAGCATCCTGCCGGTCCTTTGGCTTGCCGATAATATCATCGTCCAGCACCACCACGGTATCTGCAGCAATAATCACATCGCCGGGCGCGCACAACTCCTGTACCGCGGCGGCTTTCTGACGGGCAATATGAACGGGGATATCTGCTATGGCTAATTCAGGAGGAAAAGTTTCTGCGGTTTCTATCACCTTCACCTGGAAAGGAATTCCGGCCTGTTCCAGTAATTGTTTTCTGCGCGGCGACTGGGAAGCCAGTACAACGGGTGCACGGTTATACATCTCTATAAATAAAGTTTAAAAAAGATCATTGATAAAATTCCCGTAAGCATAATCACTTTTACCAGCGAGCTTACTTTATGATAATGTTCCGGGAGACTGGCCTTTTTCAGCGCCACATAAATGTAAACACAGGGCGCCTGCACAAACAGGAGCAGGTAACCAATGGCCACATACCAGCCCAGTATCCATACCCTGATCTCCACCAGCAGGATAATAATTACCAGCGCCAGTAAAAGGGCATTACAAAAACGCTTGGCTGCCAGTACGCCCCAGGCGATGGGCAGGGTGCGGCACCCGTCTTTACTGTCGCCCATCATATCTTCCAGGTCTTTCACAATTTCCCTCACCATGGAAATAAGGAAAGCAAATAATGCATATACCCCGATGATCTGGATCAGTTTCCGGCCGGTAGGTGAGATGATGGCTTCAAAGCTGTGATAGATCTGGCTTTCATAAAACCCCACCACTACTACCGCCAGGGCGGTTAACAGGGAAATGACCACATTGCCGATCAGCACCTGCCTTTTAAAAGAAGTGGAATAAAACCAGAGCAACAGCGAACAGATCACCTGTGTAAAACCAAGATAGAACTGCCCGGTTTTCCATGCCACCACAAACCCCAGCGATACGCCCGCCAGGTTTAGCATAGTATGCCAGGCCATTGCCCAGCGCCGGCTGATGATCTTATCCAGTACCATCTTATCCGGCTTATTAACGATGTCTATATTAATATCAAAGTAGTCGTTGATAATATAACCCGCTGCGGCTACCAGTACGGTAGACAGGCTCAGTAAAATAAACTGGGGAACCGGTAGCGATGGCTCCTCGCCGGAGCTGCGTAACACCGGCTCTACTACGCAGTATTGCAGTAAAAACTGGGTGAGAGCAATATATACCAGGTTTGGGTACCTGATCAGCTTAAAAAATGCAGCCCAGAGCTTCATAGTTTTCTCTTTTATTATTTCGATGCGATTCCTTCATCCATTAACCAATGGCCGTTCAGTTTCAATACTTTTTCCATCACCTCTCTTACGCAACCATGGCCCCCGGGCAGAGGGGACACATATCTCGAAATACTTTTTATTTCGGCTGCTGCATCTGCGGGGCAGGTGGGTAAAGCTACCAGTTGCATAGGCAGATAATCCGGGATGTCATCTCCCATATATAATATCTCGTCCCAGCGAAGATCATTTTCAAAAACATAATCCTGCAGTTTCTCCTGCTTATCGTGTACCCCTGTATAGATATCTTTTATACCCAGTCCCTGTAACCTGCTCACCACACTTTCCGATTTTCCCCCGGAGATGATCACCACGCGGTAACCCTTTTTCACTGCGAGTTGCAGCGCATAGCCATCCTTTATGTTCATTCTGCGCGACATTTCGCCGCCGGGCAGTAATTGCAGCGTACCATCCGTAAGCACGCCATCCACATCCAGTACAAAGGTGGTGATAGATTTAAATAAAGCCAATACGTTCATGGGGCCAAAAATAGCCAATTACGCATTAACAATCGATTATTCCCTATTTATTATGGAATTGATAAATAGCGTCTGACATGACCTGGTAAACCAGCTGCAGGTAGGGATCGCCGGCCAGCAGATCGCGGTGCAGGCTCATGGTGGCATCATCCTGCCGCAACGCCGGGCCGGTTTGTACCTGCTCGGGAGCAAATTTCTCCAGCCGGTCGAAGGTTTCCTTTATAATAGGTTGCAATAAATTAAAGTCCAGCTGCTCCTTTTCACAATAGGCCTTTGCCTGTGCAATCAGGTGATTGGTAAAATTATTACACAGCACGGCGGTAAGGTGGTATTTTAGCCGCTGTTCGGAATTAGTAACCGTAACGCTGCCGGAAATGCTCTGGGCCAGCGACTGCAGCCGCCGGAGCACCTCGTCGTTGCTGGCTTCCAGCATCACGGGGATGGGCGGGTAGTTCTTCACCTCCTTGCGGATGGACTGTAACGGATACACCACCCCTGTGTTGGACGATATCCGGGAGATGGCTCCCAGCGGCACCGCTCCCGCCGTATGGGCTACCATACGCTTTCCCAGGCGCAGTTCGTCGTTCAGCACCGGGATGGCAGCATCGCTTACCGCAAGCAGGTACACATCTGCGTCCATATTTATATCCTGCAGATCGTTCGTATAATCTGCATGGAGCATCTCTCCCAGCTCCCTCGCATGGTCTTTCTGCCGGCTCACCACCTGTTTCACCTGGTGACCATGAATTTTGAGGAGATGCCCGAAACAATGCGCAACATTGCCAGTGCCAACGATAACTACATCCATTATATTTAATTTTAAAATAACAAACCGCCGGTATCGATCTGATTCGTGGTTCCTAATATACGTGTTTTAGCGGGTACCCGTTTTTTTCATTACATTACAACGTATTTTAACGTTTAAAAGTGACCTTATTTTTTAATTTGAAGGTACTTTTATATTATTGCGGAATTCATTGAAGTAATTATTTAACAGAATTTTGCGTATTTAGCAGCACATTAAAGAAGCGTACATGGCAAAAAATTTAGTTATAGTTGAGTCCCCGGCGAAAGCCAAGACCATAGAAAAAATACTGGGCAAAGACTTCGAAGTCAAGTCCTGCTTCGGTCACATACGTGATCTGGAGAAGGATGACATGGGGATAGACATTGATAATAACTTCAAGCCAAAGTATGTGATCCCGGAAGATAAGGAAAAGGTGGTGAAAGAGCTGAAGAAGCTGGCGAAGGATACCGACGAGGTATGGCTGGCAACGGATGAGGACCGTGAAGGGGAAGCTATATCATGGCATTTGTGCGAGGTACTGGGATTGGACCCGGTAAGTACCAAACGTATCGTGTTTCACGAGATCACCAAACCGGCT
>NZ_DATCRD010000129.1:0-53951 GCF_036569185.1 Chitinophaga sp.
TAGACGATTGGGTAAGGCAGCACCCGGATCACCGCAGGTTATACGACGAAGCCGCCGCGGTGTGGGATAATGCCGCCGGTGCGCCGCGTTACCAGCTGCCTGATAAAACGGCACTGCTCCGTGAAATTAGAAAACAGGCAATAAAACAGCGGCCCCGGGTAACTGCCTGGCGCATGGCTGCTGCATTACTGTTGCTACTGGGGGCTGTTGCGCTTTATTTCGTACTGCGCCCACCCGGGCATAAAAGCGCTCCTTTGGTTATCCGGCAAACCACTACCGGCATTTACCGCGATACCCTGCCCGATCACTCGCTGGTGGTATTGAATAATCATTCTTCCATAAAATACCTGCCAGGCGAAACAAGGCAAATACAATTAACGGGCGAAGCCTGGTTTAATGTAACTTCTGATCCGCTAAAACCGTTTATAGTATCTGTGGGAGATCTCCGCATTGAAGTACTGGGCACCGCCTTTAATGTGCGACAGCTGCCCGGTGCTATTGAAATAGCGGTTAGCAGCGGTGCAGTAAAGGTGAGCAGGGGCGATACTGCCATTACCGTAAGGGCGGGGCAACAACTCAGCTATGATATCAGTACGCAGCGTTTCAGTATGGTAAACACTTTTAACCCTAATGAAACAGGATATGCTACAAGGGTCTTTAATTTTGAAAATGCTTCCCTGAAAGAGATTATTGCACAACTGGAAAAGGCATACGGAATTAAAGTAACACTTGAAAATGAACGTCTGGGAAACTGCACTATGAGCAGCGCTTTTGAGAATAAACCTATACAATACGTTTTTGAAGTGATTTCAATTACGTTAAATGTACAATGCAGATTTGAGAATGACCGGGTATATATCAGCGGGGCAGGATGTAACTAATCTGCTGTCGAAGTTTTTTATGATGGTGTGGCTCACCTTCATCACCACAATGGTTTCCGCGCAAACGGCGAAGGTAAATCTCCATAAAGAAGTGAACATTCCGGCTGCAGATATGCAGCTGGGTGAATTGTTGCATCTCGTGAGTAAACAGGCAGGTACCCGGTTTTCGGTGAACACCAGGAAGTTTCCCGGCGCCACGGTGATACATGTGAAGAAAGGCCGTCAGCCTTTATTACGGTTGCTTGCGGATCTTCGTGCATCTACCGGTATGGGGTACCGCGTGCTGGAAAGTCATATTATTTTTGTAGATGACCCGGCGCCTGTTGCTGCGAAAAGAACGTCTGCCACCGCAATGAAGCAGGCTAAAGTAATAGCGCCGGTCCGTATGCGGGCGCCCTCCGGGCATGCAGCCCCGTTGCTAATAAACAGGCTGTATACGCTGGGAAGTGATACTGGCTTTTTGAGAACACCATTGTTGATAGACGCTTTCCCTACATCAGGCGCCGGGAGAACGGATACCAGGCATCTGACGTTACCGGCAGGGCCTTCATTGATAAATGCTTCTTTTACATCAGATACGGGGAAAACAGATACCGGGTATCTGAGATTATTAACAGGATCTTCTTTCATAAACGCTTCTTCCCCATTGCGGGATACTGCATATGCCGGGTCACGGATCACAAAGCAGGACTCCGTTACCGGCGGCTCATCAGTAGCCCGCTTCGGACTACGTATATCCGGTAAGGTTAAAGACACCACAACGGCAAAGCCGCCAATCGTTTCCCGGCCCCGCAAGTCTTTCGCAGCAGATTTGCTGGAACGCCTGCGGTCAGCAGGTGGTTATACACCCGTGGCCGGTAGCACAAAGAACAGGGGGCCACTATTTTCATTTAAACCATATGCAGCTGCCGGCCTGTTGGCAGACGAATCATTTTATATAAACCCCACTATCCAGGCAGGACTGCCATTCCTTTATGCAATTGGCTCCTGGAGCACTAATTTCTCTTTTTCTATGTTACGGTATGGCGCAGGAACCTCAGTGCGTTTGTCAGACAACTGGCGCTTACACGCCCAGGCTACTACCGGCCGTATCGAAGCCGCAGGTTACGACTCTCTTGGCTTTATCCCCGTTACAGTGAAAGCGCAGTTGCATAAGCTATCCCTGGTAGCAGAAAAACAAATCGGCCATCACTGGCGGCTGCAGTTTGGCGCTGCATTGAACAACCTGCAAACAACCTATTACCGGCATGGTAAACAAGCTCCGTTGAACAAAGAAGAGAACGAAGCATTGGCCAATATAAAATATTTCAAACCACCTTATACTATCAGCAATAATTTCTCTCCCGGTGCAAGCCGTAGTAATAAATTGTGGATAGGTTTCCAGGCAGGCATTCTCTATCGTTTTAATTTTTATAAAGAATAAGGGTTTTTTCCAGGCTGCGTGTAACAATAATGCAACAGTACCATAGGTACTATATTTTTCATTTTGAGAAGGTATTAAGATGATTGCATTATTAAAAACAGCAGAGCGTACAAACAATACTTCCAGTATCAATAACTACGTTTACCAGCGTCATGTGTTTGCTTATAAAGCCGTTCCCTTATCTTATATTTCCGGTAAACAGGTGCTGGAACTGGGCTGTGCATTCTTCCAATGTTATCAGGTATCCCCAGCCATTCATTTGATACCGTGATCTGCTTCCAGGTAATTGAACATATCAGGAAAGACCATTTACTGCTGGAAGAAATTAAACGGGTGTTGAAACCGGGAGGCGCATTGCTGATGACGACCCCCAACAAATCAATGTCTCTTTCCCGTAACCCCTTTCATGTAAGAGAGTACCTGCCGAATGAAATGGAAACATTGATCCGTTCCCATTTTTCCACTTATACCATCCAGGGCGTTTCCGGTAATGAAAACATGATGGCATATTATGAAGAGAATAAGAAAAGCGTGGCCGCTTTTGCCCGGTATGATATCCTGAACCTGCAATACCGTATGCCTGCATTTTTACTACGGGCGCCGTATACCTTACTGAATAATATAAACCGCCTGTTCCTGTTACAGAAAATAGCAACGGTTACTGCTAATCTTACGCATCGCGACTTCTTCCTCAGCGAAGAGAACGCTGATTGCCTGGATTATTTTGTAACAGCGTTGAAAGAGTAGATGTGCTGTTCCCCCAACAATGCCCAACCAGGGGCGTTCCGGCTTTGGAGCGCCCTTTTTTAGTAAAGCGATCCATATTTTCTGCCACATATTTGAATACTTTTATAACATTTGTAACCGGCAAACAGCACAGAATAATTAAAATCGCAGCAACAAACCAATTATTATCAGATGAAAACATACCTGCTTTATTTATTAATGCTCCTTTCGGGATATGCCTACGCACAACTCCCCGCGCAGCAGGAGCTTGCATTGGTAGGGGCTACCATCTATACTGCTCCCGGGGCTGCACCCATCAAATCGGGAGTGGTTATTATCAGGAACGGTAAAATTGCATTGGCAGGCAATGATAAACAGGTAAAAGTACCTGCACAAATGAAAGTAATAGACTGTAAAGGCCTGGTGATGATGGCTGGGTTCTGGAATTGCCATGTACATTTTATTGAGCCCAAATGGGACCATGCAGATAAACAACCAGCAGCTCAGCTCAGCGGGCAAATGGACAGTATGATCAACAGCCGGGGTTTTACACATGTATTTGACCTGGCTGCGCTGAACTACCCCAACCTGCTGGCGCTTCGTGCCAGGGTGATGTCTGGCGAAGTAAGGGGCCCTGCTATTTTCACAGTAGGTGAGCCCTTTGTGCCTCCTCATGGGAATCCTTTCTATATCCGGCCGCTTTCCCTGCCGGAAATGAATACGCCGGAAGAAGCAGTGGCGCATGTTACCAAACAGATCAGGGCTGGCGCCGACGGAATCAAGATAATGTCTGCATCCCCAGATGGGCACGGGATCGTGCCAATGCCTATGAATATTATTAAGGCTGCCAGCAGTACTGCGCATAAATTTCATAAGCCGGTATTTGCACATCCCACAGCTGATACGGGATTGCATATTGCGCTCGATGGGGGAGTGGACATCCTTGCTCACGTGGCGCCGGATGGTTATCACAGCTGGACAAAAGCAGAAACGGACCAGCTGTTACAACATAAGGTGGCGCTTATCCCTACACTCAAGCTTTACAAATGGGAACTGGAAAGAAACCAAATACCGCTGACTAACCCGTTAATGACAACCGCGGTACAGCAACTGGGTGCATATGCAGGTGCAGGTGGTGAAATTTTATTTGGTACCGATGTGGGATACATTACGGACTATGATACCTCCGATGAATTCAGGCTGATGTCTGAAGCGGGAATGAGCTTTGAGCAGATACTCGCATCATTAACAACCGCTCCTGCCAAAAGATTTGGAATGGCGCAGCACAGCGGCCGTATCGCCAAAGGGATGAATGCGGATATTGTGCTGCTGAGAGCGGATCCACATACAGACATTCGTCATTTTGCCGAAGTGGCGTATACCATCCGCAATGGTAAAGTGATTTATGCGGCGCCGGGGTTGCAACATTAAATAACCGGAGTTGTGGCGGCACAACTCCGGTTATTTTAATTAAGGAGCGTCTTACCGATTTGCTGGCCTATATGGTGGAGCAACCTTCGCACATCGCTTACCGGGCTCCCATAGCGGAAGAGATCCGCTACCTGCAGGATTTTGTAACATTGCGTGCCTATCGGCGACGCCTATATGAAACAGTTTATGGAAGCGAATAATATGCCGAGGTAAACAGTGAACCGGCAGTCAACTTAAAAACAGATACAATGAAAAAACTATTCCTGTTAGCAGCTTTGTTAACCGGTATGCAAACGCCGGTGCAAAGCCAGGCAAAAAAAACTCCCAATATTATTTTTTTCCTGGTAGATGATATGGGATGGCAGGACACTTCCGTTCCGTTCTGGGACAGTATTACACCGGCCAACCAAAAGTTCCGGACACCCAATATGGAGCGATTATGCAAAGCCGGTACAAAATTTACCAATGCCTATGCCGCCTCTATCTGTACGCCATCGAGGGTGAGCTTCCTCACGGGGATGAACGTGGCGAGGCATCATGTAAGCAACTGGACGGCTTACAGAAACAAGGCAGTAGACGGGCAGGACAGCCTGCTGGAAATACCAGCCTGGAATGTAAACGGCATTTCCCCGGAGGCTTCGCAGGAAAGAAGCGTATATGCCACCCCGTTACCCCAGCTGCTGAAAGAGCATGGCTACTACACTATCCAGTGCGGGAAAGCGCATTTCGGCGCCTATCAAACCATCGGCGCGGATCCCCTAAACCTGGGCTTTGTAAAGAATATCGGCGGCAGCGCAGCCGGCAATCCTGCCTCTTACCTGGCAGAAGACGATTTTGGCCGGCGGCCGGACCGTTTTATACTACAGGCGGAAATTCCTGGTATGGAGAAATACCGTGGAAAACACTCCTTCCTCACCGCCGATCTTACACAGGAAGCCATGCTTGCCATGGACACCGCCCAATTAAAAAAACAGCCTTTCTTCCTTTATATGGCGCATTATGCAGTGCACCTGCCTTACAACGCGGACGACCGCTTTATTCAACGCTACCTCGATATGGGGCTTCCACAACCCGAGGCAGCGTATGCCGCGCTGGTGGAAGGAATGGATGAAAGCCTGGGGCAACTGATGGATTACCTTGATCAGCATCATCTTACAGAAAATACCATTATCGTGTTTATGTCGGACAACGGGGGATATTCCCATCCGCCACGACAGGGAGCGCCTAATACGCAAAATTACCCACTACGCGGCGGTAAAGGCTCCTTGTATGAGGGTGGGGTAAGGGAACCGATGATTATAAGCTGGAATGGTGTTACAAAGCCCGGTACGGTGAATAGCCAATATGTGATCATGGAAGATTTTTATCCGACTATCCTGGAATGGGCGGGTATACGGAAGTCCAGAACAGTGCAAACCGTGGATGGGCGCAGTATGGTGCCTTTCCTGAAACAACCGGGGTTACGTGATCAAACGCGCCCGCTGGTATGGAATTTCCCGAACGACTGGACAGGGGGACGGCTAGGCGAAGATAACAGCTGGCTCACAGCTATCCGCCAGGGGAAATGGAAGCTGATCTATTTTGAGAAACAGCAGCGGCTGGAGCTGTATAACCTGGAAGAGGATATCCATGAAGCTGTAAATGTAGCGGCGCGTTATCCCGTTAAAACAAGGGAGCTGGCCGGTTTACTTACCAAAGAATTGAAACAACGTGGAGCGCAACTACCGGTATATAAGGCCACAAAGAAAGCGGTACCATATCCCGGTGAATTGCCGCTGAAGTAGAAGGCGTGTACAAGAACCCCTGAAACCACGCATTACGCGCAGTTCCAGGGGATGCTCCTTTTCTAGTCTTCCGCCTCATGAATCGCCATCACCGTTTTTATGATTGCATCTGGTGTAACTGAAATACTATCTATGCCCTGCTCCACAAGGAATTTTGTGAAATCAGGAAAATCGGAAGGGCCCTGCCCGCAGATGCCCACTTTTACTTTCTGCTGCTTCGCCACTTTGATCAGGTGTGCAATCATCCGCTGCACCGCAGGGTTACGCTCGTTATAAAGATTGGCCACCAGGGAGGAATCCCTGTCGAGACCAAGTGTGAGCTGTGTCAGATCATTGGATCCTATCGAGAATCCGTCTATGTATGCAGAAAATTCTTCGGCCATCATAATATTGGAAGGCAGTTCAGCCATCAGGTATACTTCCAGCCCGTGCTGCCCGCGGCGCAACCCGAACTCTTCCATCGTTGCCAGTACCAGCTGCAGTTCTTCCACGGTGCGGCAGAAGGGGATCATGACCACTACGTTTTTCAATCCCATCGTTTCCCTTACTTTCAGCAGCGCTTTACATTCCAGTTCAAAAGCCGGTTTGTATTGAGGGGAATAGTAGCGGGAAGCGCCTCTCCAGCCAATCATCGGGTTTTCTTCCGTTGGCTCAAAGTGGTTACCGCCCAGTAAATTGAAGTATTCATTACTCTTGAAATCAGA
This sequence comes from Chitinophaga sp., assembly GCF_036569185.1. GTDB lineage: Bacteria > Bacteroidota > Bacteroidia > Chitinophagales > Chitinophagaceae > Chitinophaga. Next base: position 6,950 of record NZ_DATCRD010000129.1, read on the forward strand.
GAAGCGCACAATTACTTTTTCGGGATAAAAGGCGGCGGCAATTTTTCCCACGCCATAAGCCAGCTTGTCGACGAAATATGCTGTTTCATTGGCATGCCCTTGTATGAGCTGTGCAATTTTTGCCGACAATTCCGGGTCGTTCAGTTCCCGGTGATGCAGCAATGCCAGCGGGTGCGCTTTGATATAGTTGTTGATGATGAACTCTTCGCGGGCAAGCCCTACGCCTTTATTGGGCAGGTGTGTAAACTGGAAGGCCATAGACGGGGAGCCTACATTCAGCATCAGCGGTGTGCGGATGGAAGGCAGCGCGCCCAGGTCCAGCTGGTTTTCCCGGAAGGGAAGGAGGCCGTCATATACAATACCATCGCTGCCTTCTGCGCAGCTAACAGTAATGTTTTGCCCGTCGTTTAGTTTTTCGGTGGCATCGCCGCAACCAACAATAGCAGGGATGCCCATTTCGCGGGCCACTATGGCGGCATGGCAGGTGCGCCCGCCTTTATTGGTCACAATAGCGGAGGCCATTTTCATGATCGGCTCCCAGTCCGGGTCCGTCATATCTGTTACCAGTACATCACCCGGCTTGAATTCACTACCGGTAATGAGCCGGTTATCGAGAGAGAAAAGGATGTTTACTTTACCGGCGGCTATTTTGTCTCCTACGGCAATTCCTTTGAGCAATTGCCGTGGCGGGGTGCCGTTATGCTCGATGGCATAGGTGGTCACCTTGCTGTGGTCCTTGCGGGAATGAATGGTTTCCGGTCTTGCCTGTACAATGAACAGGTCGTTGGTAAGCCCGTCTACCGCCCATTCAATATCCATAGGGCACCAGCGGCCTTTCTTTTCGGAGTAGTAACTTTCTATGCATCGTACCCAGGTGGCCAGCTGCATGATCTGCGCATCGTTCAAACAAAAATGCTGCTGCTGCTTTTTTTCTACCGGGATGATCTTTGTTCTTTCATCACTGCTTTCCCCGTACACCATTTTTTTATCTTTTACTCCCAGTTTTTTTTCGATGATGGGGGTATAACCCTGCTGCATACACGGTTTGAATACCATGAATTCATCAGGCGATACAGCGCCCTGCACCACCATTTCCCCTAATCCGAAAGAGCCATTGATCACCACCACTTCTTTAAAGCCCGATTCTGTATCGAGCGAGAAGGCCACGCCGGAGGCGCCAAGATCGGCACGTACCATTTTCTGCACGCATACGGATAAGCCTATACTAAAATGGTCGTACCCGAAATTCTGACGATAGCTGATGGCGCGGTCGGTAAACAGGGAGGCGAAGCAGTTCCTTACGGCATCAATCAGGGCGGCAGGTCCTCTTACGTTAAGGAAGGTTTCCTGCTGACCGGCAAAAGAGGCGTCAGGAAGATCTTCCGCGGTAGCAGACGACCGTACTGCCACATCGGTTTGTTCCTGCCCGTATTGCCGGGATAAAGCATAATATGCGGCAATGATCTCCTCGCTCAGTTCATGTGGGAACCGGGTGCTGCTGATAGCCTGTCTTATTTTCTGACCCGCCCTGCGCAGGGTGATGATGTCGTTAAAGTCGACTGTAGCTACCTGTTCTGCAATAAATTGTTCCAGGCCGCTTTGCTTCAGAAAATCATAGTATGCCCTGGTGGTAATGGCAAACCCGGAAGGAACAGCTACGCCTGCTTCCGACAAATTAGCGATCATCTCGCCCAATGAAGCGGATTTACCGCCCACTAAGGCAATAGCATCCATGCCCACCGCATGAAGCGGCAGTACAATACTTTCTCTCATGTAAAAATGAGTTTAATGAATAATAATGTGGAGGACGGTTGGTTGTCTTCCAAACGTGGTTTAGATTTCTATAACAGCAAGTTAGATGAAGCAGCAATGGAATGACGGTGACACAGATAAAAGCGAAAACAAAACTAAAAAAATGGCACATTGCCGACTTTTTTTCATTAAATCAGTAGTAGTATCGCTATTTTTGAAAAAAAAATCACCCATGAATTTCATACCTGACCAGATTGATATGTGTATAATGGACATATTGCAGGAAGACGCCAGGACCACCAATAAAGAGATTGCGGCCAGGTTAGGTAAGTCAGTTACTTCCATTTTTGAACGGGTGAAACGTTTGGAGGCAGAGGGGTATATTTTACGCTATATCGCTGTGCTTAATAAACACAAGCTGGGCAAAAACCTGGTGGCATGGACCAGTGTAACCCTTAAAGAGCATGGCCAGGACAGGCTTCCGGCGTTTGAACAAAAGATCAATACATTCCCGGAAGTAATGGAATGCTATAAAATGAACGGGCAGTTCGACTACCTGCTTAAAATACTGGTGGCAGACATGGAAGCCTATGAACTGTTTAATCTCACCAAACTATCCAGATTGGATAACATCTATAAGATCCGCAGCCTGTTTGTTTTAGCAGAAACCAAACAGGAAGTGGAGCTGAACCTCAAAACAGGGTTACCCATTAAACTGCAACAGAAAAATAAATAATTTTAAAAAGTGGAGATGATGGTGGTGGCAGTACCTGCGGCCATCCGGGAAATCCCCAGAATAACCGCAGGTAACTACCGCATCAAGTCCACCTTTTGTGCATGCGCCAGGTATGCGCTAAGCTATGACCAGCCGGCTTCTCCGCCATTTTCAGGCATTATCACTGTCCGTTCACTACCGGGAACTGGGAAATGCGCAATTGAGTGCATCCAAAAGGCACTAACGTGATCTCTTCCTCTTCACCTGTTTCCATGCCATAGGCGATACTATACGGAATAGGACCGGTCATTTCATTGTATAATTTCCAGGAAGGGATCCTTTTTGCTGTTGTTTTCAGGGAGATGGGGGCCTGCCCCGGGGTCCACGGCCAGGCGCTCTGGCGGCCGCTTTTCTCTACGCGGAAACGTGCTTCCAGTTTATCGTCCGGCGTGGCTATCAGTGCATAATTCCATGGGGTAGTGGGGCGTACTTCCCGGTAGCTGTCGCCATAGTCCAAAGCGTCTTTATCATTCTTTACGGTAGTTACTTCTTCTCCAATCTTCAGCGCGTAAGTCACCGGACCGCGTTCAACTGATAAAGAATTTTCAAACCAGTGTTCCTGGTAGATGTGCATCGGCAACGCCAGCTCCATCACATCGCCCTGTTGCCAGGTCCTTTCCACTTTCACTACCTGGTTACCGGTTGCTTCCTGCCATACTTTCCCGTTGATCTTTATGGTAGCCTGTTTGCACCAGGCAGGGATGCGCAGGTGGAAAGGAAAGCTCACTTTTTTTGGAGTGCTGATGTGAAAGGTAACCCCTTCTTCAAACGGGTAATTAGTGATTTCCTTTACAGTAACCGGGGTTTGTCCTGCTACATATATTTTCACTTCGCTGGGTGCATACAGCAGTGCAGCCACGCCGCTATCGGCGGTAGCGTACCAGAGGTTCTGTGCAAATTTAGGCCATCCCTGGTGCATATTGGAGGTGCAGCATGCGTAGCCGGACAGCAACCCGTAGCAAAGATCCGTACCGCTGTGGTTCACATCAAAGTTGCGGATATGCCGTGTAGCCATCACCTGGTTGGACTGCTGGAAATACTGCCGGGTCATAAAGTCTTCCGTGATCTGTGAAGGCAGCACATTAAAAGCGATCTTCTCCAGCTGATCAGCATACCGCACATCGCCGCTTATTTCCAGGATGCTTTCCAGCGAAAACATCATTTCCACCGCCGAACATAACTCTGATCCCTGTGTCGGATTGTTGCCGTGCAGGGCTTCATCTCCGCCATAAAGACCGTTTGCCATCCCGTTAAATGTACGGAGATCATCGAATCCCTTGGCAGTGGCTTTACGGTATATGGAATCGGGATGCTGCTGAAAATAGATCATGGGCTCCTTTATTCCCTGTGCCAGGTTTACGCCATGAATGCTTCCTGTTGTTGACAGCAGGCTGGTATACATAAACGCATTGGTATAGTCGAAGGTCTGTTTGTGGATCAGCTCTGCAAGATCCAGCAGGAACGCATCCCCGGTAATATTATACAACCAGTACACTACCGCCAGGTTATCGCCTGCGCGGTATTTTGCCCAGAAGGTCCAGTGGTCCAGCGGTTTCTGTGGCAACTCTTTCAGCTGGTAGCGGAAATAGTTCGTCATCAGTTGAATGATCCGGGGATCAGCTGTGGCGTCGTAGTATTGTTTCAATACTTTCAGCATCACCATTTTGGGCCACCAGTCATGGCTGTTGTCCCGCTGTATGCCCGCTTCATATGGATAGTCTTTGGCTGGCCCGAAGTAACCATCGGGTTGCTGGCTTTTAATGGACCATTCCACCCAGGGTTTTACTTTCGCGATCAATGCCTCGTCTTTCAGCAGGTAAGCCAATGGCAGTAACCCATCAATCCAGTAAGGACCGCGTTCCCACTGGTCCCCATCGCCGCCCAGCCATCCGTTCCGCTGGTTCATCACCAGCGGGTAGAGTTTATCCAGCTGGCCGGTAGCGCCGTTCTTTTGCTGTACCAGCACCGTGCGCAGCCATCCCTGGGGAGTAATGGCGCCCAGGGGCAGCATGGTATAAGGTTTGGTATGAAGCGGTGCACGGTTGTTATAGTAATGCGGTACAGGTGCCGCATTTTTCTTTCCCTGTGCGGTGGCATGTAAGGTGAGCCCCAGCAATATGGCGGAAGCAATCGCAAAATGTTTCATAAATGATTTCTAACGTAGCAAAATGAAGGTCCAATATACCTTGTTTTTCTCCCCGTAGTTATCGCCATTGACTCATTCTTTCTTTTAAATGTATCATATATTTCCTTATGTTTGGAGGAAAAAGATGCGGCATTTATTGGCAGTCCTGTTAACCGTAGTGATAGGAATCAACACATCTACAGCACAAACCACTCCTTTTGTTTTAGGCGAAACACAGCAGTTTTCTTCCTCCATACTGAATGAAACCCGTACCCTGAATGTATACCTGCCTGATGGATATGCGCCAGCCGGGAACACCCGCTATCCCGTGATATACCTGCTGGATGGCTCGGCGAATGAAGACTTTATCCATATTGCCGGTATCGTGCAGTTCCTCACTATGATCAAACAGTTGCCGCCCAGTATCCTGGTTGGTATTGCCAATGTAGACCGGAAGCGCGACTTTACCTTCCCCACCACCGTGAAAAAAGATAAAGCCGATTTTCCTACTACCGGTGGTTCGGAAAACTTTATCCGCTTCCTGGATAAAGAGCTGAAACCCTATGTACAACAGCATTTCCGCACCAACGATACCAGTACCCTCATCGGGCAATCGTTAGGCGGATTGCTGGCTTCCGAAATAGTGCTTAAGCATCCGGCCATGTTCAACAACTACGTAATTGTTAGTCCCAGTCTCTGGTGGGACCAGGAATCTTTACTGAAGCAGGCAGGGAAATTACCGGAGGGACAAGCCAGTGTATTCGTTGCCGTAGGAAAGGAGGGAAAGATGATGGAAGAACCGGCGCAACAGCTGAGTGGGTTGCTGAAAGGCAGGTCCGGTATGCGTGTTAATTTTGCGCCGTTGCCGGAAGAAACACATCTTACCATTTTGCATAACGCAGCATACAAGGCATTGCAGTGGCTAAACGGAGTGAAGTAACCTATGTATAAATGATCTGGCAGTTGTTACAAAAGAAACTTCGCCGGTTCGTTTTCCCAAGATAGGCTTTAATAAGCGGGATGTTACAACGCGGGCATATTTTTTTCGTATGTGCGAGCCAGTGCTTTTTCAGTACAAATGCTTTCTTCCATTCCAGGAAGTCGTAGCTGTATTGTACGGCCTCCCGTACCAGTTCTTTCCGTTTTTTCAGCGGCAACTTTCCCACCAGGCTTTGCGGGTGTACGCGTATACGGAACAGCACTTCGTTCTTAATAATATTTCCTACACCGGCAAAAATATCCTGGTTCAGCAGGGCATCGCAAACCAATGCATCCGGGATCTTTTTGAGTTTGGCCATTGCTTTTGAGGCGTCCCAGTTTTCATTCAATACATCGGCGCTCCAATCGTACACTTCATCCAGGGGCTCTTCTATGATCCTTATGGATGAAGTGTAGAAGTTTATTTCCCCGGTATCAAATTCCAGTTGCAAACGGGCGGGCATGTCTTTGACTTCATTGATCCGGTAGGTGCCAAACATCAGGAAGTGGATGCGCACGGTGAAGCCCGGGAAGCAGATCAGGAAATGTTTGCCCCAGCTTTTAAAAGCAAGTACTTTTTTTCCTGTTATCCGGCTGAAATCAATTGTTTTTGAATTGCCCGAGGCGCGGATCACCTTCTTCCCGGCAAAGCGGGCCACTTCTTCTTTCAGTATTACTATCGACGGTCCTTCTGGCATAAAATTGATGTAAATTTATCTATAGGTAACCTCACTAAATTATGTGCCGTATATATGTCGCAGTTAAGTTTTTTTGATGACAACGAAAGCCTGCGTTTCCCGGAGAACCTCCTGGAATACTATCCCCATTTCCTGGAGGCAGGCCCCGCGCTGGCATTAATGAATGAACTGATTGCCACGGCGCCCTGGAAGCAAACTACACTTACCATCAAAGACAAAGTACTGCTCACCCCAAGGCTCACGGCCTGGTTTGGGGATGCAACAGGAAGTTACCGTCTGTCCGAAAAGCAGCTCAATCCTCACCCGTGGACGCCTGCGCTGAGTGCGTTAAGGGAAAAGGTGGAAGCTTTTACCCACATGAATTTCAACAGCGTATTGCTGAATTACTACCGTGATGGAAACGACTCGGTGGCCTGGCACAGTGATAATGAAAGGGAGTTGGGGCAACATCCCAATATCGCCTCCCTGAGCCTGGGGCAGGCGAGGAGCTTTGATTTCAGGAATAAAAAAGATCATCAGCAGAAGTATTCCCTCCGCTTAGGCAACGGCTCCTTACTGATCATGAAAGGGGATCTGCAGCATCACTGGGAGCATCGCATTCCCAAATCGGCCAGGCCCCTGCAACCAAGGATCAATCTTACTTTCCGGATCATTTATTAGGCGCTGTTATTACACAGTTGAGGAATAATGTCACACCCGCTCATGTCATCTTATTACAAATCCTTACTTTCGCAGCACGTTAAACACCTGTTTTATGAAACTATATACGGCAGTAGCATTACCGTTATTCCTTCTGACCCTGCATCCCATGGAGGTGCACAGCAGCAGTAAAGCTGGACTGGAAATAACGGCCCCAAAGCCAAAACCAAGGATCTCTTTTGGTAATGGCATTGATCTCATTGTAAAAGGCCTTGGGCTGAATATCGACAATGTCCGTTTTATCAAAGCCCCTAAAGCCACCGATTATTTTAAAAAAGCCAATGATAAAGCCCCGTATGCGCCTTCCCTGATTATTGCGGCACTTAACGGGGTGGAATCGCTGCGCGATGTGAACCCGGAATCGCCGGCCACCAGGGAGCAGTTTGCCATTGCTTTGTATGAGGCTATCCAATCCACAGGCCAGTATCCTGTGAATATGATGTTCATCAACATTAAAGATGAAAGCTCATTTGTAAGCGGTGGAATGAATGCGGTACAAACATTGATCAAGTTTAAGGTGGTAGACCTGGAAAACGGCAACTATCGCCCAAAATCCTATATCACGAAAGCGGAAGCTGCGAGAATGGTGGAGAAGGCAACTGCATTTATACAGGCGCATAAAAGCGCTGCGGCGGAACACAGTGGAAAAGGGCCGGTGAGCTTTGCTTCTACGCCAGTGAATGATAAGGTAAACAGCATTGTTATTACAGCAGAAAACCAGCCTACTTCCGGTTATACGCTTAAAGTAACCCGTATTGTTTTCACGGAAGCTAATGAAGCGGAGATCCATTATAAGCTTACTCCGCCGCCTTCCGGCAGTATGAACCTGCAGGTGATCACGTCGCCAACGGCGGAAACGTATGTGCCTGCCGGTTATACGGTGGTATTGAAGGAAGACTGATAACAGATCATAAAAAGAAGCGGGCGTACTATTTGGTGCGCCCGCTTCTTTTTTATCATTAATTTTTAACTCAGATGCTATCCTTGCCTATCACGGTCCAGTCTTCATTGCCATGCCCCTTTTCAATCCAACGGTCCATTTCCGCGGCGATAGCCGGTAATACGGCAAGAGGAACATTACTTTTATTCGCTGCATCTATAAACAGCTGTGTGTCTTTCCTTGCCATGCTCAGCTCCCAGGATGGATTGCTGTAATTGCCGGAAGTCATGCGTTGTAAACGGGCCGGTAAGGCGCCACCGGGGTTCCATGAGCTGAACAGGGCGCTTACATCGCTCAGCGGGATCTCCAGGGCTTTGGTAAGCGACAGGGTATCTGCCAGTGCGGCGGTAAGCCCTACCAGGAAGCTGTTCCCGATGAGCTTCATGCCTGCCGCCTTACCGGTAACATCACCAAAGTTGATCACCTGCCCGGTCATTTTTGAGAGAGCGGGCTCCCAGGTACTGATCACTGCCTGATCGCCGGAAACCAGCATATAGCCGGTGCTGTCCAGCGCATTTGCAGGCCCCATGAACACAGGCGCATGCAGGTAGGTAAAACCCCGTTCTTTCCATTCTTTCGTTCTGGCCACGGCGCCATCGGCGGAGGTGGTGGTGTGATCAATGATCACTGCGCCTGGTGTGAGCCCGGCTGCGGCTGCCGCCAGTACTTCATTTACCGTATGATCGTCTTTTAAAGTGAGATGAATATGGCTGGCGCCTTTAACAGCGGAGGCGGCATCAGCGAATGCCTTAGCGCCGTATGCCTCCAGGGCTGCGGCTTTTGAAGCAGTACGGTTCCAAACCTGTACCTGTTCGCCCTTACTGATCAATGCCCTTACGAAATTTGACCCCAGGAGGCCCATGCCTAAGAATGCTATCATAACCTTTTTTTTCCGAAGATAGGAAAAAGTTAAGCAGTGGCTGTTGGCTGTATGGACAACAAGAGATAGCAACAGTGCAGCTGTTACTATCTCTCCAAAAAAATCCAACCTTACTATCTCCCAAAAAAATCCAAAAAATAAATCAGCAAAATCAGCGTAATCCTGAGTCAGACAAAATCCGCTCAGGTCCGCGCTTTCTCGAAACTTCCGTTCTCTGCACCGGTACTGGTTTGCAGCAGTATAACGAATGGCGCTGTGCGCGGCGCATTTCCCACCTGGATAAAGTATTCATTCTTCCCGATCATCTCAGGCGTAATTTCAGCTGAAGGTTGCGCCAGCGGAGAGGCTTTCAGCAGCGTAGTGTGGGGCGGCAGTTTCACCCGCAGGTTACCGGATACCGGCACATTGCATACCACCATGAAAACGCTGTCTGTACCCGCTTTGCGGATATAGTATCCCCAGTCCTGTTTATCAAAACCTGCATAGCCGCCACCATAGATGGCATTGCCGTTTATCTTCATCCAACTGCCTGTTTCCTGCATGCGTTGTATTTCTTCGCTGCGGAACGTGCCATCGGGTTTGGGGCCAAAGTTGATCACGAAGTTACCGCCAAGAGAGGTGGATCTGGCCAGCATTTCAATCAGTTCGTTCGATGATTTGATATGACCTGCCCATTTAGCGCAGTATCCCCACTGGTTTTCGGGGATGGTCATTACGCCTTCCCAGTCGTTCCCATGTACATCTGCATATTTCTCCGGCAGCTTACGTTCCCAGCCTTGTTCATAGTCGCCCATCAGGTGGTTGTTGGAATCAAAATGCCGGGCGCCTTTTTCATCGGCGCGTAAGCGGCTGCCGATGATGAGCCCGGGGTGGAGTTGTTGCAGGTATTGTTCCAGTTCATCGGAGAAGGCGCCATCGTTTTTCCAGGAATCGTCCCAGGTGCCATCAAACCAGAAACCTTTTACGGTAGGGTACCGGGTCAGCAATTCCTGTAGCTGGTTCTTTACAAAAATTTTGAACCGCCCGTAGGCAACGCTGTCGGCAGGTGTTTTAAGCGAGGTGCGCCAGTCGGGATGATTCCAGTCGATGATAGAAAAGTACAGGTATACATCAATGCCTTCCTTATTATAGGCATCTACCATTGGCCCGATGATATCTTTCCTATAAGGAGAGGACGCAATGGTGTAGCGGGTGTACTTGCTGGGCCACAGGCAGAATCCATCATGGTGTTTGGTGGTGATGATCATATACTTTGCGCCCATTCCCTTTGCGTATTGCGCCCATTGTTCCGGGTTATAGTTCACCGGGTTAAATTGTTTGTAGAGGTTATCGTAATCGGCATGCGGCATTTCTTTCCAGGAGCGGATCCACTCTGCTGCGCCATTATATGTTTTTCCCTTCCATTCACCGCCGGTGATGGCATATACTCCCCAGTGGATGAACTGGCCCAGGCGCAGGGTACGCCACCGGGCCATATCGGCATCAGTTCTGTTGCCGCTGCGGTGTGCGCCGTGTTGGAGTGCGATGGTGTCTTTTTCCTGGGCGCTGCTATAGAGTTGAGCGATGAGCAGTGCGACCGCTATGCAATACTTTTTCATTGTTTCGTTTTTAATGGGTCCAGGTAATGGTGTCCGTATATACTTTACCGTTAGATATACCTGAAGCGGTGAGGGTATTTACGCCTGGCTTCAGTTGAAGGTTATCAAAAATAAAATCTTTATTGTTGGCGCCTTTGTGCCCGGTGATGGGGGCACCGTTGTTTAATGTAAGCGTTACCTTTTCCAGGTTGCTGAACACTTCTGCGTGCACCCGTTCGGGTTGGCGCATTTTATTCCGTCGCTCTGCAATATAGATCATAGGTGCAGGGTTCCAGTTGGCCTTGTACCAGTAGAACGCATCTTTTTTCTGTTTGCGGTCGTAGGTGATAAGCCCTTTCAGGTTACGTGCGTTCACACCGCCGCGATTCCACATAGGCACTGCAAACTCAAACATATTCCACAGATATGATGCTGTAATGTAAGGGTGCTTTTCTATCACAGCCCACTGCTGTACGTGTGTGGCAGTTTGATAGGTTTCCGGGAAAAACTGTCCGCTCACGGGGTCAAAGCGGGTGCTGATGCTATCGGTATGCTGACCGATGTTGCCATCTGCACCGTATTCCGTGAGCATTAGTTTGTAACCGGGGTAGTTTTTCTCCAGGCCGGACACCCATTTTTCTATATCGCCGATCTTGCCTTCATACCAGCCGAAATAACGGTTCATGCCTTGTATGTCTGTGGCCAGGTTGGCGGGACGTGTCATTTCGCCATAGCCGCTTACGGCAACGGTGTACCTATGGGGATCTTCTGTTTTGGCCAGATCGTTCAGCTGCCGGGTGAGCACTGCTACATACTCATCCGGTGTTTTGGAATATACTTCATTGTGCATGCCCCATACATAAATGGAAGGATGGTTAAAGTTCTGGCGGATCAGCTCTGTAAGCTGCTGCCGGGCGTTTTCACTTTCCTTGCCGGAGAAGTTATTTACGAAAGGGATCTCTGCCCAGATCACGAAGCCCATACTGTCGCATTGCGAATACAGGTATTCAGATTGCTGGTAATGTGCAAAGCGGATAGTAGTAGCGCCTATTTCCCGGATCAGATCCAGGTCGGCCTTATGCTGCGCATTGGTAAGCGCGTTGCCGCAGTCCTGCCATTCCTGGTGCCGGGTAACGCCGTGCATTGCATATGGCAGCCCATTCAGGAAGAAACCTTTGCCTGCCACTGCTTCAAAGCGCCGTAACCCCAGCGGTTGCGTTACTGCATCAGTAATGCGCCCGTTGCTGATCACGGAAGTAGTAAGGGAATAGAGATAGGGATCTTTTAAGCCGTTCCATAAATGCGGGCTGGTTACAGGCAATTCCTGGCGGATAATATTAATGCCCTGTGGGCTCAGGTTTACTTCTTTAACGGAAATGGCTACACGCTTTCCTTGTTTGTCGCGTATCTCCGTTTGTACCTTCACGTTAGTATGATGCGCCTGTTTGTTTTCAATTTTCGCAGTAACGCCTACTATTGCTTTTTTATCGCTTACTTCATCCTGGGTAATATAGATACCGGGAGAAGCATAGTCGGTGGTAGTGATGTTAATATCATTGGTGATCAGCAAATTTACCGGCCGGTAAATTCCCCCGAAAATGCCAAACAGGAAATTGTTGATGGGTAATACATCTTCCCTTGCCTGGTTATTGGCTTTCACTACAATGGTATTTTCTTCACCATACTTTACGGAGTGTGTTATCTCAAAGCAAAACGCCGCATAGGAGCCTTTGTGCTCACCAATGAAACGGTTGTTTAGATACAGCTGTGCTACGGATCCTACGCCATCGAAGCGGAGGAACAGCCTTTTCCCTTTCAGGCCGGCAGCAACCTGAAACATTTTCTGATAGCAGGCCTCTCCTGCATAGAAATTTTTTCCTTCCTGCATGTCCCGGTTATTCCAGGTATGAGGAATAGTGACGGTGGTCCATGCCGTGTCGGCCCGGCGGGTATCGGCTACCAGCGGACCTTTCCTGAATGCCCAGCCATCATTGAATGGAATTACCTGTCTTCCTTCCTGTGCGTACCCCTGTAATAACAGGAGCACGTTCAGGAAGGTGATGATATAACATTTGTTCATTTACCGGGTTATTTAGTATAGCCTGTATTCTGTGTCAGCACTGCGTCCTTATTCACATCAATTTCAGATTGAGGAATAGGCAGGTGAATGTTATAGTCGCTGATGGTAGGTGCTACTTTGGGATTATATTTCCTTACGCGTTGCACCAGTGTTTTGGTTCTTACCAGCGTGAGCCTGCGGAGCTCTTCCGCGGTGAGCTCACGGGCCCTTTCATCGAGCAGGTAGTCCAGTGTAACATCGCCTGCGAGTACTTCTTTCGCGTGGGCGCGGCGGCGGATCACGTTAATGCTGGCGGCGGCATCACCGGGGCGGCCCTGTTGCAGCTGCGCTTCCGCGAGCAGAAGGTAAGTTTCACCAAGCCGCATCTGGATACGGTCTTTGTAGGATTGTGCCCCTTGCAGATCCTGTGGCTGGAATTCGTACCATTTGGTGGTGTGCGCATAAATATTCTGTATGGTATCAAAACCGGTAACAATTACCGGCTGTCCGTATTTAGGGGAAGCCGGATCGTTGTAATAGTAGTTGCGGCGGATATTGTACGGGGAATTGCGCATATCGTCTTTATCGTACAATTCATAGGTCCACCAGTTGGTGGGCCTGATCCTGCCTATACCGCGGCCACCCAGTGAATCGCATATTTTCATACCGGCCACATTTACATAGAACGGGCCCCACTCGCGCCTGCGCTGATCAAAATCAGATCCGCCCCCGGTTACGTTATAGTTCTGTTCAATGACCCAGATAGCTTCGGTGTTACCCTGGCTGCGGCGCATATTGCCATAGGTGAACATATCTGCAAAAGGATCGCCGGGTTGCGTGGCCTTGACGCCATAGCGGGCGGTGATCAGGGTGAAGAATTTGCTGTCGATGATCCTTTTGGCAGCGGCTTCCGCTTCGGCGGGTTTGTTGGCCCTCAGCAATGCTTCCGCCAGCAGCTGCGATGCTGCAAATTTGTTGATCCTTCCCTGTTTGATCACGTTGGCCGGATCAGGAAGATTGGTTGCTGCAAAGGTAAGATCAGCGATGATCAGGTTCACCACATCGGCTTCTTTTGCACGTGTGTAATCGGTGCGTGGTACGCTCACCGGGGCAATGATCAGTGGTACATCTCCAAAAAGTATAGACAAATGATTGTAAGCATAAGCCCGGAAAAAGCTGGCTTCTGCTTTATAAAATTTTCTTTGTTCATCCGTAAGCTGCGCCTTTGGATTATCTGTTGCTGCAATAATGGTATTGGCGCTGTTGATCAGCTTATACCCCCAGTTCCAGATGGTGCTTAAAGAACCGGTTTGTGAATTGAGGTTCTGGTAATTTTCGTACGGGGCCTGTACTGTGTTAGGCTGGCCGGTAATGGCCATATCGGTGCCCACATAAAAGGTAGCCAGCAGCCCCTGCGTGTTGCCGTAATCGTTACGCATGATGCTGAGCATACCGGTGCTGGCGGCTTCAAAGCCCAGCTGGTCTACCAGCGTGTTGTCCGGTGCATAACTGGATTTCAGTTCTTCATCCAGGAAACTTTTACTACAGGAGGATACTGCCATAAGCGATATACCCGCCAGCACAAATCTGTATATATATTTAGCGTGTTTCATTGTTATCTCTTTTAAATTATAAACTGATATTTACGCCCATGATCACGGTGGTATTTAAAGGATAGAAGTCGGAGCTTTGCTGCCCGGCGCCCTGCCCGTTGCTCAAACGTGTAGAGCTGGAGGTAATGGACGAAGGAGATGTTTCCGGGTCATATCCCTGCCATTTGGTAAACGTGGCCAGGTTCCTTCCGCTGAGGTATATGGTGAGATTGGAGATCTTATAACGTTGTAATGCGGCCTTATCGAAATTATAACTAAGCGTTACATCTTTTATACGGATAAAAGAAGCGTCCTGTGCATACTTGTAACCTTTGGGATTGGTATAGAACAATGCAGGATTGGTGTTGATCTTGTTTTCGGAAGTCCAGTAGGGGATTTCCGCCGGCAGGTTGATAATCCCCGCCTGGTCGCGGTTGTCCAGGATATTATTAGGGCGGAGGGAACCATGTACATCCTGTATAAAAATATTCAGCACGAAATTTTTATAGGTAAATGTGTTGGTTAAACCTGCAATATATTTTGGTAATTGAGTACCAAGATAGGAGCGGTCTGCTGCATCTATCTTACCGCTGTTATCGATATCTGCAAATTTAATATACCCCGGTTTGGCGCCCGGATCTATTTTCGCGTCTTCTCCTTCCTGCCAGATGCCGGTCATGGTATAATCATAAATGCCCAGCATAGGTTTCCCGATAAACAGGTTGTTACCGATATCATCTTTGTTATCGCCGTAAAGCGCTACCACTTTATTTTTATTAAAGGAGATATTAAAGCCGGTATTCCATCCGAAGTCGCCCGACTGGATATTGCGGCTGTTCAGCATTAATTCCAGGCCTTTATTGGCGGTTTCGCCGATGTTGTCGTATACGGAAGTATAGCCGTTGATGGATGGGATTTTCCGGCTTAACAACAGGTCGGAAGTACGGGTGGTATATCCTTCAATACTGCCGCTAAGGCGGTTGTTCCACAGCGCGAAGTCGATGCCTATGTTTAAACCGGCGGTGGTTTCCCATTTCAGGCGGCTGTTGCCCAATGTATCGGGGATTACACCGATAGAAGTGACGCCGTCATAAATATAATTAACGGTGCTGAGCCTGGATAAGGTACGGTAAGCGCCCACGGCCTGGTTACCCGACTTGCCATAGGAAGCCCGCAGCTTCAGCTGGTTGATTACGGGAACGCCCGTCATGAACTTTTCGTTATGGATATTCCATCCTGCAGCGATAGAGGGGAATACTGCATATTTATTATCCGCTCCAAACCCGGAGTAGCCGTCGCGGCGTACAGTGGCGGTAAGCAGGTAGCGGCTGTCGTAGTTATAGTTAACCCGGAACATCTGCGATAATAAAGTGGTAGCGCCGTAACTGGTGGTGGTTTTCTGCACCTGTGCGGCTTTCATATTATTGAAGTCCAGGTTGTCGTTGATAAAAGTATTGGCCTCCAGTTCGGAGAAAAACTGTTCTTCCTTTTGCGCGCTGTAAAGACCGGTGAAGTCCAGCGAGTGTTTATTCCGGGTAAGGGAATAGCTGAGCAGGTTTTCCACGATCCACTGTTTGTTTTCCGAATTGGTAACATCGGCGGATCCTTTCAGATCGCCCATTTTGCGGCCGGAGTAATTGCCTGTACGGGATGGACGGAAGGCGTAAGATGCGTTCACCCGGTATTTAAGCCCTTTCACAAAACCGGGGGCTATTTCCGCGTAGCCAGCGGTTGTAATGTTTTTGCTGCGGTTTATTCCGGGATTGTACAGGTTGATCAGCGGGCTCATATACAGCGTTTGCGGGGCAATGGGATATACTTCATAATCGCCTGCTGCATTGTATAAGGAACCATAGGGGCTGAGGGCATTGGCATCAAAAAGGGTTACTTTACCGCCGTCCTGGTTGTTATTCACAAGGAACAGGTTAACGCCTGTTTTCAACCAGGAGGTAACGTTGGCGTCCAGGTTGGCCCTAATGCTGGAACGGTTGTACTGGAAGCCTTTCAGGTTCCCTTGTTCTTTCAGGTATGTTCCGGAGACGTAGTATTTCACATGATCGGTTCCCCCGGAAATGCTCAGTTCATGGCTGTGGATATAACCCTGTTGGGAGATTTCTTTGAGCCAGTCTGTTTCCGGTACCCCGTTGGCATAGTTCGTTTGTTCTGTGAGGTAGGGAAGGTCCGGGGCATCGGGGCGTCCGGCCTGTATATTGTACCAGTGGTTTTTGGTGCGGTATTGTTCACCGTTCATTTGTTTTACGGTATTGCGCTGGTATTCCGGCCCGGCGTAGCCGTTGTAGGAAATCACGGGTTTACCTGTTTTACCTTTCCTGGTGGTGATCATGATCACGCCATTGGCGCCCCTGGCGCCGTAGATAGCGGATGCGGATACATCTTTCAGGATATCGACAGATTCTATATCGTTCGGGTTAATATCGTTGTAGCTACCGCTGAAGGGGATCCCGTCCAGTACGATGAGCGGGGCATTGCTGGCGTTGATGGATTTCAGGCCACGGAGATAGAAGGCCGGGGAGCTGCCAGGCTTGCTGCTGTTGCTCACGATGTTAACGCCGGCGGTGGTACCCTGGATCGATTGCAGTACGTTGGTTACGGGCAGATTTTTCAGGCGTTCTTTCGGCACGGAAGACACGGAGCCGGTTACGTCGCTTCGTTTCTGAGTGCCATAGCCTACCACCACTACTTCGGTTTGTTGTTCCACGGAGGCTTTCAGCACAATATTGAAAGTGCCGCTGCCTGTTACGCCGACTTCCTGCGGGGTCATGCCCAGGTAGGAGAACTGCAGCACTACAGGGCCTTCTGTGGTAATATGGAGCGAATAGCTGCCATCCGCGCCGGTGCTTACACCCTGGGCGCTTCCTTTTACTCTTACGGAAACGCCGGGTAAGGGATTGCCTGCTTCATCGGTTACTTTACCTTTTACGTCTGTTGCAGGGGCGGAGGCGAAGTTAGCGTTGCTCTCCCTGATAACGGTTGTTTTCGGGGAAATGAAGATAGATTTGTTTTCAATGGTATATTTCAGGGGCTGGTCTTTCAACATCAGGTCCAGGAATTCCCTGACAGAAACGTTTTCCACTTTCATGGTTACAGGATTTGCTTTCTCCAGCACGTCTTTACTGGCTACTACATTGTAGCCGGATTGTATACGGATAACGGAAAAGATTTTCTCCACGCGCACATTTTTCCCCGACCAGGTGATCAGTTGTGCATACCCGGTGGCAGTTACATTGAGAAAAGCGGCAGTAAGCAATAAAAACGTCAGTTTCATAACTAACAGCATTTTGGTTGGAAACCAGCTCCCGGTATGCGCTTTTGCTGATTTTTGCGCATAGGGGAACCGGTTACAAAGAGCATTTTTTTGCATAGCTTTGTAGTGATTAGGCTTGTAAATAGATAGATGTATGGAATTACTCAACTGTTTTGCATAGCTGTAATCGTTTACCGGGGGCGGGTCCAATCACCTCCGGTTTTTATTACCTGCTAACTTCATTGGCTGATTACTGGTATTTTAGTTCACTGTTTTTTCTATGTTGATAATTAATTAGCTGTTTATTTTCCTACAATTAAAGTCTTGTTCTCCAGGCGGAAGTGTATACCGGATTCCCGCAGGAAGGTGAGTACACTGGAAAGATTTACGTCGCTGCCTATTTCTCCTACAAACGTGATATCAGGCGGAATAGTTTCGTAAACTACTTCTATATCGTACCAGCGGGCAATCATACTGATAACGGTGCTCAGCTTTTTATCCTGGAAACTCAGGATATCATTTTTCCAGGCAATGATGGCCAGTGTGTCTACCTGGTTGCTGATAGAAGTGGCGCCGGATTTTTGATTGAAGTCCAGTTGTTGCCCTGGTTTCAGCAACCTGCTTTCCTGGTTTACATTTACTTTCACTGCGCCACCCAGCAGGGTGGTAGTGATGTTGTTTTCGTCGGGGTATGCATGGATATTGAAATGCGTGCCCAGCACCTGTACGCTGGCGCCTTTACTGAGTTGTACAATGAATGGCTGATTTTTGTCGGAGGCTACTTCAAAGTAGGCTTCCCCTGTTAATGTTACCGTACGGGTATTGCCGGTAAAGGCGGTGGGATAGCTGATAGCGCTGGCTGCATTGAGCCATACGCCGGTGCCATCGGGGAGGCGCAGCCGGAATTTACGGCCGCGTGGCGTGGTCATGGTATTCTGGCTTACCGCACCGGCGCCGGCCGCCTCGTAGGAAAGCTGGCCGTTGCTGAGCGTTACGCGGGTGCCCTGCTGGGTAGTTACAATGCCGTTGCCCAGGCTGTCCAGCACTACTTCGCTACCATCAGCCAGGGTAAGCACCGCGCCGTTCCTGCCGGGTTTTACATCGGCTGCAGAGGCAAGGGCAACGGGTGTTTTAGGGGAGTGTCCTTTCCAGGCAAAATAGCCTGCGGAGCCTATCAGCAGGGCAATGGCTGCTGCCGCGGCATAAGGAATCACCCTGCGGCGTATATTTTTTACCGGTGTATTTGCCCTTTGCAGGATGTGATCCACCTGCTGTTCATACAGCGCCGGATCGTAAGCCGGATCGGCCGGGGCGGCAGCATGCAGCTCGCTGATCATGGCGGTCCATTCGTCCTCATCAGCGCCGCTGCGTAGTGCAGCAAACAACTCTTCGGCTTCCGCCGCAGTGGCAGAACCGTTATAGTATCTTTCTAATAAAAACCGGTAGTATTCTTTTGCTTCCACTGTACAACCCTTCTTTTGCTGATAGACGCAGAAATTTATCTGCCGTACTATGTCTCTCAAAAAAAAATTAAAAAAACTTCGACAGGAGTATAATCAGGAGGATAGGAAGTCGTGTGCCGGTGTGTTTTTCCAGGTATTCCCGGATAAACCTGCGGGCGGTGACCAGCTGGTTCTTTACTGTATTTTCAGAGATATCCAGGGCATCGGCTATTTCTTTGCGTGATTTGCCTTCCTGGGTATTCATCATAAACACTTCCCTGCGGGAAGCAGGTAGTTTTTCGATGGCGTCTTTGATCAATGCCTGTAATTCTTTTGCATAAATGGCTTCCGGTACATCTGCATTATCAGGCATATCGCCGGCGATGTTATCCTGCCGCTGCTTTTCACGGGCTTGTTTCCTGAGTGCCGACAGGGAGTAGTTGGCCGCCAGGGTATACATCCATCCCCCCGGATTTTCAACGCTTTCCAGGGTATGACGCATCATCCATACTTTAAGGAATACCTCCTGTAATACTTCTTCCGCGGCGATGCCCGACTTTAGCAGCTTCTTTACAGACCCCGCCAGTACTGCATTGTAACGGTGGTACAATAAACGGAAAGCTGCTTCATCTCCACTGGCAATTCTCGAAAAAAGTATCCTGTCGTCAGATAAACTCACAGCGTGATCCGGATTTTGTGGCAAAAATGATAAGCTACTGCCAATATTATACTATTTAAGGGTTTCCTGCAAGGGCTTTCTTTGTTGTGCCTGTTTTTTCTTACGTGGAAGCTATAAATTTACAACATGAGCAATCATCCCGTTTTTACAGAAATGGCTTCGGCAGCCATTCATGCAGCCCAGTCTGATATGGCTGAACATGCCCACCTGGTACCGGTTTTCGCTACCTCTACATTTACATTCGACAATGCGCAGCAGGGCATGGACCGTTTTAAAGGTACGGCTCCCGGTTATATTTATTCCCGGTTTGGTAATCCTACTGTTTCAGTGGCGGAAGAACTGATTGCTGCGCTCGAAGCTTTTGGCATCACCGGCGCAGACGGCGCTCCTTTACAGCTGAAAGCATTGCTGCACGCCAGCGGACAGGCCGCTATGGCCAGTATGTTCCTTTCCAATGTAGTGGCCGGAGATACCATTTTAACGCATTACTCGCTTTATGGGGGCACCCACGAATTCCTGTTCGATTTCCTGCCGCAGTTCGGCGTAAAAGCATTGATCGCCGATCTTCACGATCCGGCTGCCATCGCATTGCTGCTGGAGCAGGATCCTTCTATAAAAATGATTCATATAGAATCGCCTGCCAACCCATCTATGCGCTGTGTGGATATTGCCGCTATCTGTGAAACGGCCGGCAGGCATGGTGTAAAAGTAAGTGTGGACAACACCTTTGCTACGCCTTATCTGCAGCAACCGTTCCGTTACGGCGCCGATTTTGTTTTTCATTCCACCACCAAATTCCTGAACGGGCATGGCACTGCTATTGGTGGTGTGCTCATCGGGAAAGATATTGCCTTTATGCAAACAAAGGTGAACAGGACAGCGAAGCTACTGGGTGGTTGCGCCAATCCCTTTGATACGTTCCTGTTGATCCAGGGCGTTAAAACGCTGGAGCTGCGCATGAAGCAGCATTGCAGCAATGCGCAAGCGGTAGCCGGATTCCTGCATGCGCATCCCGCAGTAGCACAGGTGAATTACAACGGGCTGCCTTCCCATCCCGACTATGAACTGTGTGCCAGGCAAATGCGTTATCCCGGCGCAGTAATGAGCTTTGAACTGAAAGATGGCTTTGATGCAGCGGTGCGTTTCATCGACCGGTTGCAGATGTGCCTGCGCGCGGTATCACTTGGCACCGTGGATACGCTGGTATCGCATCCCGCTTCTATGACGCATTCCGGCATGAAGAAGGAAGACCGGGAGAAAGCGGGCATCTCTGATGGATTGATCAGGATGAGCGTAGGGCTGGAGAGTGTAGCGGATATTGTAGCGGATCTAAAGCAGGCGCTGGAAGGAGGGAGATGAAAAACATTGGCGGTGTAGTACTGGCTACACCGCCAGCACCAGCGACAATAAATACACCAACCCCACAGATACCAGCCCCATTACCACCGTTCCTGTACTATACACTCTCAGCATATCTTTTATTTCCAGCCCGGAGAATTTAGAGATCACCCAGAAGTAAGCATCGTTGGTATGTGAAATCATCATAGAGCCTGCACCCATTGCCAGTACGCAAAGGATCCGGCCATTGGCGGAATCCAATCCGATAACAGGCAGCAGTGGCTGCAAAATGGCGGCTGCGGCAATCACCGCTACGGTAGATGATCCCTGGGCGGTTTTCAGCAGTGCGGTGACCAGGAAGGGAAGCAATAGCCCCAATGCGGCAACAGACTGGCTCTGCGCAATGTGGCTGCCGATATCAGCTTTAGCCAGGATAGCGCCAAAAGCGCCGCCACCGCCAATGATCACCAGTATGCCCGCTGCTTTTTCAGCGCCCTCCTGTAGTAAGGCGCCCATATTGTTTTTCAGTTGGGTTAATGCCAGCAGGATCCCTGTACCTATTGCCACTTCGGGAATGCCCAGGATAGAAATAGCCTTGAATAAGGGATTGGGATGTGTAATTTCCAGTCCGCCCAGGGAACGGATAGCGATCAGTATAACGGGTACGGCTATAGGCAGTACCGACATGAGCACAGAAGGGCCTTGCGCCGCTTCGGCCAGCACTTCCTCCGTGCCGCTAACGTCAACGGCTATCCGTCGCCCTGCAAACACCGACCAGCAATACCCGGCCGCCGATGCAGGAATGGCTGTAAGCAGGCCGTACAGCATCACCCTGCCCGTTTCTGCATGCAGCGTACCCGTGGCGGCAGTAATCCCGGGGTGCGGGGGCATCAGGCAATGCACGGCATAGAGCCCGGTTGCCAGTGACGATGCCATCACGATCATCGGGATGCCGGAACGTTTGGCCAGCGCTTTGTTTAACCCGCTTAATACAATAAATCCCGAATCGCAGAATATGGGCATGCCCACCAGGTAACCGATGATATTCATGGCCAGGGCAGAGCGACCGGTACCGGTACGGCGCAGTACATAATTAGCCAGCACAGTGGTGCTGCCGGTATGTTCCAGGACAAGCCCCAGCGTGGTGCCAAGGATGATGAGCAGTCCGAGTGAGCCTATAATATTGCCCATACCGCTTTTAATACTGCCAAGGATATCTGCCACAGGCAACTGTAAAATAACGCCGGTAAGTATACTGGCCAGCAGCAATGCAAAAAAAGCATGTATCCTGAAACGCGCCGTGAGCAATACAATAAGGGCAATGCCAGCCAGCAGCCCCGATATACTTTGTATCAAAGGAATGGTACTCATATCTCTCCAAGATAAAATTATAAACCCAATGCAGCTATCGCTTTTTTATCAACCGGGCGGGACCATTATAACACTAACGCATATATGTTTTTGTAAATATTATAGATTATTTATGCAACAGCTTGATAATGGCTATTTTACATACCTTTGCATCTTAATACAGCGGATATGAAAAGAATGTTAATGACCTCACGTTATTGCCTGGTGGCAATAGTGACCATTGTTTTAATGGCTTCCTGCGCATCTTCCCGGAAAACCAGCAGCCAACATGCTTATATGACCAAGCAGTATGAAGAGCTGAAGAGCACCCTGAACGATGCAGAAGTAAGCATTATCAAAGACAGCCTGAAAGTGATCTTCCCCAACAACGTATTGTTTGCCTCTTCTTCCGACCAGGTGAACGAAAGTATAAAACCAACCTTTAAGCATTTTGCAGATGTGCTCAACAGGTATAATAAAACAAAGATCCTTATTACGGGTCATACTGATAATACCGGGTCTGCTGAATACAATCGCGATTTATCTGAACGCCGTGCAACAGGCGCCAAACAATTGCTGAATAGTTTTGAAGTGAGCAACGATCGTATGTTTACCTGGGGCCTTTCAGACCGTGACCCTATTGCCCCTAACAGTACAGACGCAGGAAAGGCAAAGAACAGGAGAGTGGAGTTTGTGATCCTGTATGATGTGAAGAACTGATTTTTTTATGAAGGTATAGTGGCCGCTCCTGTAATAGGAGCGGTTTTTTTGTCTGTTATAGTATTTTAAAGATTACTGTTCGAATCCCTGAATTTTTTACGGAATGTAAGCGCCGTCATTCCTGTTTCCCTGGAGAACAACCGGGAAAAATAAGAATGGTTCTCAAAGCCCAGATCATCAGCTATCTGCTTTACGTTCAGGTTGCTGAAGTATAACAGCCGTTTAGCTTCGATAATGATTTTGTATTTTATCCAGAATGAAACAGAAGAACCGGTTACTTTCTTTAAGGACTCATTAAGATACGGTGCTGAAATATGAAGCATCCGGGCATAGTCCGAAGGGCTTTTGTACTTCCTTATATTTTCGTTTAATAGTTTTTTGAATTTAAGAGATAGTTCTGCAGGTCTTGAGCCTTTTGTATCTGTGTCTCCTGCAACATGAACGGTATCTGCAGCCATTTCAAAGAAGGAGCGGAGCAACGAATGGAGCACTGTTAGATTTACATTGTCCCGGGTCATTTTACGATAGATAATGTCCAGGAGCTGGTCATAATCATGCGTATCGTTACGGGTTAAAGTAACAGGCTCCTGGAAGCCTGACCAGCTTTCGAAAGCATTGCGGCATGCAGGGTCTATTAAGGAAGGATCTGCAGCAATGAACCATCCCTTTGCCTTGGTGGCTTTAATCCGGTAGTGGATCTGTTCAGGCAGGATATAATATAACTGGTTCGCATGAACGGTTTTTTCTTCAAAGTCTACCACCGTTGTTCCGGTACCGTTTAACATGATAAAAAAGATATAATGGTCGTCCCGGTGCGCACCCAGGTATTCAGAGCGTTTATGATTCATTTCTTTCTGTGTGAAAGGCACGAGCAGAAAGCCATGATTGGTCCTGTCCTGTAATTTATGTACCGGAATACTGTTCATGCTTTAAATTTATAATGCCTGCAATCCAAGTAACTTATCGGCATTCCCATGAGCAATCTTTGCCACCTGTTCTGCAGGAAGCCGGATCTCATTCAAAAAGTCGATACCCATCTGGTTACTGCTGAAAGGGTAATCTACGGAAAATAAAATATTATCTATGCCAATAGTATCGAGCGCGATCCGGAGTGGTGGTTGTGTAAAAAATCCACTGGTAGTGATATAGAGCTGCTGCCGGAAGGTATCGATGAGCGTGCGTTGATTATGCCCCCCATTACCGGGTTGGAATGCCCTGTCCGATCGTGCCCACATCATGGGGAACATTTCGCCCATATGACCTATAATTATTTTCAGTCCCGGATAGATATCAAAGATGCCTGCAACCAGCAACCGTAATACATGAACCGCGGTTTCCGAATGCCAGCCCCATCCCCAGCAGGCAATGGCGTCAAAAGGCCCTGAGCTTTGCCCTATATTGCTGTAATAGGCATCCATTACTGATTTAGGCGGTAATCCGGGATGAATATAGATGGGAACGCCTAATTTTTCAGCCCTTTCGAGAACCGGGGCAAATTTAGGGGCATCAAGGAATTCACCGTTGGTAGTTCCCCTGATCATTGCACCACGAAAACCATAGGAGGTTACCGTGCGTTCAAGTTCATCAGCCGCTGCTACAGGGGCTGTCATGGGAAGATGTGCAAATGCTGTAAACCTGTTGGGATAGTCTTTGATTTTTTCCGCCAGCAGGTCATTGTACTTTGAGGCGAATGCCGGTGCAGAGCTGCTGTCTAATAAGTTTACATCTGTATTTTCAACTGATAATACCTGCATGGATATCCCGCATTCGTCCATGGAGCTTAAACGTTCACCGGAAATATCAGCCAGTTTAGGCATCATTTGAGTGGCGACGGCGGAGCGTGTTTGTTTATTCAACGCGCCGGCGGGAAGGAAACCGGTCATTTCCGGGAATGATGCATGTTCTTCTATAGCTACTATTCTCATTCTGATAGATTAAATAATGCAAAGGAATAACAGTATGCACGGATAATCAATGATCAATCTGTGGAGATGATAGCACAATTCGCGGTAACTTTTGGGTGCATTCAGCTTTTCCACTTTTCTCCCCATACTACTAATAATTTTTGTATTATTAAGGTATCAATGAAACCCAAATCTCCCGTTATGCACACTCGTCGCAACTTCATACAGAAAATAGCCGCCTCCGCTATGGTACTGCCCCTGATGCCGCTTGCCGGCTGGGCTAAAGACTTTGGCAATTATGATGGCCCGGTACTACGTGTAGCCATCATGGGTTTAGGCGGTTACGGCACCCGCGTGGCAGAAGCCATGCAGGCCTGCGTAAAGGCAAAACTGGTAGGCGTGATCAGCGGTACGCCATCTAAAATAAAGGATTGGCAGAGCCGGTTCTCTATCCCCGAAAAAAACTGCTACAACTACGAAAATTTTGACCGTATAAAGGATAATAAAGACATTGATGCGGTATATATTACCACACCTAATGCCCTGCATCACGACGAGGCGATCCGTATAGCGGCGGCCGGTAAACATGTGATCTGCGAAAAGCCCATGGCATTGAATGCCAGGCAGGGCCAGGAAATGGTAGCTGCCTGCAAAAAAGCGAATGTGAAATTACTGGTGGGCTATCGTATGCATTTTGAGCCCAAAACGCTGGAAGTGATCCGTATGCGTAAGAACGGCGACTTTGGAAAAATCATGTTCTTCCAGGGCCAGTGCGGCTTCCGCATTGGCGATCCTACACAGTGGCGGCTCAATAAGGAGCTGGCCGGTGGCGGCTCTTTAATGGATATCGGCATCTATGCTATTAACGGCTCCCGGTATATGATTGGCGAAGATCCCATATGGGTAACAGCCCAGGAAACAAAAACGGACCCCGTGAAATTTAAAGAAGGAGTAGATGAAACCATCCAGTTCCAGCTGGGTTTCCCTGGTGGAGCGGTAGCTTCATGCCTTTCCACTTACAATATGAACTACCTCGACCGCTTCTATCTCAACGGTGAAAAAGGATTTGCAGAAATGCAGCCATCCACCGGCTATGGCCCTATCCGCGGGCGTACCAATAAGGGAGAGCTTACCCAGCCTCATGTTACCCATCAAACCGTGCAGATGGAAGAAATGGCGGGGATCATCCTGGAGGGAAAGCAACCGGTAGTAGCTGTTGATGGGGAAGAAGCAGTGAAAGACCTTAAAATTATTGATGCCATCTACCAGGCGGTTAAAACCGGGAAGAAAGTAGACCTTAAACTATCATGATCCCGGGCGATCTGCCGAGAAAATATCCGGCATGATAGTGAAAAACAGCAGGATCATCTATTAGTGGCCGACCCGCAGCAATTCGCATCTGATCAATTCGTTTCTTTATGGTCAAAATCATCAGCTATGAAAAAACGATCACTGACAGTATTGTTGCTGGTTTGCTTTGTTGCCGCTGCCAGCGCGCAGGGACTGCATTATGGTATCAAGGCAGATCTGAACATGTTTAAACTGGATGGGGCAGGCATTAAATCAAATTATACACTGGGCGGAAGATTGGGCGTATATGCCGAATATGATTTTTCAAAGAAATGGGGCCTTCAACCAGAGCTCTTGTTCTCACAGGTAGCTCCAAAACGCGGCGATGATTTCAGCGCAAAATATATCCACACCAGTAACGACGACGCCAATAAAACCATTAAGCTCAGCTATATTACCTTACCGTTGCTGTTACGTTATAATATAAATAAATTGATTACTGTAAACGCAGGCCCGCAATACAGCTACCTGTTCTACGATAATGAAAATCTCCTGACCTACGACCGTAACGCTTTTAAACGGAGCGACTTTGGAGTGGCTGCCGGCGCTACACTCACGTTCGATATACTGCATGTGTATGCCCGTTATGTACTGGGCCTCACTAATGTGAATGATATCGACGACCGGTACCAGTGGAAAACCCGGCAGGCACAAATCGGTATTGGCGTGAATATTAAATAAGCCATTCTACGCTTTTACAACGGTATCGTATATACGTTGTAACTGGTGTATATGTCTTTGCGTATGGATGTTGATAAACTGTATCCATTCCAAACGTGTAAAAGGCCCGAAACCCGGTACTTCAAAACTGGTGCATTCTTCCGTAAGATCTACAGTATTGGCGGCAGTGGTCAGCTTCTCCCAGGTGGCAGCAGTATCCTTTAGTACCGATTCTTTAGGAAGATGCCCTTCGTTGGGCCGTATAAATTCCGGTGATTTCATTTTGGTATCGAAGTCCAGGAAAATGGATTTCACGGCGGGGATCTTTTCATCCGGTTGGCGGCCGGAAGGTACAGCAGTGCCATATAAAACATCGCAGTCGCCGGCTTTGCAGATATGCGATGCCACCTGCGCGGCGGTCCAGCTGCCTTCAAAAGGCACGGTATTCAGTTGTTCCTCGTTAAAAGAATCGAGCAGCTGTTGAAGGGTATCGCCGGTGCTGGTTACATCGCGGAGCAGTTCTTGTCTCATAGAATTTCTTTTCCACAAACTTAAGTGGATATATCCGTACAAGGCGGGGGAGAATACGACAATCAGGCGGGCAAAAAGAGACAAAAAACGAGGGCGTATCATATTTTGATACGCCCTCGTTCTATTCAGGCACCTTGCGAAGCGCAGCGCCTTCATTTATTTTTTATATCAGGATAACATTTTCTTTTCAGCAGATTCCACTGTTTGTGCAATCAGCGTGGCAATGGTCATAGGGCCAACGCCACCCGGTACCGGTGTGTAAGCGGCTGCCCGGTTCACCAGCGGAGCAAGTTCTATATCACCAACGCCGCCTTTGTGATAGCCCGCATCTATTACAATAGCGTTGTCTTTTATCCATTCGGCTTTTATAAATTCCGGCTTCCCTACCGCGCCCACTACAATGTCGGCCTGTTTGATCAGCTCCGGTAAATTATTAGTGCGTGAATGGCATATGGTAACGGTGGCATTTTCATTCAGCAGCATCATGGCTACCGGTTTACCCAGGATAGGGCTCCGGCCTACCACCACCGCATGTTTACCGGCAA
The DNA here is from genome assembly GCF_036569185.1 of Chitinophaga sp. Taxonomy (GTDB): domain Bacteria; phylum Bacteroidota; class Bacteroidia; order Chitinophagales; family Chitinophagaceae; genus Chitinophaga. The sequence continues at coordinate 34,809 of NZ_DATCRD010000129.1, forward strand.
GGGGCAGCTGGTAATGCTTCAGCAGCTTCATGATACCAGCAGGAGTGGCGCTGCCATAGGCGGGCTCGCCCATCGCCATCCGGCCAAATCCCAGGCAGGTAACCCCATCTACATCTTTATCAATATCTATTTTATCAAAACAGGCCCTTTCGTCGATCTGGTGGGGAACGGGATGCTGTAAAAGGATGCCGCAGATCCGGTGGTCGTTATTCAGCTGCTCAATAGTATCCAGCAGCTCCGCTGTAGTGGTTTCTTTGGGCAGATGCACTTTTACGGAAGTCATCCCCACCCGCTCACACGCATTACCTTTCATTTTCACATATACTTCAGAGGAAGGATCATCGCCTACAAGGATGGTGGCCAGTACCGGTACTATCCCCGTTTTTTCAATGATACGCTGTACTCTTGTCTTTAATTCCGCCTCCATTTGTTTGGATAATGCTTTTCCGTCAAGCAGGATTGTCGTAGCTGTCATATGCAGGTGTTTATGATAGAAGATGGCAAAGATACTAAGTGCCTGTCATAAATTTTTTTTAAGTCAGACGCATTCCGGTTACATTTTTTTCCGTCTTTATACACATAGCGGTCTTCCAAAGGGCGGTTATTTATTCACGTATGAAAATCAAACTCTTTTCTATCCTCGTTTTATGTACAGGTTATCTCTTTCCGCTTAACAGTTCCGGCGTTACAGCTCCTCCCAGGGAGGTGGATATCTGCGTATACGGCGGCACCTCCGCAGGGGTAATAGCAGCCTACACGGCAAAGCAGTTACACAAAACAGTACTGCTGGTATCCCCGGAAAAACACCTGGGAGGCCTTACCTCCGGAGGGCTGGGCTATACCGATATTGGTAACAAATATGCCATCACCGGCCTCTCCCGCGATTTTTACCGCCGGATCGGCGCCCATTACGGGAAGCTGGAACAGTGGATCTTTGAACCTCATGTAGCGGAAGCTACCTTCCAGCAATATATCAAAGCCGCCAAAGTAGAGGTGCTTTACGGGTATACTATCAGCAAGGCGGTAAAACAAAACGGGTATGTTACGGAAATAACGGTGAACGGTCCGGCTGACCAGGTAGTGAAAGCCAAAATGTTCATAGATTGTTCCTATGAAGGCGATCTGATGGCCAAAGCCGGTATTTCCTATACCATAGGCCGGGAAGCCAACGCGCAGTACCAGGAAACCTATAATGGGGTGCAGCTCCTGGATCAACACCAGTTCCCGGATGGGGTGGATCCGTATAAAATACCCGGTAAGCCGGAAAGCGGCCTGTTATGGGGCATCAGCAACGAAACACTGGCGCCGCAGGGCTCCGGCGATAAAAAGGTACAGGCGTATAATTTCAGGATCTGCCTGAGCAACCGCCCGGAAAACAGCATTCCTATTACCAAGCCGGAAGGCTATGATCCGTCGCGCTATGAGCTGCTGATCCGTGTACTGGAGGCCACCAGGCCCGGGGCGCTGAAGCCCAATCTCAAGATAGACCTTATGCCCAACGGGAAAACGGATATCAACAATTACGGCGCTTTTTCCACCGATATGATCGGGATGAACTACAACTACCCGGAAGCGGACCCTGCTACCCGGAAAAAGATCATCAGGGAACACGAGCTTTATACGAAAGGGCTGCTGTATTTTATAGGGCACGATGAACGGATAGCCCCCCATCTCCGTAAGGAAATGTTGAAATGGGGATACCCGAAAGACGAGTACACCGACAATGGGCATTGGTCACCCCAGCTGTATATACGCGAAGCAAGGCGTATGGTAGGCGCTTACGTGATGACCCAGGCCAATTGCCAGGGCAGGGAAAAGGTAACCGATGCGGTGGGGATGGCCGCCTACACCATGGATTCCCATAACTGCCAGCGTATAGTGGTAAATGGGATGGTGAAAAATGAAGGAGATGTGCAGAAGGGAGGCTTCGGGCCTTACCCGGTATCTTACCGGTCCATTATTCCAAAGCCGGAAGATGCTAAAAATGTGCTGGTACCGGTTTGCCTGTCTGCCTCCCATATTGCCTATGGCTCGATCCGTATGGAACCGGTGTTTATGGTACTGGCGCAATCCGCTGCTACAGCGGCGGCGGTATCTATCGACCAGCGTGTTTCCGTACAGGATGTGGATGTACAGAAAGTGCAGACGATGTTGCGCACTAACCCGCTGGCAGATAACAGTCCGGCTGAAATTCTGGTGGACGACGATGATGCACAGCATGTAACCGTGAACGGCGACTGGAAAAAGGTGACACATGGCAGCTATGGCCCGTCTATGCTTACAGACGACAGCAAGGGAGCTACACCCAAATCCGTGCGTTTTTCACCGGTCATTGAGCGGGCTGGTAAGTACGAAGTATTTACCTATGTGCCCCGCCTCCCCGGTTTGGATGGCAATGCCCATGTAAAAGTGTTCGATGGCAGTACCGTAAAAGAAGTGGGAATTACTGCGGCCAGCATAAAGGTAGAAGGACAAACTTCCGGGGAATGGGTAAGCCTGGGCACCTACCAGCTGAAGGCTGGTACCGGCGCCTATGTGGAAATAGGCAATCACAAAACCGAAGGAATAGTGGCAGCAGATGCGGTATTATTTGTGCCCAGGTGAGTATTTAAATAAAAAAGAAGAGCAGGAAGGATTCGGTTTATTTTTTTTACCGTCTTAATAAATACTGGTAATTCCGCGAAATGATTATTTTGTAATAAATTCCATGACCTTCCTTGCCGAAAGATAGTCCACATAATGAAAAAGAGCTGTTACTGCGCGTGGCAGCAGGGGATCAGCCTGCGTTCCAGCGGTTATTTAACCATTACTGGAGCAGGATGTACGCCAATGCCCTGCAGTTTGTGAAGTCGCCTGTTCTTGCAGAAGACCTGACGCAGGAGATCTTTATCAAAATATGGATGAACCGGGAGCGGTTGCTGGCTGTACAGCGTTTTGATGCCTTCCTGTATACTACGGCAAAGAACCTCATCCTGGATGAGTTCAGGAAAAGGGTATTGCCTACGGTACAGGAAGAAGGGCATCATGTAGCTATGGCATCCGACCTCCCTTCGGCACAGGATAAGCTGGAGCTGAAAGATGTGGAAGGCCAGCTGCATGCAGCTATTAACCAGTTGCCTGCGCAGTTGCAGCTGGCGTTCCGCCTGAGCCGCTTCCAGGGCATGTCGCACGATGAAATTGCCCGGCAGATGAATATCTCGCGGGTGACTTCCAAAAATTACATCGCAAGGTCTATCGCGGCCATCCGGAAATATATGGGCAGAAGAGCGGAGCATGTTACATGAGTATAACGTTACCGGTTAAACGAAGTATAATAATTTCCGGTAACAAAGGATTCCCCTTCATTCTTTTTTCGTCTTTATTATAACAACCCTTCATGAGAGTGTTGTTTTTGTACCCGGTTTTATGTTACACGATGAGTTAAAAGATTTATTGGAGAAATACCTCGGCAACCGGCTTACCCCGGAGGAAAGCAGGCGCCTGCAGGTATTGATGCAAGCGGAACATACCGGGCCTGTACTGGAAGAAATGATTGCAGGCATACTGGCAGAAAACAGGTACGCCCCGGAGGCGGATACTGATTTGCAGCAGGAGTTTGATAAAGTGATGGCCACTGCTGCATTGAGGCAGGCATTGATACGGAGGGACGATCCAGAAGAAACAGATACTACTGCGCAGCAGGCGATGCAGGAAGAAGATAATCTCCGCCATCTCCCCCGGAAAAATATCCGCACCTTTTATAAAACAATGGCCGCCGCCGCAGTACTGGCTTTTATCCTGGCAGGCGTTTATACCTGGCGTTATTATTACGTACAGCCGAAAACGTTAGTATCGGAAAAGAAGGTAACGATAAAGCCCGGCAGCCATAAAGCAGAGCTGATCCTTGCAGATGGCAGCACTATTGTGCTGGATGAAGCAGGCGCCGGTACGGTAGGCCAGCAGGGCAATACGAAGATTATAAAACTCGACAGCGGCCGGCTGGCTTATCACGCTGTTTCAGCTGGCAGTACCGCTGTTCCTGAATATAATACCATCCGCACACCCAAAGGCGGGCAGTACCAGGTGGTATTACCTGATGGCAGCCAGGTATGGATGAATGCTGCTTCCTCGCTGAAATTTCCCGTTGTGTTTAGCGGTAGCAGCAGAACGGTAATGCTCACCGGCGAAGCATATTTTGAAATTGCACAACAGGCAGGAAAACCATTTATCGTGCAAACATCCGGCATTGAAGTGAAAGTGCTGGGCACTCATTTTAATGTAATGGCTTATGCCGATGAAGACCATGTAAGAACCACCCTGCTGGAAGGCGCTGTTCGTGTAACACAGGGCGCTGCCACAGTTATGATAAAACCTGGTCAGCAGGCGAGTATAGCAGGAAAAGAAGACCAGTTTCTAATTACCCGCCCGGAAATAGAAGACGTAATGGCCTGGAAAGAAGGACAGTTCAGGTTCCGCAAAGCTGAGATCCCGGTGATCATGCGGCAGATTGCCCGCTGGTATGATGTAGACATCGAATACAAAGGCGATGTTTCCGGTATCCGGATGTATGGCAGCATGACCCGCAAAGAGAACATTGAACAACTGCTGGAACTAATGGAACAAACCGGAAGGGTGCATTTCACCATCAATGGAAACCGTATCACCGTAATGCCCGTCGCTATAAATTAAACCAGGACATTACTCCACGTATCATTTATTTAATCTCAACCAAAAGGTAGTATGGAATTGTTCACTATTGCCCACTCCCACGGGAGGAGGAGCCGTATGCCGGCTACACAACGAACATGGATGGTAATGGGGCTCTTCGCCTGGCTGCTGCTGGCGGCACCTTTCATCGCCGGCGCACAAACCGTGAAGCTCTCTGTTAACAAAATGCCGCTCGACAAAGTATTTGATCTCATCAGCAAACAAACCGGTTACCAGTTTATCTGCGATGAAAAACTGCTGGCAGATACGCCGCCACTGAGTGTGAATATCACCAACAAATCACTGGAAGAAGCATTGAAGATCTGCCTGAAAGATCTGCCGCTCACTTACCTGATCAAGTATGGCACAGTGGTTATCAAAAGAAATCCGGCGCCCGGCGGAAAGCTGGCGCCACCCGGCAGCGGATCACCGGCTAAAACTATTACCGGTATTGTTACTGATAGCGCCGGCACGGGTTTGCCCGGTGTAACAGTTGGCATACAAGGCACAGCAAAAGGCGTGCTTACAGATGAAAAAGGAAAGTTTTCATTGGCAGGTGTTACAGACGATGATGTGCTCTCCGTTTCCAGTATCGGTTATCTTACCAGACAACAGCCGGTAAAGGGCGAAATTTTTTTTCGTATACCTTTGTCCGTTACCCCCAAATCATTGGTGGAAGTGGTGGTAGTAGGATACAGTACACAGAAGAAGGTAAACCTGACCGGCGCCGTATCTACCGTATCCGGTGAAGTGCTGGCGGCCAGGCCGGTAGGCCAAACTACCGCGGGATTGCAGGGTACTATGCCCGGTGTTACTATTACGCAAGGCAATGGTAAGCCTGGCGGCGACGGTGGCACAGTGCGTATCCGCGGCTGGGGCACCCTGAAAAATCCGGACCCGCTGGTGCTCATAGACGGGGTGGAAGGTTCCATTAATAATATTGATCCTAATGTGATCGCCTCTGTTACCGTGCTGAAAGACGCAGCATCAGCGTCTATCTATGGCTCCCGCGCTGCCAATGGTGTAATACTGGTTACCACCAAAAGAGGTAAAGGCAATAAGCTGTCGGTTAACTATAACAACTATGTGGGCTGGCAAAAACCTACCAACCTGCCGGCGCTCACCAATGCACTGGATTATATGCTGCTCGCCAACGAAGCCTATAAAAATTCCGGCCGCTCGCCCCTGTATTCGGATGAACTGCTGGAGAAATACCGTCGCCAGGGCAACGGCAGCTCAGACTCGCTGCCCAATACCGACTGGCAGAAAGCAGTACTTACAGGTTCCGGTTTTCAGCAAAGTCATTTCTTAACAGTAAACGGTGGTACGGACAAAGTAAGGATGCTGGTGTCGCTGGGGTATTTCGATCAGAAAGGAGTGATTGAACATACGGAATTTAAACGCCTTACCATACGCAGTAATACGGATGTTATTTTCTCGAAGAAGTTGAACATGCAGTTTGATCTGCAGTATATCAGTCCTGTTACCACGGAACCTGCATTGGGCGCCGATGTGGTGTTTGCCTATATGAATAATATTTCCCCTAACCAGCTTGCTGTAAATTCCAACGGCACTACGGGCGAAGGATGGGTAGGAGCCAATCCCGCTGCAGCTGCCAGGATAGGTGGTTTGAACCGTGTAAACGCACCCTGGGGCAGTATTAATACTTCCCTGAATTATCAGCCGGTAGAATGGCTTACTGCCTCCTTTAATATTGCGCCTAAATACGTGCAAACCTATACGAATAAGTTTAACAAGGTGCTGCAAACCTATCGCCCTGATGGGACTCCCAGTTACAAGCAGCCTGCAGTAAGCACCCTGGACGTTTCCAGCCAGCGACAGTTTTATAACAACATGCGCGGTACGCTCACCTTTCAGAAAAAATACGGCGTGCACGACCTGAAAGTATTAGTAGGTGCAGAGCAGAATAGTTACCGCCAGGATAAGTTCTCTGCTTACCGCGATAATTATATCCTGCCCGATTACCCGGTGCTGGATGCCGGATCAGCTATTAATATGAACAACAGCGGCGCCGGGGAGGAATGGTCGCTGCGCTCCTTTTTCGGCAGGATCAATTATAACTATAAAGAAAAATATTTACTGGAGATAAATACACGTTATGATGGATCTTCCCGGTTTGCAGAAGGCCGCAAATGGGGCGTATTTCCTTCTGCTTCCGCGGGATGGCGTATTTCAGAAGAACCGTTTATGGCTTCACTGAAACCCGTGGTGAATGAGCTGAAGCTCCGTGCATCATGGGGCCGGCTGGGTAACCAGAACATTGGTACCTATCCTTCTTCTACAGTGGTGAACCTGAGCCCTTATGTGATAGGCGGGCAAATCGTAAACGCGGCCACGCTGGATGCACTGGCAAATAAAAATATCACCTGGGAAAGTACCGAGATGAGTGATGTTGGATTTGATGTGACGTTGTTTTCCCATCTCTCTGTAACAGCAGATTACTACGTAAGCAGAACAAAAGATATCCTGCTGTTGCTCAATATCCCGTTGATTACGGGACTAAAGGCGCCTTACCAGAATGCAGGTAAGGTAAGTAATAAAGGATGGGAACTGGGCCTTAACTACGACGGGAAAATACGTGACTTTAAATACAACATCGGCGTTAACGTTTCTGATGTGAAAAACAAAGTAGTAGACATGCACGGTATTAATCAATCGGCTGTAACCGTGAGCAGGGAAGGATACCCGGTAAATTCAATCTTCGGTCTGCAGGCGGAAGGATTTTTCCAGAGCGATGATGAAGTAGCCAAACACGCTACACAGTTTGGTACCATTGCACCCGGCGATATCAGGTACAAGGACCAGAACGGCGACGGCATCATCAATGAAAGCGATAAAGTGATCCTTGGCAATACAGTGCCCCGTTATACCTTCGGCGCTAACCTGAACGCATCCTGGAGAGGCTTCGATCTGGGCGTTTTCCTGCAGGGAGTGGGGAAGGTAGATGGCCTGATCTATGGCGCCGGTATCATGCCGTTTTATGTAAGCTCTGTTGGAGGTACTGCACAGGAACGCTTCAAAGACTACTGGACACCGCAGCATAAAGATGCTGCATTTCCCCGGCTGGTATTTGGTGGCACCAACAATCAGCAGATCTCCAGTTTCTGGATGAAGAGTGCGGCATACCTGCGTCTGAAAAACCTGCAGATAGGATATACCCTGCCTGCCCACCTCGTAAAGGCGGTGCGGCTCAACAGCCTGCGGGTATTTGTAAATGGTTCCAACCTGTTTACCGCCAGTAAATTCTGGAAGGGATACGATGTGGAAACCGCTGTAGGCGTAGCCGATAGCTATGCTATTGTAAAGGTGTACAGTTTTGGTGTTAATGTAAATTTCTAAAAAACAGCAATCATGAGGAAGCATTTCACTTGTTGGGCCATCATGGCTGTCCTGGTGACTACGTTCGCTTGTAACAAATCATATCTCGATAAAGACCCTCTAAACGGGCCTTCAGATGCCGCATATTTTAATAACCAGGATGAACTTTTGCTGGCGGTAAACGGCTTGTATAAAGGACTGAATAAGCCAAATGATAAGGAGTCCGACCCATCACAACTGGATGGCTTCCCGCCGGTGCTCCTGTTTGACGCCGCCAGCGATATCGGCTATGAACGGAATAACAGCGACCTGCAGAAAATAGGCATGGGAAATCACGATGCCAACAATACCTTTACCCAGGGCATCTGGACTGCTTACTATAAAGTAATAGGGCGATGCAATTATATACTTGATAATGCGGAGAAGGTGCGGCCGGTAACAGACCCGGTGCTGTACAGACGTAGTATGGCGGAAACCCGTTTTGTACGTGCATTTATGTACCAGCAGTTGTTGTCGATGTTTGGTGGCGTGCCGCTGGTAACGCATACGCTTACGCTGGAAAACTCGCAGGTACCCCGCAGCGAAAGAGCTGCTGTGCTTAAATTTGTATTTGATGAACTGGACAGCGCAGCGGCCTCGCTGCCGGTTAGCTATACGGCGACCGATTACGGCCGTGCCACCAAAGGCGCTGCATTAACCATAAAGGCAAGGGCTGCTTTGTATAACAGCGAATGGAAAGTTGCCGCTGATGCAGCCAAAGCAGTGATGGACCTGAACGTGTATAAGCTGGACGACAGCTATCCACGGTTATTCAGCTACGATGGGAAAAATTCGCCGGAAGTGATCATGGCCCTGCAATACCAGCTGCCTGTTATTAACTGGGCCGGGCCCTATCCGTTACTGTGCAGGAATGCGGGCGGCGCTTCCAATAAGATCCCGACCCAGTCGCTGGTCGACAGTTATGAATGCACCGACGGACTCACTATTGATCAGTCGCCGTTGTTCAATCCGCAAAAGCCTTTTGCCAACCGTGATCCGCGGCTGGGTTACACCATTGCGCTTCCCGGGTCTGTATTTTTTAATTACCAGTTTGAAACGCATAAAGACAGCCTGATGTGCTGGAATTATAACACCACCCCGGCTACGAGGATCGCCAACCAGGATGCTACCAATGCCTATGCCTCTTTCAGTGGTTATTGCTGGCGTAAGTATGTGGATCTGAAAGATAAAGACAACACGCGGCAATCGACCCTGAGCATCATCCTGGCCCGGTATGCAGAGGTCCTGCTTATTTATGCGGAAGCAAAGATAGAAGCCAATGAACTGGATGGTACGGTATACCAGGCCATCAATGCAGTGAGAGGCAGGCCCGGTGTGAATATGCCGGCTATCCCGGCTGGCAGTGCCCAGGCTGCTTTGCGTTCTGCAGTAAGGAAAGAACGGCTGTATGAACTGGCCATGGAGGGATTCCGTATGTTTGATATCCGCCGCTGGAAAATTGCCGATAAAGTGATGAAGGGCCCGTTATACGGGCGTGTGCCAAGAGGATTGCTGGCTACCGCCCCGAAGATAGACGCCAATGGCATCCCTGATTACAGCGCAGTACCCAATAAAGCAGATATGCGGGTAATAGAAGTACGTACTTTTAATGCAACAAGGGATTACCTTTGGCCGATCCCTTATATAGAAACACAAACTGATCCATTGATAGTACAGAATCCCGGGTATTAATTTCCGGAGATGATTTCGCGATATTTCTTCCTGCTGCCCGTTGTGTTTACAGCGGGCAGCTTAATTTTTGAGGTCTTTCGGAAGCAGGCCGAATTTTTTCCTGAAGGCTGCAGTGAAGTGATGCGGGTATTTATAACCCATCCTGTCGGCCACCTCGTTTACATGCATTTTTCCCTCCAGCAGTAACCGTTTGGCTTCCTGCATCCTCAACCCGGAAATATAACCGAACACCGTGTTATTAAACAGGGCTTTAAAACCGTTTTTCAGTTTCATCTGGTTAATACCGGCTGTACGGGCCAGCGCCATGATGGAAAGCGGTTGTTCGTAATGCGCATCAATATAATGTTTGATGCTGTGAAGCCTTTCCATATCGGCTGCTGATAGCCCTGCTGCGGCAGGAAAGGGCTGGTCCAGTTGCAGCACCTGCATAAGGAACAGCTCTGTGGCTTTGGTTTCCAGGTAAGTGGCCTTCAATGCACCGCTGTACGGGGCATGCTGCATATCGTTGATGATGTGGTGCATGACCGGTAACATTTGCGCGGTAAATTCCTGCGAAGGGGTGTTAAAGGTGTGATATTGCCGGAAACGTTCCATAAACCGGCTTTCTTCAGTGAAAATATGATCAAAGAAATCGTCGGTAACGATCAGCTCAAAGAAGGAGCGCGTTTTATGATTGGTAGGAGGGATGTAAAGCTCATGGGATTCCGGCGATTCGCGGTATACCACGAATTGTTTTTCCCTGATGGCGTGCGTGTTGGCTGCGCCGGCATCCTGTATCCTGAAGTGCGATACGATGGCCTTTTTATCGGGTATAAATGAAAGTACCCGTGGCTCGTGGTTTACATAACTGCCCCAGCGGAGATCCAGCCCGTTAAAAGAGATTTCTTCCAGCTTTATGCGAAAGCCGGAAGGGTCTTGTATATGCAGTTGTTTTTCCTGTACGGGAGACTGATCTGCGCTACGGGTTACCTGGCATCTGCGGATCATAATACTTCTTTTTGCGTTGATGAGAGTTCCTGTTGCGTTAGCTGCCGGAATGAACGGGCAATAACTTTGGCTGAGCAAAATTAAATGATTAAAATGGAAAACACACAGTACCGCACTGTATTTGGTGCAACAGGAAAAATAGGTAAAGAACTGCTCGGGTATTTGTCGCGCGCACAGGTGCCTACCATAGCAGTGACCCGGGATCTCAGCAGGGCGGAGATCCTGCCTTTTGTAAAATGGGTGGCTGCAGATATGAGCCGGCCGGAAACGCTTTGGGCCACTATGGAAAACAGTACGGCAGTTTTCCTGGTATCCGGTATGGGAACCGGCTTTGTGCAGGAACAGCATAATGTAATCAAGGCAGCTAAGGCTGCCGGGGTAAATCATTTGGTAAAGGTATCCTCTGCCGCCGCAGGGAAAAGCTCGCCGCAACATATGGCTGCATCGGCCATTGGGCAGTCGCACAAAGAAGTGGAAGAGTTGCTTATGTCTTCCGGTCTGAACTGGACCCTCCTGCGGCCTACAGGGTTTATGCAGAACTGGCTGGGAGAGTTGGCTAAACGGGTAAAAGAGGAGCGCAGTATTTACGAAGCTGCCGGTGATGGCAGCCGGGCGTATATCGACCTCCGGGATATTGCCGAAACAGCCTTTACAGTGCTCCTGAACCCGGCTGAACACCTAGGGAAAACCTATGTCCTTACCGGCGACGAAGCCATCAGCTACTGGCAGCTGGCAGATATTATTGGAGAAGTTATCCGCGATAAGGTAACCTATGTGCCGATTACCCTGGAGGAGGCCCGTGAGAGAATGGAGAAGAAGGGAATGCCGCAGTGGGCCATTCAAACATTTATAACTTATGCCGAAGTACAGCGGAATGGAGAAGCTGCATATATCAGCCGGGATGTACAGCAGTTGCTGCATAAACCGGCACGAACGGTAGCTGAGTTTATAAGGGACTATATGGAGTGGTTTAAATAAATCCCGGTACTCCGGAGTGTAATGGTTAAAACGGGTAGCACCTTTGCAGCATTCCCGGTAAAATACCTGTTTAACAGGCCGCAATTCTATCATTCCGCTTGGCCCCTTTTTTAAAAGGATGTATCAACATAGATGGACGCGCTGAGCTTCATTTAACGGTGGCTGGACTTTATCTAGTACCAGGATAAAATAGGGTGTGTCATACTTTTGATACACCCTATTTAGTGTAAAAATGACATTTATATTAAAAAGATGGCAATTCGCCGGCAGGGGCCTGCCCGGTGGTGGTTTCTTATTTTATCTCCGGGAATATTTTAAGAATCCCGGAAAAAAAATAATGTGCCAATAAGTATTAATTGTATATTAGACAATTAATAATTGCCTGATTCCGGGAAGAAAGGACAAGCCGTAAGTAGAGACAGGTTTCACGTTTATGTTAATTTTCCACTTATGAATGGTGTGCATCTTCAACAATATGCAGACGATATCCTTTTAGATTTGCTGAAAGAAGATAACAGGGAAGCTTTCGATGTGATATACATGCGTTACTGGGAGCAGTTGTACTTTTACCTGGTAAAAGCAATCAGGGATACTGCAGAGGCGGAAGATATACTGCAGGAGATATTCGTGTCGCTCTGGAAACGCCGTCATAACCTGGAGAACATAGACTCCTTGTATTCCTATCTTCACTCCTGCGTGAGGTATGGGGGCTTCCGGTATATCCGCCAGGAAATAAAGAGGAACCATTTCCGCAAATCATGGAGCCTGCTTTTTACAGATGCAGATGATTTTTTTGAACAACAACTGGCGGCCAACGAATTATCCCTGCTGGTAAACCGCGAAATAGATAAACTGCCCCTGAAAATGAAACAGGTATTTCTCCTGAGCAGGGCGGAAGACCTCTCCCATAAAGAAATTGCGCATAAACTGAATATCTCCGATAAAACAGTAAAGAAACAGATCAGTAACGCCCTTAAATATCTTCACCTGAAGCTGAATGTATAAGTTCAAAAAAATATTGCCGGCATCTACTACCATCCCTGCTTTTTTTACACTTCTATATAACCACGTGTTCCAATACAAAGAAAAACAGCCGTTATGAATGATACAGAGTTTAACACGCTGCTGGAACTTTACCTGAAGGGGGAATGTACGCCGGAACAAAAAGAGTGGATGGAACAGTGGTTCGACCGCCTTTCGGAAGAAGGAAGCGGAGACGAGCCGGCGGTGGACAGGGAGATGGTCATGCGGCGGTTAAAAGATCGTATTGACCAGCAGATTGAAAGGCAAAATTTTTTTAGCCTGCCGGTATTATTCCGTGTAGCCGCTTCCGTTATAATTATTGTATCGCTGGGTTCGTGGATATACCTGCATTATCACAGTACAAAATCCGTACAGTATATCACTATGTCCGCAGCCAGGGGAAAACAGCTGAAGCTGCTGCTGCCGGACGGATCAAAGGTAATACTTAACGCAGGTTCAGTGCTCCGTTACCCGGAAAACTTTAAGGAGAACAGGACCATAACGCTACAGGAAGGAGAAGCCTGTTTTGATGTAGCCAATGATCCGGTTCATCCCTTTACTGTAACAAGCGTCGGTATACAAACACAAGTACTGGGCACCACTTTTAATGTACAGGCATATAGATCACTGGATGAAGTAACGGTAACGGTTATACGTGGAAAAGTAGCAGTAGGATCATCCGGGCAGAAATTGCCAATGTTGCTGACGCCGGATGAACAGGCGGTGATTCAACGCAATACCGGCGCCCGGCAGAAGAAAAAGGTGAATGCAGCAGCTATTGCAGCATGGACGGCCGGTAAGCTTGTGTTCAAAAATGAAACACTACAGCACGTGGCTACTATGCTGGAGAATATTTATGATATTAAAATTGTTTTTAAAGATGAAGCTACGAAAGGGATACGTTTTACAGCAAACTTCAGTTCCACCGATTCATTGGAAAAAATCCTTTTCGCCATTGCTAAAGCCAACAAACTTAACTGGTCTGTACGTAACAAAGTAGTACAATTCTAATCTAACTTTTACTTAACCAAAACTCTAACTTGTATGAAGCGATTCACTTGGTGTCATCTCCATGCCATCCGGAAAACGATGCGCGCCGGCTGCAGCATATTCCTGCTTATCTCTCTGTGTACACAGCTATTGTTTGCAGGTGCGTTAACCGGGCAAACAGCCAATAGCATCAAAATAAGTATACAGCTGGAAAACCGTTCCCTGCAGCATATCCTGGCGGAGATGGAAAAGAAAAGCGGTCTGGCATTTGTTTATAATGATAAGCTTGTAGCGGAATACACCCGGCTATCCGTATCGGCAAACGGGCTGCCGTTGTCTGTTGTTTTGGATAAAGTACTGAAAAATACAAAGCTCGGTTACCTGCAAAAAGATAACCTGATCATTATCGTGGAGAAAGAAGCGCCGGCCCCGGATATGATCCGGGTAACCGCCGCACCGGTACAGGAAGTAACCGTTCAGGGAAAAGTAACAGATGGAGAGAATGCACCATTGCCCGGTGTGAGCGTGAAAGTAAAGAACGGGCAAACAGGAACCACTACCAATGTGGATGGTAAATACCATATCACCGTTTCTCCAAACACCGTCCTTGTATTCTCTTATCTCGGCTTCCAGGAAATGGAAATGCCGGTAAATGGCAGAACATCGATAGATGTGGTAATGAAAGCCTCAGTAGCCAGTTTGAGTGAAGCCGTGGTAATTGGCTACGGTACCCAGCGCAGGGGAGATGTAACCAGTGCAGTGGCCACCGTAAAATCAGAGAACTTTGTAAAAGGACCGGTACTGGATGCAGGTCAGTTACTACAGGGAAAGGTTGCAGGTTTAACCATTGCTACACCCAGTGGTAACCCCACCGATGGCTCACAGATATTGCTGCGTGGTAACACTACTTTATTCGGCGCCAATGCCAACCCCCTCGTTATCATTGACGGTATTCCAGGCGACCTGAAAACAGTAGCCCCGGAAGATATTGAATCCATGGATGTGCTGAAAGACGGTTCCTCCGCTGCTATTTATGGTGTGAGGGGTTCCAACGGCGTTATCATCATCACTACAAAAAGAGCCAAGAGCACTTATTCCAACTCCGTTGATTACAGCGGTTATGCTACTACCCAGGTCATTTCCAAAAAACTGGATATGCTTACTGCACAGGATTACCGCGACCAGATCAAAGCCGGTACCAGGCTGGCATCCTGGGATGCGGGCGGCTCTACCGACTGGCTGAAGGAAGCTACCCGCACGCCTTTTACACAGGTGCATAACCTGACTATCCGTGGTGGTAATGTAACTACCAACTACCTGGCGTCTGCCAACTATCGCGCATTACAGGGGATCTTCAGGAAAAGTGATAACAATACCTTCTCCGGCAGGATAGATGTGAATCACAGCATGTTCAACGATAAACTGAAACTGAATGTAGGTATCCTGAACCAGACCAATAACTATACCCGTAACAACAACGGTGATAACAGTTTCAACGGATGGATCTACCGCCAGACAGTGATCAGGAATCCTACTGAACCTGTGCGCAATGAGAACGGCGATTTCTATGAGCAAACAGGCAACTTCGATTATGAAAACCCAATGGCACTGCTGTATGAAAGCGATGGCGAGGCGAAGAATGTAAATTCACGTATGAACGCTACCCTTACCTACAGGCCCACTAATAATTTGAAGCTGTCGGCCTTATTCTCCTATGCACGCTTTAACTCCAATAAAGGATATGCGGAAACAAAGAAGCATATTTCCAATATTAAAAGCGGTGTGAACGGTTTTGCTTCTGTAGCTTCCGACTTGTCTATTGACCGCCTTACGGAATGGACGGCAGAGTATACCAGGTCGTTCAACGAGCACCATTTCACTTTACTGGGCGGATATGGTTACCAGGAGAATGAATCTTCCGGATCTTATTCTGATAACCAGGATTTTCCGACGGATGTTTTCGGCTATAACAATATAGGTTTGGGAGAAGGGATCAAGAACCAGCTGGCTAACATCAGCAGCTATAAAACCGAAACAAACCTGATCAGTTTTTTCGGAAGATTAAACTACAACTACAAAGATCGTTACCTGTTGCTGGCCAGTTTGAGAAGGGAAGGAGCCAGCCAGTTGTACGGAGCTAAAAGCCCATGGGGTAACTTCTGGGCAGTATCCGGTGGATGGAGGATCACCAACGAGAATTTCATGAAACAACAAAACCTGTTTGATGACCTGAAACTGCGCGTTGGATATGGTATCACAGGTAATCCACCCCAGGATGGGTTTCTGAGCCAGCCGTTGATCGGTTACGGCGATTACGTATATACGAATGGCAAATGGTCCCGCATCCTGATACCGGCTACCAACGCCAACCCGTTTATCCGCTGGGAAGAGAAAGCAGAAGCTAACATCGGACTGGACTTCAGCTTACTGAAAGGCCGTATCAGCGGTAACGTGGACGTATATAACCGCCAGATCAGGGGCCTGCTGTATGAATACGAAGTGCCTAGTCCACCGAACCTGTACCGCCGGACCAAGGCGAATGTGGGTAAAATGGAAAACAAAGGCGTGGAAGTAATGCTGAATTTTGTGCCGGTAAAAGCCAGGGACTTCACCTGGAATTCCAGCGTCAATTTCTCTACTAACAGTAATAAACTGGTTAGCCTTTCAAACGAATTATACCAGACCACTACCCCTTATTTCACTACAGGTGGTGCCGGCGTTCCTATTCAAACATTTACCAGTATTGTTACTATAGGTAAAGGCATCGGCGATTTCTACGGCTATAAAGTAATTGATGTGGATGATAACGGGAAATGGATATACGAAGGAAGAGATGGGAAACCTGTGAACTATGATAATTTTGCCCATGCCTTTGAAGACAAAAAAGTGATAGGTAATGGTTTGCCGAAATATTATGCCGGATGGAACAATAATTTTTCCTACAAGCGTTTCGACCTGAGCGTTACTATGCGCGGGGCTTTCGGATACCAGATCCTCAATTCACAACGGATGTATATGGAGAACCCTGCCATCCAGAATTACAACATCCTGAAATCAGCTTATGATCCCGTTTTCGGAAAAAAAGTGCTGAATGTAAATGCACTTGAGCTTAACAGTTATTATGTAGAGAACGGGGATTTCTGGAAGATCGATAATATTACTTTAGGTTATTCTCTTCCTCAAACAAAGAACAAATATCTCAAGGGCGCGCGCTTCTATGTTTCTTCATTGAATACGTTTATTATCACGAAGTATAAAGGATTGGATCCCGAAGTGAACAGGTTGGGGCTGAATCCCGGTATAGACGATCGCGACAAGTATCCGTCGACCCGCTCCTTTACTGTTGGTGTGAACCTGAATTTCTAATCTCCCAAAAAAACACGTATGAAAATGCTTCGCAGAATAAACATACTGATGGCCATCATTTTACTATCGGCTTGTACAAAGTTAAAAGATACGCCGTACACAACTATCATCTCTACCAGATTCAATCCTACAAAGGATGATATAGCAGCGCTTGTAGGTGCTGGCTATTCGCAATGGAGGTTTATATTGCTGGACTGGAATGGGCTCTGGCGCGCACAGGAAGTAACCAGTGATCAGCTGGTGATTCCCAAACGTCCATGGGGATGGTTCGATGATGGCGTGTACCAGCGTTTGCACAGGCATACCTGGACCACCGATGATGATGTGGTGAACCAAACCTGGTCAAGAACCTATGCAGGCATCACTAACTGCAACAGGATCATTTACCAGATTGAATCCGGGCTGATCCCCATCACCGATGAGAAGGAGGCCACCCTGGCCGAACTGAAAGCGCTTCGCGCTTCGTATTATGCCATCCTGTGCGACTTCTACGGCAATGTGCCCATTGTAACACAGTTTGATCTGCCATCGGGTTTTTTACCTGAGCAGAACACACGCAAAGAGGTGTATGAGTTTATTGTGAAAGAGCTTACTGATAATATTCCTTTACTCAGTAAAGAAAACAATACTGCTACCTACGGCAAGTTCAACAAATGGGCGGCCTTTACCCTACTGGCGAAAATGTATCTCAATGCGGAAGTGTATACCGGCACACCGCAATGGGAAAAGTGCATCAGTGCCTGCGACAGTGTGATCAAATCAGGCGCAGGATATATCCTGGAACCTGCTCAGAAGAATGTGTTTTTAACTGAGAACCAGAATTCAAAGGAAATAGTGCTGGCTATACCAATGGATGAAGACTATACGAATAACTGGAATGCGTTTGACCTGCACATGCAAACATTACAGCAGGAAAACCAGGCCACCTATAATCTGAAGAATACGCCATGGGGCGGTATTTGCGCTATTCCCCAGTTCATCAGCACCTATGATCCCGCCGATGCACGTTACCGGAATAACTGGATCAAAGGGCAGCAGTACACCGCTGCAGGCCAGATGTTATATGTAGCACAAGGCGATTTTGCAGGTAAGCCGCTGAGTTTTGTAAATGAATTGCCTGGACTTGAAAAAGGAGAATCAGTGCATGGTTTCCGTTTAGGAAAATTTGAAATAAAGATGGGTTCCACAAACCGGTTAAGCAACGATTACCCCCTGTTCCGCTATGCCGAAGTACTGATGATGCAGGCAGAAAGCCTGCTCCGGCTTGGCAAGGCAGATGAGGCAGCAGCGATAGTTACCCAGGTGCGGCAACGGAATTTTACCGCTGATCCATCTAAAGCAGTAGTAACCGGCGCCCAGCTGAAAGGTGGCAGCGCTTACCAATATGGTATGAAAGACGCTGTCAATAACCAATACAGTAATGAAGGCGGCGCAGATCTCCTGTATGGCCGGTTCCTGGATGAGCTGGGCTGGGAGTTCGACCAGGAAGGGCACCGCCGCACAGATATGATCAGGTTTGGCGCATTCACAAAAAAATCGTGGCTGTCGCACGCCGCTACCAATAATAATAACCGCACGCTCTTCCCAATACCCAGAACGGAGATACAGAAGAATAATAATTTAACGCAGAATCCGGGGTATTAGGACTGTTTTGGTTGTAGATGGATCACGGGGATGAATATTCATCCCCGTTTTTTTTATTATTAAGTATATAACCCCAATCATTCTTCTTCCAAAAAATAAAATTTCCTCAAACACTAGGATGCTATCGTAAAATATTTTAGTTTCATTCTTACATATTTGCTTAAACGTGTAAGCAGATGAGACTGATCCACGGAAGAACAACGAAAAACGAAATGCTTAACCGACAGACCTATAGTTGATTTTATCATGAAATGCGGCGCCATACAGTGTTGCCGGCTGTTTTAAATTTGAAAACCACATGAAAAAAAGTAATAACAGGCGTTTTTTCCTGAAAAACATGGCTGTTGCCTGCCTGGGGGCTACCACTGTGCCTGCTATAGCGCTCGCTGCAAAAGAAGA
>NZ_DATCRD010000130.1:0-15844 GCF_036569185.1 Chitinophaga sp.
CCAACTCCCGGATATCAATATCCTCTTCTTCATCCAGCGGCTTCCACAACTCCTTCTTTTTAGCTTTCTTCAGTAATGCCTTTTCCATCCACAACAGCAGTGCCGGCAATATGGTCAGGTTGGTGATCATAGCCACCACCAGGGTCAGGGAGGTAAGCCAGCCCAGGGCCTTCGTGCCTCCAAACCCGGAAAAGCTGAAAATCATAAAGCCGGCAAACAGGATAGCAGAGGTATAAATAATACTTAATCCTGTTTCATGGATCGTTTGCTTTACCGTTGCACTGATATCAAAATCGTGACGTGGCAGCTCCTGCTTGAAATTAACAAGGAAACGGATAGTAACGTCAATGGCTATACCCAGCGCCACGCTGAAAACCAGCACAGTAGAAGGCTTTAAAGGAACGCCTACCCATCCCATCACACCGGCAGTAACCACCAGCGGAATTACGTTCGGGATCAATGATATGATCAGCATCCTCCACGAACGGAAAAGGTAAAGCATACAAATCAGGATCAATACAAAAGCCAGTATCACACTCTCCATCAACCCATTGATGATAAAACGGGTACCCTCCTGGAAAATAACGCTGGTACCAGTAAAGGTGACCTTATAGTGCGCGGTGTCAAAAATGGCAGTTGCCTTTGGCTGCAGCGAATCCAGTAACACCGGCAGCTTCTGCGACCCTACATCTTTCATATTCACGCTCAGTCGCGCTACCTGCCTGGTGCTGTCCATAAAGGAAGAAACCAATTTTGAAAAAGTAGAAGCCGGCCCGGCCGTATTACCTCCTTTCATACGCAGGTAAGGCGCCAGGAAACTCAGATCAAACTGGTTAGGCACCGCGTAGTTGGAGCTGTCGCCATTATAATACGCCTGCTTGGCAAACTTGATACCCTCCACTACGGATAACGGGCGACCAAAATCCGGTTGTGAAGCAATCAGCTGCGTCAGCTCATCCAACTTATTCAGCGTCTGCAAACTGATAACGCCATTCTTTTTCTTTGTATCTACCGATATTTCCAATGGCATTACGCCCTTGAAATTCGTTTCCAGGAACTTCAGATCCGTGTACAGTTTATCGGTATGGGGAATATCATCCAGCATATATCCTACGGACTGTAAACGTCCCATTCCCACAATAGCCACTATTACCAATGCCACCGTCACTCCGTATACCCATGGCCGGTATCTGAATACCAGCGTATTCAGGAAATCGAGTATGGCTCCGAAAAACCGGTTGTCCAGGTAAGTGGTGTGCTTGCTTTTAGGCGCAGGTAAATAACTTAAAACAGCTGGCAGGAAAATAAAAGAGATCAGGAAGATGAACATGATGTTTAACCCTGCCACCACACCAAACTCTTTCAGGAGGGCGCTATTGGTAAAACAGAACACACCAAAACCAATGGCGGCCGTAAGATTGGTAAACAGGGTAACTATTCCCATACGCTGTATCATATGCACCAGCGCCCTTGTTTTATTGGCATCTTTGGCATATTCTGTATGATACTTGCTCAGGAAATATACACAGTTCGGAATCCCTATCACTACAATGAGCGAGGGTATAAGCCCGGTAAGCAATGTGATCTTATATCCCATCAGCACAATGGTACCCACCGACCAGATCACCCCGATGGCCACCACAATCATCGACATCAATACCGCCCCAAAAGAACGGAAGAACAGGAACAGGATCAGTCCTGTTAACAGGAACGATATCTTCAGGAACAGCTTCAGCTCATCGGCCACTTTAACGGCCATGGCTGTACGAATAAGCGGTAACCCGCTCAGTCGCACTTCGGTATGCTGCTTTTCCTGGAAAGCATTGGCCAGCTTCGTGATTTCCTTCACTACTCCGGTACGCTTCGGGGAATTAAATACGTCCTTATTCACATAAATCGCCATGAGGTAAGCATGGGTATCAGGGTTATACAACAGCCCCTTGTAAAAAAGAAGCGTGTTGAAAACGCCGGATAAACTATCAATCACCGCCTGGTTTGTAAGATCGCCCTGGAAAAGCAAATTAGCCTCCAGCTTCTGCGTACTGTCATTTTTCACCAGGTTAACAGCCATCGGCACACTCATGATATTCTCCACTGCAAAAACATTCTTCATGTCCTTGTTCAGCTGGACATAATCCTTGAAAAAATCTGCCTGGAAAAATTTATCCGTTTGCACAGCGAGCATCAGCACATTACCATCTCCCCCGAATTTATTCTTGAACTCCTGGAATTCAAGAAATTTCTGGTTATCATGAGGTATACTGGACACATACTCGTATGACATTTGTACCTTACTGGCAAAATAACCCATCAAGCCGGTACCGGCGAGCAGTAGAAGAAGAAGCAATAATCGATATTTTAGCACAAAGCCTGCTAAACGTTGCCACATAAGGATTCCCTTTTTAGTAATGGGCGTAAAGGTAATTAAAATAGCTATTAGCTGTTAACCGGCAGCGATGAGCCGACTCCTTTTAGCTACCAGTTGTTAGGTTTTAGCTTTTAGCTGTTTCAATCGCCGGGTTTATGTTAACTTGCATGCCGGTTGCTTTCACAAACTGCTAACAGCAAAAGCCAGGAAAATTGCTTCACAAAACACGCGGCATCGTATTACGCACGGTAAAGTATGGCGACACCAGCCTTATCGTGAGCATATTCACTGAACTCTTCGGGGTACAGTCGTATATGGTGAATGGCGCACGTTCTTCCAAACCTAAAGCAGCCAAAGGCAACCTGCTGCAACCCGGTAATATCCTTGAGCTGGTGGTATATCACAATGATATCAAAAATCTTCAACGCATCTCTGAATACAAACTGGGCTTTCTTTACCACTCCATACATCTGAATGTGGTAAAGAATACAGTAGCGCTTTATATGATAGAGTTGTTGCAAAAATGCCTGAAACAACCGGAACAACAAACAGACCTTTATTTCTTTACTGAAAATATGCTGCAGCTGCTGGATATCTCCGACCTGCAGGTAGTAGCCAACCTGCCTCTGTATTTTACGCTTAAAATGGGAGAGCACCTGGGGTTCAGGCTTAACGGAAGGTTTTCAGAGTATACCCCTTATCTCGATCTGCAGGAAGGTACTTTCTCAGACCTGCCCCCGCATCACTCCAATCACCTGGACACCTATAGCAGCGAATTAACGGATCAGCTGTTTCAATGCACAGCAGTGGAGCACCTGGCGGCGATCACTATGAATAAAGAAAGAAGAAGGAAATTATTGTATGCGTACCTGGAATTTTTCCGGCTGCACCTGCCGGATTTTACGGAGATGCATTCCCCGCCTATTTTACATGAGATCCTGGACGCTTAATCTGCCGGCCAATCCCTGCAGCCTTTTCCCCCTCTTCGGTAAAAAATTTCAGGTCTACCGTATTGCCATCAAAAACAGCGTAGGAAAAATAATTCAGCCAGTCGCCAAGATTAACATACCTGCTGTTTCCCGGTAATGAAATATCAAGTGGAAGATGCCTGTGCCCGTAGATAAAATAATCGAAATGTTCTTTTTGCAGTATTTCTTTACTGTATATCGCCAGCCATTCATTTTCTTCTCCCAGGAAATGTTCCAGCTCCTGCCCGGTAGCAGAGCGGCTTTTACGGCTGAAATAATTGGCAAGCGCAATACCCCATGCAGGGTGAATGGCAGAAAATAACCAGCGGCAAAACGGGTTCCTGAATACTTTCTTCAGCATCTTATAACCATGGTCGCCGGGTCCTAAACCATCGCCATGACCAATATAAAACCGTTTATTGCCAATGGTATAGGTTTGCGGTTCATAGTATACCGGTATATTCAGTTCATCTTCAAAATATCCATCCATCCACATATCATGATTACCAATGAAAATGGAAATACCGATCCCTTTATCACTTAAAGCCGCCAGCTTGCCTAAAATGCGGGTGTAACCTTTGGGAATAACATGCTTGTATTCGAACCAGAAATCAAAGATATCACCTACCAGGAAAATATGCTGTGCATCATGTTCCACCTGCTCCAGCCATTGCAGAAGCAATTTTTCGCGCTCCCTGCTCGCAACAGGATTGGGAGCGCCAAGATGAAAATCAGAGGCAAAATATACCTTCTTATTGGCTGGTAATGCAATATCCATTCTTAAAATTATGAAGCTTTTAGTTTTTAACTGTTTCCCTTTAGTAAAAGAAACGATACATCGCCCCTGGTACTAAAAGCTAACGGTTAAAAACTAAAAGCCAATTATTTATTCGTCTACTAAAAATACGTATACTTCTTTGGGGCCATGAATCCCTACCACCAGCGTTTTCTCAATATCTGCGGTACGACTGGGCCCTGTTGCAAAGGATATCGCCGACGGGATGTCGTTACCATATTTATCTTTCAGCTTATTGAGCGCGTCTTTCAGATCAAAAACCAGCTGGTGCGTGTAGGCCACCACGATATGCACAGGAGCATACACCGGTAACGCCCTGCCGCTGGGTTGTGCGGAGCTCAGTACCAACGTCCCGGTACGCGCTACCAGGTATTCGCAGTCTGTGATAGCAGCATCCGCTTCATGCATAGTACCCTGGTTCAGCACAGGCAGATCCTGCTGGTGGATTGTTTTCAGCAGGGCAGGCGTCTGACAAAATACATTATGCCATTCTTTGTGTTCACAAAGCGCACGAAGGCTCTCCATCAACTCGCCTTTCCCTGTACAATAAACAAACTTTCCCTGCAACCTGGTAAATTCTTCTGCAAACTTTAATTCCAGGCTCTCATTCTCAGTTTTGAAAACAGACGAATTGCCCTCCGAATTAGGGAAGGGCAATTGTACTGACTGACTTAAAGCATTCCGTACTCTCTTCAGAATATTTTCCTTAGCAGGAGAAATCTTCATATCACTATTTACGCGTTAGCTGGTGACGGAGAAGGATTGATGATATCTGACGGATGTACTCCTTCAGTAGGAGCGCCTTCTTTACCCAGCTGGTGTTCCTTGTGGGTATCATAAGGACGTTTACCGATCAATCGTTCCAGGTCGGCCTGGTATAAAACTTCTTTCTTCAGTAATTCTTCCGCCAGCGCCTTCACCTGGTCCATTTTGGAGGTGAGCAGTTCTTTGGTTCTGGCATAAGCGCTCGCAATCAGTTTTCTTACTTCATCATCAATCATCTTGGATGTTTCTTCTGAGTAAGGCTTGGTAAATGACTGGTCGCTGTTTGGATCGTAGAACGATACATTACCAACTTTATCGTTCATACCATATACGGTTACCATTGCATAGGCCATACGGGTAATTACCTGCAGGTCGTTTTGTGCGCCGGTGGATATTTTGCCAAAAACCAGTTCCTCTACTGCACGGCCGCCGAGGGTCATACAGATATCATCGAGCAACTGTTCTGTGTTGTACAGATATTGTTCCTTCGGAAGATATTGCGCATAACCCAGCGCTGCTACACCACGTGGAACGATGGTTACTTTTACCAGCGGGTTAGCATGTTCCAGGTGCCAGCCGCAAATAGCGTGGCCGGCTTCGTGGTAAGCAATTACTTCTTTTTCTTCCGGGGAGATGATCTTGTTCTTCTTTTCCAAACCGCCTATTACACGGTCAATGGCGTCGTTAAAGTCGTCCATTTCCACCTGTGACTTGCCTTTACGGGCAGCAATCAGGGCAGCCTCATTACATACGTTGGCAATATCAGCGCCTGCAAAACCAGGCGTCATGGAAGCGAGTTTCTTTACATCCAGGTTGGGAGAAGTTTTGATAGGCTTTAAATGCACTTCAAAAATAGTTTCCCTTCCGGCCAGGTCCGGCTTATCAATAGAGATCTGACGGTCAAAACGGCCCGGGCGCAATAAAGCGCTGTCCAGTACATCAGGGCGGTTGGTAGCAGCCAGGATAATGATACCACTGTCTGTTCCGAAACCATCCATTTCTACCAGTAACTGGTTCAGGGTGTTTTCACGCTCGTCGTTGCTCATCATTACGTTCTTACCTCTTGCGCGGCCAATTGCGTCAATTTCATCTATAAAAATGATACATGGCGCTTTTTCACGGGCCTGTTTAAACAGGTCGCGGACACGGCTGGCGCCTACCCCTACAAACAGTTCCACGAAATCGGAACCGGACATAGAGAAGAATGGTACCTGCGCCTCTCCGGCCATCGCTTTCGCGAGGAGGGTTTTACCCGTACCCGGAGGGCCTACCAGCAATGCGCCTTTGGGTATTTTACCACCCAGAGAGGTATATTTTTTAGGATTTTTCAGGAAATCCACGATTTCCATTACCTCTACCTTTGCCTCGTCCAAACCAGCCACATCATTGAAGGTAATATTCACGCGGGTGCCTTTGTCGAACAACGTAGCTTTGGATTTCCCGATATTGAAGATGCCTCCCGGGCCGCCGCTGCCACCTGCAGGGCCACCCATTTTACGCATCAGCAGTATCCACAAACCAATGATCAGGATAATTGGTAACAGCAGCTGGAAGATTGGTTCAAACCAGCTCTGGCGCTCATCATATGAGATCTTTACCTGGTTTTCCACCGGAACGCCTTCCTGGGCTTTATCTATATCCTTTTTAAAACTTTCTTCGCTACCAATAGAAAAACGGAAGTGAGGACCGGGGTTCTCACCACCAAATTTACTTTTGTTAACGTCTTTAAACTTCGCCTCTTTAAGACGGTCATGTTTTATGTAGACCTCTACATACTTTTTATTTACAACAACCAGCTTATCAACATCTCCCGGTTTCAGATAATCGATCTGAAATTCCTGGAAACTGATTTCTTTGGTTGGGGATCTTAAATCAAAAAAGTTCATTGCGAGCAGGGCCACGCCAATAAAGGCGTACACCCAGTATATATTGAACTTCGGTCCTTTCTTAGGTGATTTCTCTGAACCCTTATTGAAGTTATTGCCTCCTTTTTCCATAATCTTACGCTCCTTTACGGATGTTTATTGCTATCAGAATAATATGAATAATTAAATTCTAAAACAAGCTGTTTGTTCAGTCCTCGGTGTGATCCATCCTGTCAGCATCGCTCCACATTTCTTCCAGATTATAGAACTTCCTGTTTTCAGGTTGGAAAATGTGCACTACCACATTCACATAATCAACCAGAACCCAGTTTTGAGAACCAAATCCTTCATGTTTGTACGGTTCTTCCGACGTATGTTTCTCCACCTCCTCTGACACATAATCAGCAATGGCTTTCACCTGGGTGCCTGAATTGGCTTCACATATTATAAAGAAATCGGCCACGGCTTCAGGAATCTGGCGTAGATCCAGGGACACGATATTTTCCCCCTTCTTATCCTGTATGGCCTTTATGATGGTGGTAAAAATTTCACTTTCTCTGGTCAGGCGTTGCTGCGCCTTCTTTCTCGTGCTCAGAACGGTTAAGGGTGCCAATAAATCTCGTTTTTGTTAAAAATAATCTTTAATTGTCAAAGTTACTAAACAAGCAGTAATATAAGATGTTTAATATCCGCCGCGGGGGGCCTGAAAATGTTAATTAAATAATAAAATGAATTACTTTTCGGGCCGGATACAGACTAAAAAAGATTCATGTGATAGGACACCCGTTTTATATATTAGACGAAGTAGACAGCACCAATAACTATGCCATGGCGCAGGTAAATTCCGGCCAGGTGACATCAGGCACAGCCTGGTTTACCAGCAACCAAACGGCCGGAAAAGGTACCCGCGGGAAGCAATGGCTGGCCCAACCCGGAGACATCAGCGCCCTCACAATCGCCCTCCAGCCGGCTATGTTGCCACTTTCAAGGCAGTTTATGCTCAGTGCGGCGGTAGCCCTCGGCACCACCGATTTCTTTGCTTCCCATGCCGGCGACGAAACCATTATCAAATGGCCAAATGATATTTACTGGCGTGACAGAAAGGCAGGTGGCATCCTGATTGAGAATGTATTACGGGGAAATATATGGCAATATGCCATTATAGGTATAGGGCTTAACATTAATCAGGCGGCCTTCCCCCCGGAACTTCCCAATGCGGTTTCCCTCCGGCAAATTACCGGCAAAACCCGCCAGGCGGAAAACCTGGCGAGGGAATTATGCACTTTCCTGGATAAAAGAATCCGGCAACTGCAACCCGCTAACTACGAAACCTTACTCAGTGAATACAACTCACGGCTCTTCCGCTGGCAACAGCCCGGACTTTACCGTAAAGACGGGGAAATATTTGAAGGCATCATCCGCGATGTATTGCCGGACGGGCACCTTTGCCTGGAAAGAAACGGCCAGATATTACAGCTGGGTTTCGGGGAAGTAGAGTTTATTATTACGCGGTAACTGCCTGCCCTGGTAAACATTTTGCTTCTCCTCCCAAGCCGGCTTCCGCGCTGCTGGCAAATCCAACATCAGCCAGGCCGCCGCTCCAGGTGGATAGGGTGCCTTTCATAACACCGGTCTGCTCCAGGTGGCCGATCGGCAAGAACATAAAACACCAACGCCGCCAACACCTGCGCAAACCAGTCGCCACCAAGCTTTTCTACCATACCAACCCCATTGCGAGCGCGTCATAAAGCACGGGAAAAAAATTTCACCCGGAAAAAATTATTCCCCAGCCATTATATCAGCAACGAATTAAAAGCAATGTGCGGAGTGGCCGGCAAATATCCTGCTGTCAGGTGATTCACTATATCCGGGCGCAGGCATTCATCACGATGCAGCTCATAATAGGGGCTTAGTACCGCAAACCGGAAAATCATCTTTATAATAATAAATGATAATAACAGCCCTAAAGAAGTGCGGTGATGCTCCGGTTGCCCGGTAATGCGATGTGTCATATGCAGCGACAAAAAATTTTAACTATTAAAAAAAACGGAAATACCTGCTTGCGTTGCAATGTATTTCCGTTTACAGATTTTAAAATTTCTTGTTCAGTGGCATATGTGGCAGGCCGCTCTACATAGCGATCATCAGGGCTTGATGATAACAAGATTTTGGTTGATAAAGGCGTTAACAAATTGTGAAATTTTTTCTGATTAATCAAAAATGAAATTGCAACATTGTTTCATTTATAAAAATAATCCAATACTATAAAGGATTTACAGGTACTCCATCTGGAGAAAAGTTAACATACGCGCAAGTAAGGTGGAAAGATTTTAACATAGAATTATTTAAATTTGGAGTATGTCTTCAAGTAAAAACAACTCCATTAAGCTCAAAACTTTCAACGACTTTAACGACGACCTGCTATTATACACACACAAAGAGGTAGCTCCCAAAGCGCCGTTGCGTGGAAGTTTCGCCGTACATGAAAGATCTGAGTATCCCTGCATGGACGAAGTCAGGGCCAGCAGGCGGGACTATTATAAAATCAGTTTCTTTACCAAAGGTTCGGGTATTTTTACTCTTGGTGATGATCGCTATGAGATCAACGGCCCTGCTTTACTTTTTATTAACCCGTTCGAATTAAAAACATGGCATGCTACTTCCGATGAACAGGAAGGCTACAATTGCCTGTTTACTGACCTGTTGTTTGAGTCGCAACCGAATCACCAGGAAAGCCTGTTGCAACACCCGCTTTGGCAGATTGGAGCCAAAGCTGTATTCACTTTAACAGACGAACAGGTGGATTATCTGCAATCCATTTTCCGGCAACTGGTAAAAGAATATCGCGAGAATGCCGCTTTTAAACATGAAGCCATTCTCATTTACCTGAAATTGCTGATGCTCGAAGGCAAACGTTTATCAACCCAGGCCAGCCAACCTAAACGCCAGCTAACAGCAGCACAGGCGCTTGCACATCGTTTTACCGATAAACTGGAAAAACAGTTTCCAATCGAATTTACCCATAATCAGTTGTCATTGAAAACAGTGAAAGAGTTTGCACAGGTATTAAATACGCACCCTAATCACCTGAATGCTTGTGTGAAACAGGCCACCGGCCGGACAGTGAGTGAGCATATCCGGCAGAGAATGTTACTGGAGGCACGCCTGCTGCTTATGCACACCGATTGGCAGATTGCTGAAATTGCATGGTGCCTGGGGTTTGAGGATCCCGGCAACTTTACGCATTTCTTCAAAAATCATAGCGGTATTTCCCCGCATCTCTACCGGGCGCAATAGCGCTTTGATATTAACAATTAATACTTTGCCTTTTACAATTCGAGGCCCTGTACCTGCATGTACATTTGTGTCAATAAAATTTTAACAATATGCAGTACAGAAAACTAGGTAAAACAGGCGAATCAATTTCCGCAATAGGACTGGGTTGCATGGGCATGTCGTTTGCATACGGCAGTGCACAGGATTTTAATGAAACAGAATCACTTGCCACTCTTGAGCTGGCACTTGATCTGGGCATCAACTTCTGGGATACCGCAGATATGTATGGCCAGGGAGCTAATGAAATCCTGTTATCAAAAATACTTGCTACCAAAAGAGATAAAGTTTTTCTCGCTACCAAATTCGGGTTCAGATATAAAGAAGACGGTACTACCCATTTTGATGGTTCCCCGAAATATATGAAACAGGCAGTGGAAGACAGTTTAAAAAGACTGAAAGTAGATGTGATTGATCTTTACTACACCCACCGGATAGATGAAACAATTCCTGTAGAAGAAACAGTTGGCGCTATGGCCCAGCTGGTGAAAGAAGGTAAGGTACGTTATCTCGGGTTGTCTGAAGCGGGCATTGATTCCATTAAAAGGGCCCAGGCTGTACACCCTATAGCCGCACTCCAAACAGAATATTCCCTGTTTACCCGCGATGTGGAAGATGGTATTCTGGCCACTACACGCGAACTTGGTATCACATTGGTAGCCTACAGCCCGCTGGGAAGGGGACTTTCCACCGGTGCTATTAACAGCGCCAACAGTTTGAAGGATGGCGATTTCCGTAAAAATTTACCTCGTTTCCAGGGAACTAATTTTGAGCAGAATTTACAAACTGTAAATGCACTGGAAGCTTTTGCCAAAGAGAAGGGCATTACCGCTGCTCAGTTATCGCTTGCATGGTTACTGGCACAAGGCGAAGATATAGTGCCTATCCCCGGAACAAAGCGCAGAAAATATTTACAGGAAAATGCCGCAGCAGCTGAAGTGAGTCTGACGGCAGATGACCTGGTTGCCATTGATGGCATTTTGCGTAGCAACGTCATTGCCGGCACACGGTATACTGAGGGTGGAATGAAGCTGGTGAACCGGTAGCGGATTTTGTCTGACTCAGGATTAAACTGATTATACTGATTAGCCGGATTTTATTTTTTGATTATAAAAGATTTGGGGAGATTCAGGCGAAAGGATTCGCTTAAATCTCCCCAAATCCATTTAAATCCAAAGTAGTCAAATCAGCGTAATCAGTATAATCAGTTTAATCCTGAGTCAGACAAAATCCGCTGCATTATTTAGTGCGCTTATATCCCCAGTCCAGCAGCCACTTTACTACTTTCTCCTTATAATCCCCCTGGATCAGGATTTCACCGTCTTTCACACTGCCGCCGGTGCCGCATTTTGTTTTGAGCTCTTTACCCAGCTTCTGAATATCTTCTTCTTTCCCGACAAAACCGGTGATAAGGGTTACGACCTTACCGGCACGTTGTTTTTTATCTAACGTAACTCTTAATATCTGCTCTGCAGGCGCAAGGGTAACTGCGTCTTCTTCCTGCTCTGGTTCGAATGAGAAGTTGGGATCGGTGGAATAAACAATTCCATTGCCTGGTGTATTTTTCTTTTTCGACATCTCTCTAAAATATTTAAAGGTTATTCGTTGACCACTAAATTGATCGCACCTGTTTGAATACGAATGCGTACCACGCCGTTTTCCGTGAGCGGTACCGCGTCTCCGTCTACCTGCAGGTATTGCAATGCACTGCTGCTGATGGTGATATCTTTACCGGTATAATGTTTCAGGTATCTTGTTTGATCGATATTACCCATCAGGGAAAAAACGCTTACCGGCAACAGGCTCATAATGCCTACAGGCGGCATTACACAAAGATCCAGCTGACCGTCGAAAACACTGGCTTTCGGGGCCAGTTTAAATTCATAACCAAACTGGTTGCCATTGGCTACAGTTAAGAGAAAGGCTTTTGTTTGCAGCACTTCTCCGTCTATCTCAATGCGGTATTCTGCCGGCTCGTAGGTATTAAAGCTTTTTAATACCAGCTTCGCATAACCAGATAAGCCCCGCTTGGTATTATGCCGGAACTGTTCTGCAATAAGCGCATCAAAGCCCACTCCCGCATTGCTGAGGAAAAGATGTTCATTGGCATAACCTACATCAATGGCACGTTGCTTATTGGCTACTACAAGGCTTAAAGCCTTATTTACATCCAGCGGGATTTTCAGCGCGCGGGCCAGGCCGTTGCCGCTTCCCAGTGGCAGGATGGCCATTGCGGTATTACTGCCTACAAGCCCCTGGGCGATTTCATTGATAGAGCCATCACCGCCTACTGCCACCACCGTATCAACACCGTTGCTCACTGCTTCCCTGGCAAGGTCTGCACCATGGCCCAGGTACGCCAGGTAGGTAGTGCTCACCTGGTACTGATCGGCAGGAAAATGCCTGCTGATCGCACTCTCCAATCGTTTTTCACGGTCGGTGCCCGCCTTGCGGTTAATGATAAATAGAATCTTCTTCAAAAAAACTGTTTTATAAAATAATGGCCTTCAGGCTCAGATCCAGGCTCACTGCATGATGTATGATAGCGCCCACGGAGATGTAGTCCACTCCCGTTTTTGCATAAGATTCAATGGTATCCAGCGTAATGCCGCCGGAGGCTTCTGTTTCAAAGCGGCCGTTGATCAGCTCCATGGCGCTAACAATATCAGCGGGAGTAAAGTTATCCAGCATGATCCTGTTCACCTGTCCTACAGCCAGCACTTCTTTCACATCTTCGAGGTTACGCGTTTCCACTTCAATGGCAAGCGGCAGGTGATGCGCTTTCAGATAGGCTACGGTATTGGTAACCGCTGCGGTGATGCCACCGGAAAAATCGATGTGATTATCTTTCAGCATAACCATATCATACAATCCCATCCGATGATTCACGCCTCCGCCTATACGAACCGCTTCTTTCTCCAGCATCCTGAAGTTAGGGGTGGTTTTACGGGTATCGAGTATGCGGGTATGATATCCTTTCAGTTTTTCCACGTAGCGGTGTGTAAGCGTGGCAATGCCGCTCATCCGCTGCATACAGTTCAGCACCAGTCGCTCTCCCATTAACAGGGTGTGTACGGCGGCCTCTACTTCAAAGGCGGTTTCCCCGGCCTTCATCGGATCTCCATCTTTCTTATGGGGCTTAAAAACGGTAAACATATCCAGCCATTTAAATATGGCTTCTGCCACTTCCATTCCGGCCAGGATACCATCTTCCTTAATTTTCAGCACCGCTTTGCCTTTGGCGGTGGGAGGGATGCAGGCCATCGTGGAGTGGTCGCCGCTCCCTATATCTTCTGCCAGTGCGCTTCTGATAAACGCATTCAGCGCTGCTTCATCTAACATATTGATTGTATTATCTGGTGTTCACGCGAAGAACTATGCTTTGTTTCTGAGCGCGAAAGATAGGTCAAAAATAAAAAGTGCCCCGCAATAAATTGCGGGGCACTGTGGTTTTTCAACTAATTTATGTTAGCATCTTTATTTATTCTCAAATCTGAGCTCGTTCAATACCATTGTTCCTCCTTTCTTTTGAAGGAAAAAAGAAACCCGGAAATTGCCGGCAGTAGTGGTCATATTACCGATACCAAAGCGGGAATTATCCCCTCCCTGGTGTACCAGTTCAAATGATTTAATCTGGTTTTTTGAAAAGAAATCTTTTAAAATGATTTCAGCCTGCGCCTTACTATAAGTATTTGATTTTCCGGCTATATTGATCTCTACATTATTATCGAGGTAACTGGCTAAACCGCTTACATCTCCTTTCTTAAGTGCCGCCACTACATCTTCGAACGGGCCGGCAACAGTGATTTCGATGGACCTGGCTGATAATCTTAGCGTTGTAAAAGCACCTCCCAACAACATAATCCCCAGCACCATCAATAGCTTCTTCATTGTCAGTTTTTTTATTAAAAATGTGATTTTCTCCAACTCAAATTAAAAGCGAAAACTATGCCAAACACCCTGCAAATCAACAAAATCACATTATAGTGGTAGCGCTTAATCTATAAATAATAACAGTTAGATAATATGTGTTTCATTTTGAATAACTATAATGCAACATCTGTTGGAAAAGGCCGGAGCGCTTATTTTTCGCGGAAGCTTTATTTTTGCAAAATATTTAAACCCTTTATAAGTACTTTCACCCTCTCGAGTGAATTTATATTAAACTATAACCAGATAGGATATGGAAAAGAAAAGAGCCATTCTCGTAATTATGGACGGATGGGGCGAAGGTAAAGTTCCTGCTGCCGATGCTATTGCGCACGCAAAAACCCCTTTTGTAAGCAGTTTATACAAACAATACCCGCATAGCCACCTTATCACCTGCGGAGAAGCTGTTGGTCTTCCCGACGGGCAGATGGGTAACTCTGAAGTTGGTCACCTGAATATAGGCGCCGGCAGGATCGTATACCAGGAGCTGCAAAGGATTAATGTGGCCATCCGTGAAGGAGAACTGGCCCGGAACCCGGTCCTTCTTGATACCCTGGCGCATGCAAAAAATAACAATAAAGCGCTGCACCTCATTGGCCTTGTAAGCGATGGCGGTGTTCACTCTCATATTGAGCACGTAAAAGCACTGGCTACTATTGCCCAGGCACAGGGGCTTGAAAAAGTATACATACACGCATTTACAGATGGCCGTGATACCGATCCGAAAAGCGGGTTGGGCTTCCTTGAAAACCTTTCCGCCCACCTGGAAAAAACAACCGGCAAGATCGCTTCGGTTACAGGGCGCTATTATGCCATGGACCGCGATAAGCGCTGGGAAAGGGTTAAGCTGGCCTACGATGCGCTGGTAAATGGTGTTGGTACACCAACCCAGGATCTGCTTACAGCAGTGAAAGCATCCTATGCTGAAGGCGTAACCGATGAATTTATTAAACCTATCATCGTAACAGATGCACAGAACAAAGCCATTGCCACCATCCAGGACGGCGATGCTGTACTTTGCTTCAACTTCCGTACAGACCGCTGCCGTGAAATAACACAGGTACTTACCCAGGAAGCATTTCCTGATTTCGGTATGAAGCCTTTGGATCTCTACTATACCACCATGACGGAGTATGACCGTACCTATAAAAATGTACATGTTATCTTCGAAAACGATAACCTCAATATGACCCTGGGTGAAGTGCTCGAGAAAGACCACTGCACACAGATCCGTATTGCTGAAACTGAAAAGTACCCCCACGTGTCTTTCTTCTTCTCCGGTGGACGGGAAAAAGAATTTGAAGGAGAGCGCAGGCTGATGGCGGCATCTCCCAAGGTAGCCACTTACGATCTGAAACCGGAAATGAGCGCCAATGAACTGGCAGACCTCATTGTGCCGGAACTACAGGCGAAATCAGCCGATTTCATAGTGCTCAACTTTGCCAATGCAGACATGGTAGGGCATACCGGTGTGTTTGAAGCCGTTGTTAAGGCCGTGGAAACAGTAGACCATTGCGTAGAGCGCGTAGTTACCGCCGCACTGGCAAGCGATTACACCGTTTTCCTGACAGCAGACCATGGTAACGCCGACTTTATGATCAATGCAGATGGTACTCCGAATACCGCCCATTCACTGAACCTGGTGCCTTTCTTTATTATCAATAAAGATTTCCAGGGCCCGGTAAAAGACGGCAAGCTGGGAGATATTGCACCTACTATCCTCCATTTCATGGGACTGGAAATTCCGAAAGAAATGACAGGGAACCTGCTCGTATAAAGCCCGCCTTCGGCGGGAAATTGTCTTGGAGCAGGATTAGGC
>NZ_DATCRD010000131.1:0-31509 GCF_036569185.1 Chitinophaga sp.
CTGCCTCTATGCCGGCACTTGCAACCTGTTTTTACTGCCAGCCACGGCAGTTATTATAAATTATACGGGATCAGGTAAACATTGTTATTGTCCTTCGGCACAGCAACAGGATTATCGTTTAACTGCAAACTATATATTTCAGTTCCGCAGCACCCAACTGATCTTGTCAGGAAATTCAGTTTATCGAGGGTTGCCTTATCAGGCCGGCCTACACGTAAAGATTGCGGCCCCAGTACAGGAAAGAATAACAACGCTGTATTATTGGGCGTATCAATCACCTGCTTTACCTGTAGGATGGTATCCTTCATCCGGATGCTGATACTGTCCAGCGGTATGCGCGCATAAGGGCCATAAACAAGATCATGGCCTGTTCCGGGTTCTACCAGCCTGAATTTACAGGTAGGCGCCATGTAGTCGCACATAATACCTTCACAGGGATTTTTTTCGGAAGAAACTTTGCAGGATGCGAACAGGAGTAACCCGGCAGTTAAAAGGGAGTAAATACGGACCATAGTGTGTAATATTTTTGGTGCCTGTTAAACGTTATCAGTGCGGATGATGTTACAGATACAAACGATTTGCCTTAAATTTCCGGCGTTAAACGAAAACCCATGAGAGTAGTCATACAACGTGTAAGTTCAGCGGCAGTTACCGTAGACGGAGCTGTAACCGGAGAAATCCAGCAGGGCCTGCTGGTGTTGCTGGGTATAGAAGATATTGATACGGAAGAAGACATCCGCTGGCTGAGCGCCAAAATAGTGAACCTCCGGATCTTTAATGATGATGAGGGAGTAATGAACCTGTCTGTTAAAGATGTTCATGGCGATATTTTACTGGTAAGCCAGTTTACCCTGCACGCCTCTACGAAAAAGGGCAACCGCCCTTCGTATATTCGTGCCAGTAAGCCGGATGTGGCCATTCCCCTGTATGAAAAAATGATCGTGCAGCTGGAGCAGGACATGGGTACTACTATCCAGCGGGGAATTTTTGGCGCAGATATGAAAGTGTCTTTACTGAACGATGGCCCGGTCACTATTATCATCGACTCACATAACCGCGAATAAGATCATTCTGTTATCTTTAATAAATAAAAATTAATCCATGACCATTCAGGAAGCCCAGGAAAAAAT
The DNA here is from genome assembly GCF_036569185.1 of Chitinophaga sp. Taxonomy (GTDB): domain Bacteria; phylum Bacteroidota; class Bacteroidia; order Chitinophagales; family Chitinophagaceae; genus Chitinophaga. The sequence continues at coordinate 1,131 of NZ_DATCRD010000131.1, forward strand.
TGATAACTGGATCAACACCACTGGTGTACGCTATTTCAGCGAGCTTACCAATATGGCTATCCTCACGGAAGAAGTGGGTGAAGTAGCCCGTATCATGGCCCGCAGGTATGGCGACCAGTCATCAAAAGAAAGCGATAATAAAAAGCTGCTGGCAGATGAACTGGCGGATGTGATGTGGGTGCTGCTCTGTATCGCCAATCAAACCGGTATTGATATGACTGTTGCCCTGGAAAAGAATTTTGAAAAGAAGAATATCCGTGATGCACAACGGCATCATAACAACCCTAAATTGAAATCATAACAGCCTGCATACTTTTTGTTTGCTGTTACTAAAATGCTGCTATGAAAAAAACGAGCAAGCTGAAGGTCTTCTGGCAGGTGCTGAAGCAATCCGGTAGCGATTTCATTGACGATAAAGTAATGAAGCTCAGCGCCGCACTGGCCTACTATACTATATTCTCCGTAGCTCCTATGCTGATCATTATTATTTTCCTGTGCGACCTGTTCCTGGGAAGAGACGCCATAGAAGGGAATATTTACGGGCAGATCAGGGGCCTGGTGGGCAATGATGCGGCCATACAGATACAATCCATGATAAAGAACGCTTCCCTCTCCGGCGATATGAGCTGGGCTACCATGGTGGGTTTTATTACCCTGATCATAGGCGCCACCGGGGTGTTCGCGGAAATCCAGGACTCTATTAATTTTATCTGGCGACTTAAATCAAAGCCCAAGAAAAATGGCCTGCTGCGTATGATACTGAACAGGTTGTTGTCTTTCTCGCTGGTGGTAAGCCTGGGGTTTATCCTGCTGGTATCATTGGCCATTAACGGTTTGGTGGAATTATTTTCTTCCCTGGTGGTAAGCCTGCTTCCAGGCAGGATTACATCTGGTATTCTTTTTTCCCTGGCCGATTTCGTGGTGCCCTTCCTCGTGATCTCCACTTTGTTTGCCATCATCTTCAAAGTATTGCCGGATGCCCGGATCAAGTGGAAAGACGTACGGGTGGGCGCTGTAGCCACCGCCATCCTTTTTATGATCGGCAAATTTGCCATTGGTTACTATCTCGGCGCCAGCAAAGTAAGCTCCACTTATGGCGCTGCCGGTTCTATCGTTATTATATTGTTGTGGGTATACTATTCCGCAGCTATCCTGTATTTTGGGGCCGTATTTACCCGTAACTATGTGCAGTATTTCGGCGAACAGATTTACCCCAACGATTACGCCGTTTGGATCAAACAAATTGAAATTCCTCACGAGCCGGAGCCTGTTCAGGAAGGGTAGTCACGGCATTATAAATTATTTTATAATCGCATACGTATTTTCAAAATAGGCCTTTATCTTTGCGCCACTATGTCTACAGATCAGAATAAATTCCAGGCGATCATATCGCATTGTAAAGAATATGGTTTTGTTTTTCAGTCCAGCGAAATTTACGATGGGCTCAGCGCCGTATACGACTACGGTCAGTATGGTTCAGAACTGAAGAAAAACATTAAGGATTATTGGTGGAAAAGCATGACCCAGCTGCACGAAAATATCGTGGGGATCGATGCGGCCATTTTCATGCATCCTACTACCTGGAAAGCATCCGGACACGTGGATAATTTCAGCGACCCGATGATCGATAACAAGGATAGCAATAAACGCTACCGGGTTGATCACCTGATTGAAGGTTTTGCAGAAACATTACCACAGGAAGCCGGCAATGCCCTCCTGGCGCAGATGGATGAGCTGTTGAAGGAAAATGATTTTGCAGGGCTCAAAACACTGATAGAAAGCAACAAAATAAAATGTTCCATAAGCGGCACTTCCAACTGGACCGATGTACGTCAGTTTAACCTGATGTTCTCCACACAGCTGGGTAGTGTTACTGATGAGGCCAGCGAAATTTTCCTGCGTCCTGAAACAGCCCAGGGTATTTTTGTCAACTTTCTGAACGTGCAGAAAACGGGCAGGATGAAAGTGCCGTTTGGTATTGCGCAAATCGGTAAGGCCTTCAGGAATGAGATCGTGGCCAGGCAGTTTATTTTCCGTATGCGTGAGTTTGAACAGATGGAGATGCAGTTCTTTGTTCGCCCTGGCACCCAGCAGGAATGGTATGAGAAATGGAAAGAAGAGCGCATGCAGTGGCACCTGAGCCTCGGCACCGACCCGGCGAAATACCAGTTCAAAAACCACATCAAATTAGCACACTACGCAGATGCGGCGGTGGATATTGAATATGAATTTCCGTTTGGGTTCAAGGAAGTGGAAGGTATCCACTCCCGTACTGATTTCGACCTGAAACAACACCAGGAATACAGCAAGAAAAAAATCCAGTATTTCGATACAGAAATTAACCAGAACTATGTTCCTTATGTGATAGAAACCTCTATCGGCCTGGATCGTATGTTCCTGCTGACTATCTGTAATGCCTACGCGGAAGAGGACCTTAGTACGGAAGATAAACAGGATAGCCGCGTAGTGTTGAAATTTCCACCTAAACTGGCGCCTATTAAGCTGGCGGTATTCCCATTGACTAAGAAAGATGGTTTACCAGAAGCTGCAAAGTTACTGATCAACGAATGTAAACAGCATTTCCATTGCTATTATGAAGAGAAAGATAGCATCGGTAAACGCTACCGCCGTCAGGATGCCATTGGTACGCCTTTCTGTGTTACCATTGATCACCAGACCAAAGAAGACGGTACTGTTACCATCCGCCACCGTGATAGCATGGAGCAGGAACGCATCCCGCTGAGCGAAGTAAAAGCGCTGGTATTAAGTAAGATTCTTTAGTAACATAATTTATCAGGGCTACAACTTTTATAAATCGGTATAAGCATTTATAACTGTTGTAGCCCTTTTTATTTATGGTGCTCTTTTTTGCATAAGTTGCATTGCCTTCAACAGCTGCGCATGCAGATGCCAGGATTCCATTAAAAAATATTCTACCCATACAATTCCTGGTGTATATCATGCCGGTCGTACCCCATTGCCTGGATCCGCAGCTTAGCCTCGTCAATCATGGCTTTCCAGCCGCAAAGGAAAAAATTCGCCGGGCGTTTATCCTGTAGCAGCTCCTCGTAAACATTATGCACATAACCCTTTCGGCCGCTCCAGTTTTCTTCCCTCGATAAAGTGGGTATATAGTTGAAATTGGGCAGCGTAGCCGCCAGTTGCTGCATTTCCGCGGCATATAACAGGTCGCGCTGGTAACGGACCCCAAAAATCAGGTGGATAGGCGCATGCGGAACACCATGCAGATGAATATAATTAGCCATAGAGCGGAATGGCGCAATACCGGTGCCTGTGCAGATCAGGAACAATTCCTTGTCTAACTGTTCCGGCAGCACGAAAACGCCCTGAGGCCCGCGCAGCAACAGCTCGCTGCCTTCCTTTATTTCATTGAACAGGTAAGTGCTCCCCAGGCCCCCTTCCAATAAAACAATCACCAGCTCAATTATATTGGTGCCATCCGGATGGGAGGCAATAGAATAGCTACGCCAGCGTTTGTTTTTTTTCTCGTGGATGGGAAGGTCCAGGGTTACGAATTGCCCGGGTTTGAAATCAAACCGCTCCATGTCCGGTACCTGTATCCAAAAACGGCGCGTGTTGTGGGTTTCATCCACCAGCTTAGTTACGATTCCGGTATGCCAAAGGTCCAGCATGGAAGTTGAGTTTGGTCTTACTGAATATAGTGAAAATTTGTCATTCTGCTATGGAGATATTTTCTTATTTATTTTACTTATTATGAAAAAACGGCAAGAGAATCTATAAATATCTTCCCCTATCAAATTTCAAAACCGGTAAATCTTCGTACCTTTGCATTCTTCATGAATTTACAGGCTGTATTACAATTATTTCAACGTGATCCGCGCCTGCAGTCGCTGGTGAAGGGGATTCAATCACCCACCCCACAATACTTTCAGCTTTCTTCCCTTAGTGGAAGCGCAATAAACTTTGTGGCAGTGAGCACCTGGGCGCATGCAGATGCGAACCATCTTTTTATCCTGAACGATAAAGAGGAGGCCGCCTATTTTCATAACGACCTGGAACAACTCAGCCAGGCTCTGGATATTTTCTATTTCCCCGATTCATTTAAGAAAGCCGGCCAGTTCCATGAAATCAACAGCAGCCACAGCATGCTGCGTACGGAAGCGCTCATGAAATTTTCAGGAGACGCCGTACGGAAAAAAATACTGGTCACCTACCCGGAAGCCCTCTGGGAAAAAGTGGCGGGCAACCAGGCTTTCAGCGCCAATATGGTACAGCTGAAAGTGGGCGATATGCTGAAAGTAGACCCGCTGCTGGAACAACTCATCGGCTGGGGCTTTCATGCCACCGATTTTGTGTATGAGCCCGGCCAGTACGCCGTAAGGGGAGGTATACTGGATATTTATTCTTTTGGTAATGAAAAGCCTTACCGTATTGAATTATTCGGGGAAGATATAGATTCTATCCGCCTGTTTGATCCCGAATCGCAGCTCAGCGAACGGAAGCTCACACAGGTAACACTGATTGCCAACATGGACACCCATGCGGCTGACCATAGCAAAACTCCCCTCACCGAATTCCTTCCAGCCAACACCGTGGTATGGATGAAAGATCCCGCTTATGTAAAAGGCGTGATTGAACAAATGGAACAACGACTGGACGATTTCCTGCAAACCGGTCAGAAAGTGAAGGTAGATGAAGATGAAGAAATGGCGCTGAAAGAAGAAGACTTTGTGAAAGCCTCGCCGTTACTGGAACAGCTGCTGCAAAAGCCAACCGTTGTTTTTGGTAACAAAGACTGGCTTACAGACAACGGTTACCAGCCACAATTCATCGCTTTCGATACACAGGAGCAACCCGTATTTAACCGGCAGTTCGACCTGCTGATCAAAGATCTCGGCAAACATAACAGCAATAAATACTCCCTCTTTATATTCTCAGACAACCCGCGGCAACTGGAACGTTTGCGCAGTATATTCGAGGACCTCAAAGCAGATTTTGTATTCTTCCCCATCCCTGTTGCTATCAGCAACGGGTTCATCGATCATTCGCTGAAACTGGTATGTTATACCGATCACCAGATCTTCCAGCGCTTCCACAAATACAAGGTAAAGCAAGCCTACAACAAAAATAAGGCGATTACCATGAAAACCTTGCGGGAGCTGCAGGCAGGCGATTTCGTAACGCATATCGATCATGGTGTGGGAATGTACAGCGGCCTGCAGAAAATTGAGGTAGGCGGTAAAATGCAGGAAGCCATCCGCATTATTTACAAGAACAACGACCTGTTGTATGTAAATATCAACTCCCTGCATAAAATCAGCAAATACACCGGAAAAGAAGGCGTAGAACCTAAAGTAAATAAACTTGGCAGCGATGCCTGGGATAAACTGAAGGAAAAAGCCAAAACGCAGGTAAAAGATATTGCAAAGGACCTGATCCAGCTGTATGCGGTACGTAAAGCCCAGCAAGGCTTCGCGCATACGCCGGATACCTACCTGCAAACAGAACTGGAGGCATCTTTCATCTATGAAGATACGCCGGACCAGAGCAAAGCCACCGCTGATGTAAAGCGCGATATGGAATCGCCGGCACCAATGGACAGGCTCGTTTGCGGAGACGTAGGATTTGGTAAAACAGAAGTAGCCATCCGGGCGGCATTTAAATCTATTGTAGATGGTAAACAGGCTGCCGTACTGGTCCCTACTACCATCCTCGCATTCCAGCACTATAAAACATTTGCGGAACGCCTGAAAGATTTTCCATGCACCGTTGATTATCTCAACAGGTTCAAATCTTCCAAAGAAAAAAAGGAAACGCTTAAACGCCTTGAAGAAGGAAAGATAGATATCATTATCGGCACCCATGCCTTACTGGGCAAGGAAGTGAAGTTTAAAGACCTCGGCGTGCTGGTAGTGGATGAAGAACAGAAATTCGGTGTTTCTGCCAAAGAAAAACTGAAACAGATCAAGCATAACGTAGATACCCTCACTCTAACGGCAACGCCTATACCGCGCACGCTCCAGTTCTCATTAATGGGCGCACGCGATCTCTCAGTTATCAATACGCCTCCGCCTAACCGCCAGGCCATTGAAACGGAAGTACAGGTGTTTAACCAGGACCTGATCCGCGAAGCGATTTACTATGAGGCGGAAAGAGGCGGACAGGTATATTTTATCCACAACAGGGTAAAAGGGCTGAAAGAAATGGCCGGTCTGATCCAGGGACTTTGCCCCGACCTGTCTATTGCCACAGCGCATGGGCAACTGGAAGGGCATCAGCTGGAAGAAGTGATCCTCGATTTTATTGACCGCAAGTACGATGTGCTGGTATGCACCAACATCGTGGAAAGCGGTGTGGATATTCCTAATGCCAATACCATCATTATTAATAACGCGCATCATTTCGGTCTCAGCGACCTGCACCAGCTGCGCGGCCGTGTAGGACGCAGTAATAAGAAAGCTTTCTGTTACCTGTTGGCGCCACCTATGAGCACACTGCCATCTGATAGTCGCAAACGCTTGCAAACACTGGAACAACACAGTGAACTGGGCAGCGGTTTCCAGATTGCCATGCGCGACCTCGATATCCGTGGCGCCGGTAACCTGCTGGGTGGAGAACAAAGCGGCTTCATGGCGGAAATTGGTTTCGACATGTACCAGAAGATCCTGGACGAAGCGATCCGCGAACTGAAACAAAATGAATTCCGCGATCTCTTTAAAGATCAGCTGGAGGAGAAAAAGGATTTTGTGAGCGACTGTACCATTGATACAGATCTCGAAATACTCATCCCTGATACTTATATTGAAAGCATCCAGGAAAGACTGAACCTTTACCAGGAGTTGGATAATATCACCGAAGAAGGCAAATTACAGGCCTTTGCCAATGATATGATAGACCGCTTCGGGCCTATGCCGGAGCCGGTGAAAGACCTGCTTACAGCAATCCGTTGCCGTTGGATGGCCATACAGCTAGGATTCGAAAAAATGATGCTGAAAGAAGAAAACCTCCGTTGTTATTTTATCAATAACCCCGATTCCCCTTATTTCGAATCGCCTACGTTCAATCATATATTAACGTATATACAAACCCGTACCAACAACGCCAAACTAAAACAGGTAGGTAAAAACTTTATGCTGGTGGCGTCCCGCATCCGTCATATGAACGACCTGTACGACTTCCTGAAAGCCATGACGGATAGCCGGAAATAATTTTTCCCTGTAACATAATTCCTTTGTAATCGTTTCATAGCTAGTATGAAATGTATAATTCTATTTCTGTAACTATTGCATTAACAAAATTTTATAAAACCCCTTTTGTGGAAACGCTTTTACACCCCGCATCATGAGGGCGTAAACAACAACAAACACAAATTTTTTTAACAATAGAAAACTTCGACACATGAAAAAGGTAATGTTATTAGCAGCTGGATTATTTTTTGCACTGAGCACTTTTGCACAGGCAGATAAGCAACCCCCGGTAAAAAAGATTGAGGTAAATGGTTCCGCAGAAATGGAAATCACACCAGACGAAATTTATTTCAACATCTCTTTAAGAGAATACCTGAAAGGAAAGACCAAAGTTGAGATCAGTACACTGGAAAAACAACTGCAGAAAGCAGTAGCCGACGCCGGGATTCCAAAGGCTGATTTTACCATAGAGAATGTTTATGGCAACAACTTTGAAATTCTCAGGAAGAAAAAAGATCCGCTGGAATTTATGGCACGTAAACAATACCGTCTTAAATTAAGTAAGCTGGATAAAATCAATGAAATCCTCGGAGCAGTAGATGCAGAAGGTATTGAAAGCGCCAGGATCGCCTCTTACTCTTCCAGCAAAATGGAAGCTTACCGTAAAGAAGTAAAGATAAAAGCTTTACAGGCAGCGAAAGAAAAAGCAGAGTATATGCTGGCTGCTATCGGTAACAAAACAGATGGCGTAATAGAGATCCAGGAAATGAATACAGATAACTATGCAGATGCCCGCCCTATGATGGTGAACTATATGGCTAAAGATGCAAATGGCGCCGGTGAAGCATCTTCTGATATTGATTTCAAAACTATTAAGATCCGTGCAGAAGTAAGAGCAGTATTTGCTATTAAATAATTACACCGGAGATGTAATAACAAAGAAAGCGGTTGTTCCATTTGGAACAACCGCTTTTATATTTTATAACGACAATCTGAATTAGAAGCTGTATCTCAGGCCCAGCTGCATCTGGTGACGGGATGCAAAGAAGTCTTTTGAATAAGGAGAGCCCGGAGTGGTGAAGGTGTAAGTTGGATAATTGTTAACCACTTTACCGGTTGGGCTTAAACCAACGCTGGCCATAGAGTTAAAGGTGTTAGGCGTAAAGTATTGAATACCCCAGTCTTTGTTAAGCAGGTTAGTAACATTCACGATATCGTAAGTCAACGTGATAGTGTGTACTTTTTTACCGGCCTGGAAGTTGAAGTCCTGTGCGAAACGGAAATCGGCCTGTGTGTTCCATGGTGTGCGGCCACCGTTACGTTCAGTGAACTGACCTTTACGGCCGCTCAGGTAGCTGTTGCTGTTCACATAATCCATGAAAGCGGTAGCCTGTTGGGCAGCTGTTTGTCCACCTGCTTTATCAGTAAAGAAGTTGGTAGCTTCAGCCACATCTTTCGGGATGTAGGTAAGGCTCACCTGTTGTGGAGTTCCGTTGATAGTGGCGTTTACTAAACCATAAGAGAACGGTGTTCCGGAAGAAGTATTGAAGAAGGCAGAGAAGTTGGAAACCCATTTGCCTTTGGTTCCCCAATCTTGTTTGTAAGCAACGGTAGCAACAATACGGTTACGGATATCGAAGTTAGAGTAAGCCAGTCCGGGGTTGTTTGGATTCAGCGCCTGGTTCAGCTGCCAGTTCGATTCCATGGAGTTGCGGATACCATTGGTGATATCTTTTGCCTGGCCATAAGTGTAAGCTACCATGAAGTTCAGACCAAAAGGGAACGATTTTGATACCTGGCCGGTAATGCTGTAACGGTAACCTTTATCAGTGTTGGACAACAGGTAAGCGTTAGTATACAGCGTATTTATTTTAGCACCGGAGAAGATAGGCTGCTGTTTGTTTACATCGTATGCATAGTAAGTAGGATTATCTGCCAGGTTTACCTGCTGGAACATCAGGTCTTTAATTACCTTGGTGTAGATACCTTCTATGGAGAATTTCCACTGGTCGTGGGTAGTATAATCCAGCGCCAGGCTGCTTCTCCATACCTGCGGCATTTTGAAGTTGTTGTCGATCATATCTACCTGGGTAGCGCCGGAAGCGTCTTTTACATTTACGCCGTTCTGTGCCGCGAAATCTGCAATACCGTTAGCGGATGGTTTTGCTGCAGGCAGTGGGGTATTAACGAATGGTTTGGTATTTCTCTGATCGTAAGCACCGTAAGTAACGCCATTGTTGTAGTAAGCATAACCGATCCATGCGAAAGGAATACGACCAGTGAATAAGCCGGATCCGCCACGCAGTACCAGGCTGTTATCGCCTTTAATGTCGTAGTTAAAGCCTATGCGCGGAGAGATCTGTACATTATTCAGGAAGTCGTTTTTGATATCCTTTGGTTTGGTATACGTATAGGTGTTACCGTAGTTAGGATCCACCGGAGATTTGATGGTTTTATCGCTCAACGGCTGCTTGTTGGGAATGCCTGTATAATCCAGGCGGATACCCGGGGTGATCTTGAAACGGTCTGTCAGCTGGATCTCATCCTGTCCGTAAACGCTCAGCAGGTTTGCTTTGAACTGGGCAGGAGGATTGGCCATGATATAATCACGGGAATTGTTGGTGTAGTTATAGTTCCCACGTACACGAGCCGGATTATTTTGCAGGAAGTCTTCGATACTGTTATAATCCAGGCGTCCATTCCAGGAGTTTACAAAACCATAGGTAATGTTGTAGAACTCATTGTGCGTACCCAAAGTAATGGTATGATTTCCTTTGAACAGGGTTACGTTATCAGTTACTTCAAATGTTTTTTGTTTCATGTTGAAGATACTGGCTTCACGGTCGGTGCCCAGGAAGATGAAAGAGCCCGGTGTGCGTCCTTTGATCTGGATCTGCGGTGTGGCAGGATCAGACAGTGGGTCCCTGTAATCATGTACATTGGAATAACCCAGGATCAGGCTGTTAGACAGGGTACTGTTAAAGTTACTTTTCAGTTCAAGTACAGTAGATGTCTGGTTATTTACCTGTTTGAAGTCGATGCCTTTGAAACGGAAGTTCTGCTGATCGCGTTCCAGGTTGGTAGCTTCAGAGGTAATAGTGTTATTACGGATGGCCAGCTGGTGTTTTTCGTTGATGTGCCAGTCGAGCCTGTTAAAGAATTTGTTGGAGTTCGAGTAGATACTGGTGTTACCGGCAGTGCCCGGATCTACGCCATATGTTTTCATCAGGGCAGTGATATCAGCTGCATCTTTTTCTGTTAAGATACCGCCGCCATCAGCAGAACCTGCAGCAAGGATCACCGGATCCACACGGCGGGTGATTTCTTCGTTGGTGAAGAAGAATAATTTGTTTTTGATGATAGGGAAACCGAGGCGTACACCGGTTTGGTATTCATGAAAATCGCTGGGGAGTTTGGAACCGTCGCCGGCGTTGTTTTTACCTACCATAGAAGCGTTACGGCCAAAACCATAGATGGAGCCGTGCACTTCGTTGGTACCGCTGCGGGTTACTGCGTTTACGCTGCCGCCGAGGAAGTTACCGACCTTTACATCGAATGGAGCCAGTAATACCTGTATGTCCTGGATCGCATCTACTGATACAGGGTTGGTACGGGTACTGCTTCCTGGCTGACCGCTGGTATTGCTCTGGCCACCGAGTGATGGACTGAAGCCGATAGCGTCGTTGTTGATAGCACCATCCACAGTTACGTTATTATAGCGGTAGTTGGTACCCAGGAAGGAGTTGTTGTTGCTCTGCGGAGTTACTTTGGTAAGATCCTGCAGGCTGCGGCTCAGTGTAGGAAGCGCTTTGATCTGCTCCTGTCCTACCCGGGTACCGGCTTTACCTGCACCGGCATTACCGGTTACCACAACTTCGCTCAGTGCGGTTGATTCTTCCTGTAATTTAAAGTTGAAACTGGTGGTTCCCAGTCCGAGGTTAACATCTGATTTTACTTCTTTCTTATATCCAATGAATGAAACCGTGATAGTGTAAGGACCGCCCGGATTGAGGTTGGGAAGGTTATAACGGCCGTCTGTGTTGGTTTGTACACCGGATTTGGCGCCGGTGCTGTTGTTTACTATTACTACTGTAACGCCGGGAATGGCTTGTCCACCCTGATCAGATACTTTTCCCGATATCACAGAAGTGGTTACCTGCGCATGCGCGTTGTAGCACAGAATTACAAGAAAGCTAGCTAGTAGCGTAAAAAATGATTTCATAAACTGTATGTAAGTATTTACAGGTGCAAAGGAAACAGTCTGATGCAACCAGAATGTTAACAGATTATTACGGAATTGTTAAGAAGTGCATAAAACATACAGGAAATCTCTCTTTGATGGTTTGTTTGGGTTTAAATACTATCAGAAATAAGAGGTATATATCATCTTAATGTTAACAGTGCAGGAAAATGAGATAGGAATTATTTGTTAACTCAGGGTAAACAATCAACAATATAATACAACCTTAACGTACCTACGAAAAAGAAAGCCCCGCCTTTAGAGGCAGGGCATACAGGGAAAATTCATGAAATGTGTTTAGTAAATTGCGACTTTAAAAGTCCCGTCCGTTAAAGGTTTTTCTGTTTCACCATTTATTAATACACCGGAGAAAGAGCCCTCCGCGTGTTTACTATTAATGCCTGTTATAATTACTTTAATGCTTTTACCCACGTAACCTGTTTCCTTTTCCTGGATATTCATCAGTGACATTTCCACATCTTCCGTGTAAGTGCCGGTCTTCAGGGAATCAGGGAAAGTGATCATCAGTTCCATGTGATGTCCGAAGTTGTTGGTAACGCCATCCAGTACAAGCGTTTTCTTACCGGTGTATATGGTATCGGTGATATAAGCCTCGGTGGCATTGGATTGGTATTGAACGCCATCCAGTTTAAAAGAGAAGATACTGGAGGGTGTGGTTTCGTTTTTTTTATCGCAGGAACAGAAAGCCGTTCCTAAAGCAGCAATAACGGCTACCATTAAGAGTTTCATTCTCATAACACTATAATTTAGGTATGCCGCTTTGCAGAAGTAAAACCAGTGCCGGCTGCTCTATGCGCCGCCGGCCTAGTCAGTTTAGCATAGGATACTGGTTAGATTCTGCTGGCATAGGGATAATACGGGTGCAATATATATAAATATTTATTAATTAAATAAAATATATATGGATATACGGTTAATTTATTGTTTCTTCATACATACAACCTGGGAACATTGGTCATAGCTGAGCCGGACTGTGTATTTTTACAAAACACAGGAGTTCAGGCACAATTAACACTTTTTTTGCGGCCGAATTGCGTATTATTACGGGGTTACTGAATAATTAAACAGAAGCACATTATGTCATCGGAAGTAATAAAACAATTACAGGAGGCGGTGCAGTTTTCGCCGGAGAATGTGCCTTTACGTATGCATCTGGCGCAGGTACTGCTACAGGATTATGAGTATACTGCCGCAGAGGAACAATACAGGAAAGTACTGGAACTGTCGTCATCCAATACTGCAGCGCAGCTTGGCTTGGCGCGCACTTTTTATCATCAGCATAAATATTCTGCAGCTATTGTGGTACTTGAGCAGCTGGAGAGCCGGGAGCCGGATCATTTTGACGCCCTGCTGCTGCATTGCCGCATTTTGGTAAAGGAACAATCCATGCCCGCTGCAAAAGAAGTATACCAGCATTTACTGCAAATTAACCCGGGCTTTCGTGATGAGGCGCTGGACGGGCTTTTCCGGGTAGCCCAGCAACCTTCCGCTTCTTTTAATGGAGATGAAGAAGAAGAGGAAGAAGGCGAGAGCCTATTCATGCTGGAGAAACCGGAAATCAATTTTTCAGATGTAGGTGGTATGGAAAGAGAGAAGCAGGAAATAGATCTGAAGATCATCAAGCCCCTGCAGTTTCCTGATCTTTATAAAGCCTATGGAAAAAAAGCCGGTGGCGGTATTTTATTGTACGGCCCTCCGGGCTGTGGCAAAACATATCTTGCAAAAGCCACTGCAGGGCAAATACAGGCGGAGTTCATCAATGTAGGCATTCACGATGTGCTGGATATGTGGGTGGGCACCAGTGAGAAAAACCTGCATAGCTTGTTTGAGTTGGCCCGCCAGAGCAAACCCTGTGTACTGTTTTTTGATGAGGTAGATGCTTTAGGCGCTAACCGTTCGGCACTCCGGCAGTCGGGAGCAACGCATATTATTAACCAGTTCCTGGCTGAGATGGATGGCATTGCCGCCAGCAATGAGAACATTCTGATTATTGGCGCAACCAACGCCCCGTGGAGCCTGGATCCGGCCTTCCGCCGCCCCGGCCGTTTCGACCGGATCATTTTTGTAGCGCCGCCGGAAACAGAAGGACGGGAAGAGATCCTGAAACTACAGTTACGCAATAAACCCGTGAGCGATATTAATTATAATGCGCTTGCAAAGGCTACTCCCGGTTATTCCGGCGCCGACCTGAAAGCGATTGTGGATATTGCTATAGAAGAAAAACTGTTGGAAGCCCTGCAAAAGGGAGCGCCACAGCCTATTACACAAAAGGAATTATTAAAAGCCGCTAAAACACATAAACCCACCACAAGGGAATGGTTTAATACTGCCCGTAACTATGCGCTGTATTCAAATGAAACCGGTCTTTACGATGATGTTTTGAAATACCTGGATATTAAGAAATAACGATTATGGCTGTATTAATTCAGCGCGCTCAGATTCTGGTACAACAAGGCCGCTTTGAAGATGCCTTCGCCGCGTTGCGCCAGCACCTGAGTACCAATGCCCACGATACCGACGGATTATACCTGCTGGCGATTTGCTACATGGAAACAGGCAACACCGCAGAAGCCTCACAAATAGCCGGCAATACCCTCAGCTTTGCGCCATACGACGATCGCTTCCTGTACCTGCTGGCCAGGATCGCTTTTGCAAAGAACCAGTTTAATGAAGCCATCAGAACCATCAGTAACGCAGTGGCCATAAACCCTTACCGGGTGAATTATTTTGCCATGTGGAGCCAGATCCTGTTGTCGAAGAAAGAATATGAGGCTGCCCTGCACAAGGCGGAAGAAGGACTGGCCATTGAACCGGATGATGAAGCCTGTCTCAACCTCCGCTCCCATGCCCTGTTCAGGCTGGGTAAGAAGGAGGAAGCCTTTTCCAATTTGCATGAGGCATTGGAGCATAATCCTGAAAATGCATACACACATGCCAACCTCGGGCAGAAGTGGCTGGAAGCCGGCGATCACCGGAAATCCCTGGAACATTTCAGGGAATCCCTGAAACTGGATCCTACCAACGAATGGGCGAGGCAAGGTATGGTACAGGCTATGAAGGCCCGGTACTGGCTGTACAGGCAGTTCCTGAACTACGCCTTTTTTATGGCGCGGCAAAAAGCGCGCACCCAATGGATCATTATCATTGCCATTTTTATACTCACACAAATTGCCAGCCAGGTGTTTTTCCCGGTGTATGTGCTGCTGGCATTCCTGGCGCTTTCCACCTGGCTGATTACGCCGGTGAGTAACCTGTTCCTTCGCCTGAACCCATACGGCAGGTATGCGCTTAGTAAAGAACAAACACAGGTATCAAATGTAGTGGGTATCCTGTTGTGCATATCGCTGGCCGCCGGTGTGGCGTTCCTGTTCACCCACCTGCAGGGTTTACTGGCGCTGTGCCTTTGCAGCGGAATTATGTTGCTGCCGGCTGCTGGGTTTTATATACCTGAAAGTAAAAAGAACCGCCGGATCATTACCTGGTATACAGCAGTACTGGCGCTTTTGGGCGTGTTGGGCACGGTGCTGGCATTTGTTATAAACGATGCGTTTAACATAGTAGTTACGGCTATGCTGGTAGGCGTATTCCTGTACCAGGTACTGGCAAATTATATTCTTACAAGAGAAGGATAGTGTATAAAGGAAGAATCCTGCCGCTGAAACGGCAGGATTCTTCCTTTATAACGATAACGTATCTACGTAATTAAGCATCAATTTTTGCATACTTCGCATGTGATTCGATGAATGCTCTGCGCGGAGGAACTTCATCGCCCATAAGCATACTGAATACGCGGTCTGCTTCTGCAGCGCTTTCAATAGTTACCTGTTTCAGTGTACGTTGTTCAGGGTTCATGGTGGTATCCCACAGTTGTTCTGCGTTCATCTCACCCAAACCTTTATAACGCTGAATGGTTACACTGTCTTCCTTACCGCCGGCAGCGAGCCTTATGGTGGCTTCCTTACGCTGTTCTTCCGTCCATGCGTAAGCCTGCTCTTTTCCTTTCTTTACAAGGTAAAGCGGTGGCTGGGCAATGTATACATACCCCTGTTCCACCATTGCTTTCATATAGCGGAATACAAAGGTGAGGATCAGGGTGGCAATGTGACTACCATCCACATCAGCATCCGTCATGATGATGAGCTTGTGGTAGCGCAGTTTGGAAAGGTTCAGCGCCTTATCATCTTCTTCTGTACCAATGGTTACTCCCAGTGCCGTGAAGATGTTTTTGATTTCATTGTCTTCATAAATCTTGTGCTCCATGGCTTTTTCCACGTTGAGGATTTTACCACGCAGCGGCAGGATGGCCTGGAAGTTACGGTTGCGGCCCTGTTTGGCAGTACCACCCGCGGAATCTCCTTCCACAAGGTACAGCTCGCACTTAGCAGGATCATTGTCGGAGCAGTCGGCCAGTTTACCGGGTAAACCGCTACCGGTCATCACGCTTTTGCGCTGTACCAGCTGACGTGCTTTACGGGCGGCTTCACGAGCCTGCGCGGCGAGCACTACTTTATTGATCACCGCTTTTGCTTCACGCGGATTTTCTTCCAGGAAAGCATCCAGGATGGCGGCTACAGAGCTGTCTACCACACCCATTACATCAGAGTTACCGAGTTTGGTTTTGGTTTGTCCTTCAAACTGCGGCTCGGGTACTTTTACACTGATAATAGCGCTCAATCCTTCACGGAAATCATCTCCGGTAACTTCTACCTTCGATTTCTCAAACATTTTATTTTTATCACCATAAGATTTGAATACACGGGTAATAGCACGGCGGAAACCGGCTACGTGTGTACCTCCTTCAATGGTATTGATATTATTCACATAGGAAAAGATGTTTTCACTGAAAGCATCATTATACACCAGTGCCACCTCAACGGCAACATTGGAGGCCGCATCATGCGTTTCTACATAAATCGGATTAAGTAAAAGCGGGTTACGGCGGGCGCCTTTATCCAGCATCTGGATAAACTCACGGATACCACCTTCACTGTAGAAGGTTTCAGAGAAGAAATTACCTTCTTCATCCTTTTCACGCTCATCTGTTAATGTGATCTTGATCTTACGGTTCAGGTAAGATAATTCGCGTAAACGGCCAGCCAGGATTTCCCGGTTATAGGTGGTTTCCTTGAATATTTCGCCATCCGGCTTGAAGTGCGTGGTAGTACCGGTTGCTTCACTGGGGCCTATTTCACGTACCGCATATTGGGGGATACCGCGGTGATATTCCTGTTCAAATAATTTGCCTTCACGTTCTACAGTCACATGTAGCCTGTCGCTCAATGCGTTTACGCAACTCACACCCACACCGTGCAAACCACCGGACACCTTGTAGGTGTTCTTGTCAAATTTACCACCGGCGTGGAGTACTGTCATTACCACCTCAAGGGCGGAACGGCCTTCCTTCGGAATAATACCGGTAGGGATACCACGGCCATCATCCTTCACCCGGATAGAGTTATCTTCCAGGATAGTAACTTCGATGTTTTTGCAGTACCCGGCAAGGGCTTCATCTATAGAGTTATCTACTACCTCATAAACAAGGTGGTGGAGACCCTTGATGCCAATATCGCCGATATACATGGCCGGACGCTTCCTAACGGCTTCCAGTCCTTCCAATACCTGTATACTCCCTGCATCATATCCGTTGCTGCTGGGGCTGGGTGCTTGCACTAATTCTTCGCTCATATGTTGGTGTAAAATCTATTAGAAATAAAATCGGTAGACAATCATGCAAAAATACGAAAAATAAGCCTTATTTCCACAAAAGAAGGGCTGTTTTTATGCCGGGAGGACCCATCATTTTTCCACTAGAGATTTCCAGCACCAGCAATGTCTTTTACGCCTGTAAACAAAGTTTTCCACACCAGGTTAAAGAACGATTTCTGGATATCGCGGGTATAAGTAACATTGGCGGTCCGGGCATTTTCCCCGTTTGCAGGGTTTTCAGATTTGATTACCAATGCGTTGGCCACCAGGCTGATAAGCCCCTTTCTTTTAAATCCTTTATGATCTGCATTTTGCTTCAAAACGGCAATCTTGAGATTTTGGTACAACAGCTTTACAAAGGCGCTGGCCCGCCGTTCATCTCCTTTAATATTAAAGGTGAGATCCCGGATATCACAGGATTTGATTTCAATTTTTCCCATAGGCTGGGTGATAACGTTCAGGTCTTTGCCATTCATGTTATTCAGCCGGCCCGAAACGCCAAACCTGCCGTTCTTGTCGTTTAGCAGGAAATCGAACCGGGCGGTGAGCTTGCCGCTTTTCAGGAAAACAGCGTCAAAGTCGGCAATGAGATGATTGTTTTTAGCCACCAGGCTGTCGATATTCGTGATATTCCGCAACAGCCCGTGTATATGGCTGAAATTAATGTACCCGGTTTGTTCTGTCACCGGGCTCAGTTCTGTATACTGCAGGTTGATATTATTACCGGTAAGGGTATCGATATTGACCGGAACTTTCAGTTTGGCGAGCAACTGGTGGGGATACTGTCCAAGTTTATTGCCAGGAGGCATTGGCAGCATACGGTTCCTGTAGATGTCTAATTTACCGCTTTGGATGTTTACCCGGTCGGCCCAGATCTGTTGCTCCTGTAAAAGCAACCGGGGATTGAGATTGCGCAGGCTGATATCATTAAATACCACTTCAAACCGGTCTTGCTGCACGCCTGTTTTTTTCTGGAAAGCGGCCTTGTCGTACCGCGGCTGCAGTTCAAACTGGCCGATGTGCAGGGTGCGTAAGGCGGCATCGTAGCGGATCCCGCGAATATACATCCAGTAAAGGCTATCCCTTGTTCTGTTCATATAATCCTTCATCCCGATCTCATAGTTGCGGGCATATAAAAAGCGGGTAGGATCGTTCAGGGCCACTGAATCGATCAGGAAGTCATTGATGCGGATCCGCAGGTTGTGGAATTGATGAATAACCCGGGAGGAATCTTTCCTGGTAAAGATATACTTGAAATTGGTGCTGTCCAGTACCAGCTTACCTATAAAGATGGATTTCATTTTGGCAGAAATGTTTTGGTAGGCTGTTCTGGGGGCACTGGTGTCTTTCACGGTGGCATTTTGCTCCATAATCACACTGGGCCCGCTCACCGTGAGTACCCCGGCACTGAGGTCCCTTCCAAAAAAATAACGCCACGGCTTAAAATATCTGAGCTCCAGCCGGTCTACGCTGATGGTATATATTTCGGCAGGCGCTTTCTGTTGGGTAAGCAGGCGCTGATATACCAGGGAATCGGCTGTCATACTAGCCTTATCAATGGTGATGCTGCCAGATAGCACATCGAGATGAAGATCTTTGAACTTTACGGTATAAAGACTGTCAGACAAATCGCTCACATAGCCCTGCAGCTCCCGCTTCAGCAGTTTATTCCAATGTTGGTTGAGATACCAGCCGGTACCCAGTATCAACAAGATAAGTATGCCAGCTACGGAGAGTATGATTTTGACCAGTCTGCGGATATTAAAGCCAATTTTTGCCATCAGTAAAGCCTAAACGAAATTTATACCAATTAGTTCAATAGTTTACACCCGGAAATGGGGGCTGGCTTTGTAAGTGTATTGTCAAAACATATTTGTTTAAAAAACGAATCCCTAAATTTGTGACTTCTATAACAGCCCGGCGTTAAAAAAACAGATAAAGTGAAAGAAATACAGGAAATATTGTCTTTAGCCATTCCGCAGCCCGCGATGAGCGACCAGTTAAGGCTGGCGGAGCAGGATAGTGTGTCAGTGCCTGACTGTCTCGATTTTACATTACAACGTTTTACATATGATAAACCATTACCGGTTGAAGACGTGGCGATGGTTATTTATCAGCCTGCCAAAAGGGGGCAATCCGCTGCTATAGAGCTGCGTTATTGTGTGGCCGGTAATAAATATTGTAAAAACCCTTCCTGTACGGATCAGCTTTGTTCGGAAGGGAAAAAGGAAGCCTGCAATGACAGGGTACCATCGGTAGACCTGATCACCGTGCGGTTCCAGCCTGCCTTTATACAATCCCTGCAAAAAGGTACCACCACCTTCTCCTTATTTGAAAACCAGTCCCGCAAGCCGTTTGTGAAAACCATCCAGCCATGTACGAAGTCTAAATCCGTACTGGAAACAATGGTACACCACGACTATGAGGGCATTCTGAAGAATATATTCCTGCAAAGCCGCGCATTGGACCTGTTATTATACAGCTCCGACCAGTTTATGCAGAATGATACCGATGAACGCTATGGTTGCCGCTTCCTTACCCACCTGGAAGACCGCGAAAAAATAGAAAATGCCCGTGGCATCCTGCTGGAACAGCTGGATTCTCCGATCACCATCAGGGACCTGGCCCGCCGTGTAGCCATGAACGAATGTTACCTGAAGAAAGGCTTCAAAGCCATGTATGGTACCACTATTTATGACTATTTCCAGAAAGAGAGAATGGAAAAGGCTAAAGGCCTGCTATATGAAAAAGGTATGTCTGTGTCAGAAGTTGCCATGCTGATGGGATATTCCTGTATCTCCCATTTCTCTACAGCCTTTAAGAAGCATACAGGGCTGAAGCCTTGTGAACTGCTGTTGCGTTAAAACGGAACGGATACTCCCACTTTTACTTTCCTGATCTTTCCCTGTAACAGGAATATCCCTGTGTCAGGAATAACATAGCTATATTTATGTGATTTTTAAATTATTTGTTTTAATCTCCCAAAAGATGAGAAAGTAATAATACATGCTGAAAGATATTTATATATACGAAAACAGGGATCTTGTTTATTTAAGGTTATATGAAAAGAAAGCCCGGCATTTAAACCTGAATGTTACAGTAATAGGCCCTGATCATCTGAAAAACAGCAGGAAAAGATAGGGAGAACGGCTATATCAGACATGACCCTGCTTTACATGTGGGTAAAAGAGAAAGGAGTTCCCTACCTTAATTCCAATGCAATTGGCAATCCATTGGGGATTGACCATAATATATCATCTATATACAGTGAAAATGGTATTTATCAGTCTTTTGCCAACAGAAAGGCCATCACATTAAAAGGAGAAAAGATGTATTTCAAGGCAGTTAACGGAGCAACACAATCCATGTCTGTAATACATTTCCAGGGAGAATATAAGCGGGTGTTGAAATATTTCTATCAGGGAAGATTTATTCGGTTTCATTGGTTCTCAATTTCGTGTTTGTTGAAAAGCTGGTTAAAATCCAGCAATTAAACCAAACCCTATTTTCCCTTTTTGATCATTTGTTTTCCCGATTTGAAAAACGGAAAATAAAATATAGGCGTTTCTTTGTAACACGATAGGCAGATATCTATTTGCGTTTCCTATAAGCTTCCTTATCAGATTTGACCATGGGAGAAACTTAGCTGGCAAAAGTAAGTAAAGCCATAATCATACTTGCATGAATATCAAACACCATTGAAGTGCAATATGCCAGAAAAGTTTCTACCAGATTTTATAAAGTCGTCCGCTTCCGCGGGCGACTTTTTTGTTTCGGGCAATTGCCATTGCTATGCTAAGGCATAACTTTTCCGGTTACATATGTATCAGACTTAAAAAGAAGATAATAATAAGCCTTAGATATCCCTTATCTTATAGGTAACTATTATATAAGGTTTACATAAGGTTTATATAAGGCTTATATATAGCTTATCCCTGAAAGTCTTACCCATGGCGGCTGTCCAGACCTGCTTTTTCCGGCACAAGTTCCCATAGCATCCTGTTATTGGTTAGCACTGGCTCTTTTCCCGGAAAGTGTTATCGGGGAGCGGGCAAAATATATTTATGCGTGAGGTAGGTTGGGGAATTTGCGGGTTCTACCGTTGGAAAAAACTTCACATATTGTGAAATGGGAGAGCTGATAAATAAAAGTGAGGAGTCATAACAAATGAAAAACCCCGCCCAAAAGAGCAGGGTCTGTCCTATTTATCCCTATACCTATGAAATACGTGTTTGTGTTATTCAGTGATGGTACCAGCTTCATTCAGCAACACTGCCTTGTCTGTACCATTATCCTGAATATTGATTTTGTAGTATGCAGCTACATCTGATCTCTCAATTTTCCAGCCATCTTTTATGGTTGCCGCCGGATATTTTGTTTTCAGTGTACCAGCCACTGATTCCGGGAGGTTTTGAGCATCATATGCGCTTCTTGTGGCAATCCATTTGCCATCTGCATCATACTCTGCAATGGTGTTTATGTTGTCTTTTTGGAAACTTGCTGTCCAATGTCCTGCACTTGTCTTTGTCCACTTAGCAGCTGCTGTTCCCGCAAAATTTTGATCAAAAGAACTTTTAACTGCCTCAGGTGCTTGCACTGCTTTGGCAACTATCTTTGTTTTCTTAACTGATTTTTTTTGCTGTGCAAAAGTTATGCCGGAAGTGAATAGAACCGCGCAAAAAATTAACGTCAACTTTTTCATACTCGATATGGTTTTTCCCGTTGGGTTAAAATTAACTACTAGGTTTTTCTAATCTTCCTGGCAAGTTAGCTAAAACAATGCCAAAAACGCAGTTTAGGTACTCTTTATTGCAAATTACAAAAAAATCAATAAAAAATATCTAAAAAGGATAGTTTTTGGTAAAGATGGCTATTTAGGAGCCAGCGTATTTCCTTAACTTTGCACAATTTTAATCAATTATTCTAATAAATAACATCAAAGGGCGGGGAATTGTTTTATGTCCAGCAAATATCAGGAATATAGCCAGTTGAATTTACCTCAGATAGAGAAAGATATACTCCAGCACTGGGAGCAGCACCAGACTTTTGAGAAAAGTGTGGAAGTACGCGACGGCGCCACACCTTTTGTGTTTTATGAAGGACCTCCAAGTGCCAACGGTTTGCCGGGTATTCACCATGTTATTTCACGTACTTTAAAAGACCTGGTATGTCGTTATAAAACTATGCGCGGTTACCAGGTAAAGCGCAAAGGCGGATGGGACACCCATGGATTGCCGGTAGAGCTGGGAGTAGAAAAAACATTGGGCATTACTAAAGAAGACATAGGAAAAAAGATCTCCATAGCCGAATATAACGATACCTGCCGCCGGGAGGTACTAAAATATAAAGATATGTGGGACGACCTGACCCTTAAGATGGGATATTGGGTTGACCTGAAAGATCCTTATATCACTTTTGAAAATAATTATATTGAAACACTCTGGTGGTGTTTGCAAACCCTTTATAAAAAAGGGTTCTTATATAAAAGCGTAAGCATCCAGCCTTATTCCCCCGCAGCCGGTACCGGTTTAAGTTCCCATGAGCTGAATCAGCCGGGCACCTATAAAGATGTAAAGGATACTACTGTGGTGGCTATGTTTAAGGCCAAAAAGGCAGATAACTCACAATTCCTTTTTGACGCTGCAGGATCAGACGAGGTTTTTTTCCTGGCCTGGACCACCACCCCATGGACTTTACCATCCAACCTGGGTCTGACCGTAGGCGCCAATATAGAATATGTACTGGTAAATACTTTTAATCCATACACCCACCTTCCGGTGAATGTGGTAATGGCTAAGGTTTTACTTGGTAAATACTTTAAGGCAGAAGGCGAAAACGGAGATTTTGCCGCTTACCAGGAAGGAGACAAAGTTATTCCCTGGAAAATACTGACCAGCTTTAAAGGCAGTCAGCTTGAAAATATCCGTTATGAACAATTGCTGCCATTTGCTCAGCCGGAAGAAGGCGATCCGTTCCGTGTACTATTGGGCGACTTTGTAACCACAGAAGATGGTACAGGTATCGTTCATACTGCCCCGGCCTTTGGTGCAGACGATAACCGCGTGGGAAAGAAATATGGCATCGGTATTTTAACACTGGTAGACAGATCCGGTAGGTTCACCGATAATGTAGGTGAATTCTCTGGCCGGTATGTAAAGAATTATAAAGATGATCCCGACTACAAAGATGTAGATGTGGATATTGCGGTGAAACTGAAAAAAGAGAACCGTGCGTTCAGAGTGGAAAAGTATGAGCATACCTATCCGCATTGCTGGCGTACCGATAAGCCGGTGTTATATTACCCGCTGGATGCCTGGTTTATTAAAACCACTGCGGTGAAAGACAGGATGGTGGAGCTGAATAAAACCATCAACTGGAAACCTGCCTCCACCGGTACCGGCCGTTTTGGCAACTGGCTGGAGAATATGGTGGACTGGAACCTTAGCCGCAGCCGTTATTGGGGTACCCCATTGCCAATCTGGCGCACTGAAGATGGCTCGGAAGAGATTTGCATCGGAGGTATTGAGGAGCTGAACGCGGAAATCCGCAAGGCCAACCAGGTTTTGGGAGGAGATGTGAATAAATCCTATCTCCATGAGGGCATTCTCGACCTCCATAAGCCCTATGTAGACGATATTATCCTGGTGAGCCCGTCTGGCAAGCCAATGCGCAGGGAACCAGACCTGGTGGATGTTTGGTTTGACAGTGGAGCTATGCCTTATGCACAATGGCATTATCCGTTTGAAAACAAGGAATTGATAGACAACGGACAGGCTTTCCCGGCCGATTTTATTGCGGAAGGGGTAGACCAGACCCGTGGCTGGTTTTATACATTGCATGCCCTGGCAGTAATGCTGTTCGACAACGTAGCATATAAAACAGTAGTATCCAATGGATTGGTACTGGATGCGAAAGGGCAGAAAATGAGTAAACGCCTCGGCAACGTGGTGAACCCGTTTGAAACCATTGAAAAATTCGGTGCTGATGCTACCCGTTGGTACCTGATCACCAATGCTTCGCCATGGGACAGC
Organism: Chitinophaga sp.; assembly: GCF_036569185.1. GTDB lineage: Bacteria > Bacteroidota > Bacteroidia > Chitinophagales > Chitinophagaceae > Chitinophaga. The sequence goes on from NZ_DATCRD010000131.1 coordinate 25,298, forward strand.
CTAAAGTTTGATGTAAAAGGTATAGGAGAAGCGCAGCGCAAGTTGTTTGGTACCCTGTATAATACATATAATTTCTTTGCTATGTATGCAAATCTTGATAAGTTTACTTTCAGGGAGGCATATATTCCACTGGACGAGCGCCCGGAAATTGACCGTTGGATCATCTCAGTTTTGAATACCCTTATAAAAGATGTGACCAGTAGCTTTGACGACTACGAGCCTACGCAGGCAGGAAGAGCTATAGAGCGTTTTGTGGATGAACAGCTGAGTAACTGGTACGTGCGTTTGTGCCGTCGCCGGTTCTGGAAGGGAGAATATGAACATGATAAGATCAGTGCATACCAGACATTATACGAATGTTTGGAAAAAATTGCACAATTGATGGCCCCGGTTTCCCCATTTTTCACTGATTGGTTATTTAACAACCTGAACAGCGTAAGTGGCCGCAGCAAGGCTGCTTCCATCCACCATACTGATTTTCCTGTGATGGATGAAGCTGCGGTTGATGCTGACCTGGAAGAAAGAATGCAGCTGGCCCAGGATATTTCCTCACTGGTACTATCCTTGCGTAAAAAGGTGAACATTAAAGTTCGCCAGCCTCTGCAGAAGATCCTGATCCCCGTAGCCAATGGCCGGATGAAAGAGCAGATAGAATTGGTAGCAGACCTGATAAAAAGTGAGGTTAATGTCAAAGGGATTGATTATCTTACGGAAACGGAAGGTTTTATCAAGAAGAAGATTAAGCCTAACTTCAAGTCCCTCGGTGGTAAAATGGGAGCAAAGATGAAATCTGTGGCAGCCGCTATCAGCGCGTTCACAGAGGCAGAAATTACCACTATAGAGCGCGACGGCCATTTCAACCTGGTGATAGAGGGAGAGCAGTTGCAAATCCAGCTCTCCGACGTTGAGATCATTTCAGAAGATATTCCAGGATGGACAGTAGCTAATAAAGGTGCCCTGACGGTAGCGCTCGATATTACTATTACCTCCCAGTTACAGGATGAAGGAAATGCCAGGGAACTGGTGAATCGCATACAGAAAATCCGCAAGGATAGTGATTTTGCATTGACTGACAGAATTGATGTGACGGTAGAAAGTGTGGATACGCTCAAGTCGGCCATTGTGAACTATAATGATTATATTTGCACGGAAATTTTGGCAGATAGTCTGGAATTAGTGGAGCGATTACAGGATGGTACAGAAATAGAGGTAAACGACCTTAAATTTAATGTATTAGTTAACAAAAAAAGCTAATCCCCCATGGCAACAAAAAAGAAGGTTGCTAGTAAAACGACCCAAAAGGCAGCTCCGGCTAAAAAGACTGTAGCAAAGGCATCAACAGCGAAAAAAGCTGCCAAACCTGTTGCTCCGGTGAAGAAAACGGCGCCCGCTCCCAAGAAAGCAGCTGCAAAAGCGGCCCCTGCAAAGGCGGCTCCTAAAGTGGCAGCAAAACCAGCAGCCGGAAAAGCCGTGGTAGCTAAAAGCACTGCCAAAAAAGCCGCTCCGGCGCCTAAAAAAGCAGTGAAAAAGGCCTCTGCCTTACCAAACAGTAAAACAACATCCGTCAAGAAAGTTGCTGTACCTGCGAAATCGACCGTTAAAAAAGAGCCTGCTGTAAAGCAGCAAGTGGTAACGAAAAGTGTTTCCGCTGAAAAAGAGAAACCATTTATTTCTAAGTCAGAAGAAAAAGAACTTAAAACGATGGCAGTAAAGAAAGCAGATACTAAGGTAGAAGTTGCTAAGGAAAAGGAATCCACAAAGAAAGCAGCGGAGAAGCCTGTTGTTAAGGCTGAAAAATCAGTAAAGGCGGAAAAATCCGAAAAACCCGAGAAAACTGAAAAACCTGAAAAGAAAGGCGGAAAAGCTACCCTGGTAACTTATCAGCCCGAATTTACAAAGTCAGTGCTGGATCAGCCGGCACAACCTTCCGGTCCTGTATACAGATACAGTGATTCGGACCTGCAGGAGTTTAGAGAATTGATCCAGAAGAAGCTGGAATCAGCTAAAAAGGAGCTCATCTATCTGCAAGGCCTGATCACCCGTAAAGACGAGGCAGGAACTGATGATACAGAAAACAAATACATGAGCATGGAAGATGGCAGTGGCTCCCAGGAAAGAGAGCAGCTGAACCAGATGGCCAGCCGCCAGATCCAGTTCATTGATCACCTGGAAAAAGCCATGATGCGTATCGAAAACAAAACCTATGGTATTTGCCGCGTAACCGGTAAATTGATAGATAAGGCGCGTCTCAGAGCTGTTCCTCACGCTACATTGAGCATTGAAGCCAAACTGGCTAAAAGTAAATAGTCCTGGTTTTACCGGAACAAGAAAGGCGCAGCGGTTATCCGCTGCGCCTTTCCCTTTTAATGAAATGATATATTTCAACAAGCAGCTACTGCTGTTCTTTTACTGCGTATCTGCCGTACTGCGAAATAAATTAATCCTGCCCCTGCAAGACCTATCAGGCTGCTTACGCCAATAGTGCGTGCCTGTTTTTTACTGATGGCGGGTAATTTAATTCCAAATCTTGCCGGACTCGCCTGGGCAATATCCAGTAACGGTGTTAACGACAGGCCAGTAATGATTTTATCGGCAACCTTTTCTACAACATTACCGGGATACTGTGGACAAAAAGCAACGCCGATCCCGGCTTCGCTTAATAACCTGCTGTCCCGTTTCCCATCTCCCACATAAATAATGTTCTGGGTATTGATATGATATTGCTGCGCTATGTAAGGGAACACATTACTACGTGCATACTCCTCTCCTTTCATAAAATAATCTGCTACGGTAAATTCACCGGTGGCCACACTGTTGATGAGATGCAGCTTATTGGCGAATACGAAATCCATTCCCAGCTGATTTTTGATATGACGCGCTACGGTACCAAATCCATCGGTGATCAGGCCCACCGCATAGCCTCTTTTCTTCAGCTCACGCACTATTTCACGGATGCCTGGTACCAGCGGAATTGCATCTGCTACTTCCAATAGTTCTGCAATATTGCGTCCTTCAAAAAGTGTTGCTTTCAGATGCAGCGCAGTTACAGGATTATGTCCGGCCGATTCGATTTCCTGCAGTCCTTCTTCCTGTCCAAAGGCCACTGCGGCCCATTGCATGTAATCCTGCGTAAATACTGCATGGTCAAGATTGAAGATGACCATTTTCTGCAGTTTATCAATTGATTCCAGGATAGAGTACTCCATTTGCTCCCGTATCAGGTTGATATTACCCAGTGTTTCCAGGTTTTCCTGCGGTATATTTTCTGCTTTGCGAAGAATGGTGCGTGATACTTCCCTCGACATTTTGCTCAGCTGTTCCCACGTTTGCATGGCATTTTCCACCTTGCCGATATTTGCTTCCGTGATACGTGCGCCAAGATGATGCATATCTATCAGCAGGCCAATGTCCACTCCATAATCATTTTCAAAATGCACCCGCGAAAGGAATGATTTACGGGCTGCGATCATACCGCTGAGCGGCTGCTGGAAGTGGGCAAGCTCAGGGTATAAGATACTAAGCAGTGGCTTGGCCACCAATTGGGTGACCCTGCCTGCCTGCCTTTCAAAGTAGGATTTGACGAAGTCTGCTTCATCTTTTTCAATAGGACCAGTTAAGAGGTCTATAATATTGTCAGGGTAAGTAAGGATGTCGCCGTCTACATAGGCAATAATATCATGTTTTGCGGCCATCATGCCTTCACGCATAGATATCCCTTTTCCGCGCTGGCTGCTGGTGATCACTCTCACATGTTCTTTCATGGCCTCTTCCACTGTATTGTCTGTAGAATTATCATCTACCACAATGATCTCAATTTTCCGGGATGTTTTTTTTACTGTTTTAATAACCTGGCGTATGGTAGCACCTTCGTTTAATACAGGAATTACGATAGATATCATAGGAGTTCGCTATGTTAAAAGGTTAAAAAATAGTGCTGTAAAGAGCTGGTGTTGGCATTATCAGGCCGCTTTAATAACAAAAACCGTACCCATTGCCGGTTTTTGAGAAGAAGGAAATGTTACGGAAAGCCACACAGGGATTGAAGAACGGCGTATATGCCACCTGCCGGGTAGCGCATACGCCGTTTACGTATAACCTTTAACGTTAGTAATTCCTATTTGAATTCCTGCATTTCCACCAGTTTGTGGTAGATCCCGTTTTGTTTCAGTAAAGCATCATGAGTGCCACGTTCTTTGATCTCTCCCTGGTCCATTACAATAATTTCACTGGCATGCTGAATAGTGCTCAGCCGGTGTGCTATTACAATAGTGGTGCGGTTTTGCATAAGCTTATCCAAGGCAGCCTGTACCAGTTTTTCAGACTCTGTATCCAATGCGGAAGTAGCTTCATCCAGAATGAGCACAGGAGGATTTTTGAAGATAGCCCTGGCAATGGTAAGGCGCTGACGCTGGCCCCCGCTGAGTTTCAGGCCCCGGTCGCCAATAACTGTATCGTAGCCATTGTCCAGCTGCTCAATGAATTCGTGCGCATTGGCAATTTTTGCAGCGGCTATAATGGCTTCCCTGTCGGCATTCGGCTGGCCAAAGGCAATATTATTAAATACGGTATCATTAAACAGGATCGCTTCCTGGGATACCACACCGATCAGGTTGCGGAGATCGTGTACTTTCAGGTCACGTATATCGGTGCCGTCTATACGAATAGCGCCTTCATTCACATCATAAAAGCGGGGCAGAAGATCGGCCATGGTAGATTTTCCAGCGCCGCTGCGGCCTACCAGCGCTACCATCTGTCCTTTGTTAATAGTAAGCTGAATATGTTTCAGTACATATTGCTGTTCGTATTTAAAGGAAACATTATCATATTCAACACCGGTGGTAAACTCACTCACAGGCCTTGCCCCGGGCTTTTCATGAATAGTTACCGGCGCATCCAGTATTTTAAAAATCCTTTCACTGGCTACCATTCCTTTCTGGATGGTGGTTATAGAAGTTGATACATTTTTTGCCGGCTGCATGATCTGTGAATAGAAAACGAGGTATGTCATGAAAGTAGCGCCGGTAAGCAGTTCGCTGCCAGATAATACAAGACTGCCTCCATAGATCACCAGGATCACAATTACAATTACCCCTAATATTTCAGAGATAGGAGAAGCAAGTTCACGCTGGTTGTACATCGACTTGCTCACTTTCACAAAGCGGTTGTTGACCTCACCGAATTTATTTTTCATAAAACGTTCGGCGGTAAATGATTGGATGATCCTGATACCACTTAATGTTTCTTCTGTTACAGAAAGAATTTTTCCCAGCAGTTCCTGGCTGAACTTTCCTTTTAGTTTTAATTTTTTGGAAACGTAAGATATCAGCAGACCGGAGATAGGAAAGAATACGATAGTGAACAGGGTAAGTTTTACGGAAAGATAGAACAGCGCCGCAAAATAACCAATGATGATGAAAGGGTCGCGCAGTAATGTCTGTATAGCGTTGATCACGCTGTTTTCGATTTCCTGTACATCGTTGGTCATGGAGGAAAGCAGATCGCCTTTTTGCTGCTCACTGTAAAATGACAGTGATTGCTGCGTGAACTTTTCATAGAGGCGTATACGTAACCTCGAAAGTACGGTCATTTTCAACCGCACCATTACCCTTGCGCTCATGTACCGGCCGAAGTTGGCGATCACAATACATACGCCAATCACGGCACAAACAAAGTAAAGGGCGCTTTGCTTGGAGCCGCTGGCCCTGATAAAGTTATAGAAATAGTAATTGAACAGGTCTATGAAATAGTTGATGGAAAAGGTGAAATGAGGCTCAGGCAGGGCCTGGGGCACTTCTCCCACCTGGTTGAAAATAACGGTCAGTAGTGGGATCAGCATAGCGAAATTGACCATGCCGAATATGATACCTATAAAAGTATATACAACATATTCGGGCAGGTAATGATGCAAAGGTGTGGCAAATCTTAGTAATCGCTTGAATGTCTTCATGCCTGGTAGTCTTGTTTAACTTGCTGGCAAAAATAGTATAATTAAGGTATGAGGGGGTGTAATTGCGGCCATTCTTTGCCGGAAATGGTTAATTTCGCAACTGACGGGCTGCCGGCAGCCTGTTACGGTTTGGCGGGGTGGGGTAATTGTGTTATTATCGTACGCGGACTGTTTTATTAACGACTAAAACTGAATGAGATGCAGGAAACTAAAAGGCAGAAACAAATAGGGCAGCTGGTACAGCAGGAGCTGAGCAGCATTTTCC
>NZ_DATCRD010000132.1:0-6741 GCF_036569185.1 Chitinophaga sp.
GTTCCTGTAAATCGATTTTAATTCTTTTACTTCAGTAGTTTTGGTAACGCCCAATAACTTCCTGTAATCAGCAATTTTACTCATAATGTATTTATTCAAAAAATAAACAGGCTGATCATTATGAGCAGGCTACCATTTATCTTACCCGAAAGCGCGCAAAGTTACGCTTTTTTACCTGCGCGGCAAGGATTTATTTAACCTTACGGGCAGAGGGTTGGGGCGGTATGCACGTCTTATATGCATAAAATCACCTATTTTACTGCTTCGAAAAACCGTCTTATGAGATTATTGTTATTGTTAACCACGTTGCTGTATTGTTTACCCGGCCATGCGCAGCAACTGGATTCACTGAAATACCCTAATGGTTGGCTGTATTATCATACATATGGGAAAGGTGCTCCTGTGATCGTGCTATCCGGCGGTCCGGGTAACTCCTGCCTGCAACAGGAAGCAGTGGCCATTGAGCTGGGAAAACACTACCGCGCTATTTTGCCGGAACAGCGGGGTACGGGCTTGTCTATCCCCGTGCCGTTCGATTCTACTACTATTAACCTGAAAGAGGCGGTGGCCGATATTCAGCGGCTGCTGGAAAAGGAAGGCATCTCCAGGGTGGTTATTTACGGCCATTCCTGGGGCGCTATGCTGGCCATGAGCTTTGCTGCGGCCCACCCGGAAAAAGTAAAGGCGCTGGTGCTCGCCAACCCTGGCTACTATAAGTTTTCGGCCGATTTTATGACTACGCACATGAATAACCTGCGGGCAAGACTGGGCGTACAGGACCTGGAAACAATGGAAGCGCTGAATAAGAAGATCGAAGCAGGCAAGGCGGATGGAAAAGACAGCGCGTTGTTTAACCGTACAGTACGACTGGCATACATTTACAACAAGGCGGACATCGACAGCCTCATGGCCAAAATTTATATTGCCAAACCCAATGTCCGTATGCAAACACTGATGGTAACAGACCTTCAGCGGGTACATTTTGATCTCAGCAAAAAACTGCCCCGGTATAAAGGCCCCATCACGGTGATAGGCAGCCGCCAGGACCCGCTGGCTTTTTATACCTATGAGCTGCAGGGCATACGCCCGGGTATACAACTGCACTGGATCCAGGCGGCCGGGCATTTCCCGATGTTTGAACAACCCGCTGCGTTTAACCAGGTATTGGAAAAAGCAATGACTGCCGCCGTTATACGTCCATAAACTCCCAGGCGCTCTGGTAGGCATTCTGGCGCTCTGCATAGCTGATAAAGCCGGCATAGAACGCCAGCTGGGAAAGCGTGCCGCTGTCGCCTATCACTACCAGTTTTTTGCGCGCCCTGGTCATTGCTACATTCATCCGGCGGATATCTGATAAAAAGCCGATTTTATTTTCCGTGTTGCTGCGCGTCATGCTGATGTATACAATATCGCGTTCCTGTCCCTGGAAACTGTCAATAGTGTTCACGGAAATTTTATCGGCATAGGGCTGCAGCAATGGAGAGTGCTGTAGTTGCTCTTTTAATAATTGTATTTGTTGTTTGTAGGGAGATATAACTGCCACCGTAGGAAAGTCTTTCGGCTGGTAATGCGCTCCCAGCGCGGTAACCAGCTGGGTAAGATGTTTGAAAACGAAAGCAGCTTCCTCGGGATTGGTGGTGCTGGTACCATCCGCCTGCTCATCAAAACCACAGCCGGCGGTATCTACAAAGCTGAGGGGGCTGTCGCCGGAAAACAACAGGCGCCCGGCCACAGAGGCATGCGCCTTTAATTTATCTTCGTAAAAGATATTGGAAGAATATCCCATAATGGTGGTGTGCATACGATACTGTTCTTCCAGCAGCGTTACGCTCTCCGGATGCAGGGCAGTACACTTTTCCAGCAGGGTGGTACTGAGGCCGTTGCGGGCAGCTTCATCCGATTTGATGGTAGGTGGCAACTGGCAATGGTCGCCGGCAAGGATCACCTTCTGTGCTTTCAGGATGGGGATCCAGCAGGCAGGTTCCAGCGCCTGCCCGGCTTCATCTATTACCACCGTGTGGTACTTCAGGTTTTTTACGGTATAGTGATTGGCGCCCACCAGGGTAGCGGTGATCACCTGCGCTTTGGAGATCAGGTCGTCGATGATATACTGTTCCGTATTGCCCACTTCTTTCATGATCTTGCGGGCCTCGTCGAACAGGGCTTTGCGTTGTTCCCTTTCGGCTTTACCAAAATTGCGTTTGTATTTATGGGCCATATCGCGGAATTCATTGGCCTGTTTTTTCAGTCGCTTGATTTCTTTGATACTGGAATGTTCGGATATTTTACTGTCGAGCGTAAGCGCTGTAAGCCGCTCTGACACCCGCGCGGGGTTACCTACCCGCAATACGTTCAGTCCTTCGTCCGACAACTTTTCGCTGAGCAGGTCCACTGCGGCATTGCTGGGCGCTACCACCAGTATTTGTTGCTGGTCCTGTTTGATCAGCGCCTTCACGGCCTGTACCAGGGTAGTGGTTTTTCCCGTTCCCGGCGGGCCATGTACAATGGCCAGGTCGCCGGCAGATAATATTTTATTAACGGCCGATTGCTGAGAGGCATTCAGTGAGGGATTTACATACGGGGTAATATCCGGATGGAATACGGGTTTTTTCTGCCCGGTGAGGATCTGTATCAGTCTTCCTTCCTGTGCTTTATCCTGCAGGGCATCCGCCTGTTTAAGGGCGTTCTGCATTTCATCGTAGCTGTTGTCATCAAAAAGCAGGTCGATGCCCAGTTTGCCGTCGCTGGCCCATTCCGGCAGCTCATCGGTGCGCAGGGTGATTTTCAGCCGGTTGCCACCCTGGTAGGTAATGGTGCCATCAAGATGGTCCTGCTTTGGATCATGATTGGAGAATAAAGTGGCAGCGGCCCCAAACCGCAGCTGATGCGGCAGGTCCTGGTGGGTGGTACGCTCTACTTCCACGGTGAGATAATCGCCCCGGCTCATTTCCGATCCCCTGATGGCAACCGGGTACCAGGTAAGGCCGTTAGCCCTGCGGTCGGCCACAGACGTGGATGCTGTCATTTCTTTGTAAGATCGCTGGTCTTCTTCCCGCTCTGTTTTCAGTAATTCAAGCTGCTTTTTGAAATAATCCATGGCGCAAAGGTAAGTTGTTCCTGAATTGTCGCAATCAACCATGAAGAATGTCGTATTCGACCAGCAGCAATGCCCGCAAATCCCGGTAAGTTTGTATCGTTAATCAATCAAAATTAAAAACAAAAAAATTAACTGTATATGGAAGCGCAAACACTTTATATGAGCACAAAAAATCCTTCTAAAGCCGCCAATGTGACCGGCTGGGTAATCACCATCCTGTGTGTACTTTTTCTACTGGTTGACGCCATCATGAAAGTCATCAAAAATATTTATTCCATGGAAGGCAGCGTAAAGCTGGGCTGGCCGGCAGAGCAGGTACAGGGCATAGGCATCGTGCTGCTGATCGCCACCATTTTATACGCCATCCCGCGCACGGCAGTGCTGGGCGCAATATTGGTGAGCTGCTACCTGGGCGGTGCGGTGGCTATTATGTCAAGAATAAATGAGCCTTACTATTTCCCGGTGGTATTCGGTATCCTGGTTTGGGTAAGCCTCTTCCTGCGTATCCCTGCACTGCGGGCGCTTTTTCCCATACAAAGCCAGCGGGCGTAATTGCCGGAACCTCAATAAGTGTCACTATATAAAAGAAAAAGCCTTTGTATTCCCTTGCGGTACAAGGGCTTTTTTATATGCCATAAAAAAAATGACCGGGCGCATAGGGGAACCGCTGTTGCCATGCGTCCAACATATAGAAGAACGATGATCATGGAATTACTTAAAAAATATTTACTCGTCACCTGTTTGGCTGCCATGGCCACTTTTACGGTACATGCACAGCAGGGTAATCATCCCGTTGGGAAACAAACAGCGCCGTTTCCCATTATCAATACAGATTCTCTCGCAAGGCCGTGGCAATGGCGCCAGTACCTGCAAACCGTAAGCGACAGCGCCAGTGGCAGAAGTGTTATTTACGGAGCATATCCATCTCATCAGCAATATCCGGCCATACCTAACTGGGAAGCAACACCCCCGTTCCGGTGGAATGATATTGCCAGTATCACCGCTATGGCGTTACTGGGCTATTTTATGTCGCGCTAGAAAAGATAAGTGCCTTCAGGAAAGGCATCTTTCAAAGTAAACTGTAGCGCTTAACCCATTGTAAGATCGAAGCAGATGTTAACCTCTTTTTAAAAAACAAACCCGTTTTTTAACCCGTACCAGTGTTACCAAATGTCCAATTTTGGCGGATACATAACATAACTGTATTTTCCGGTACTGATTTGCTTTTATGAAGAACTACCTGTTTGTAATATTCAGCTTCTTTTCTTTCGCCGCTTCCGGCCAGTCGCAACCCGGAAAATTTATCACCGATAAACGCAGCGGTTGCCAGGTATGGGTCAATGGCGGTTTTTCTCCCGCTGATAGTCTTACTATTTCCTGGAGCGGCGCCTGCAAAGCCAAAAAAGCGGAGGGCAACGGCACACTGATATGGTACGTTAAAGGCAACGAAGTATCGCGGTATGAAGGCGACATGAAAGCCGGTAATCCTAACGGACAAGGGAAGTATACTTTCCCGGGCGGCGTGGTACAAGAGGGAACCTTTGCACAGGGCGTATTGCATGGCTACGGCAAAATTACTTTTGGCAACACCGGCCGGAAACTGGAAGGCAACTTCACCAACGGGGAACTGCTGGATCTTGACAGCAGCTACCGGGAAAACCTGCATAAGAATATCGTCTCGCATAACGACAGTTCCGACATCTACATAAACGACAACAATGCAAAAGACCTGTTGTACTACGCCCTGGTGCCAACCGGGAAAGTGAAGGGCGTAATTGTATTGTTGCCGGGAACATGGGACCGGGTGGAATATGTGCTGAGCTGCAATAAAGCTTTATGCCAGCTGGCTTACGACCGCAATATCGCTGTGATAGTACCTTCGGTAAACCAGCGGCTTACATTGAATAAAGAGGTGCTGGATTTTTTAAATACGGTATTTCTCCACGCAGCAGAAAAGTATGCACTGCCCAAAGATAAATTTGTGCTCGGTGGATTCTCTATGGGTGGTCTTTTCAGCATCCGCTATACAGAACTGGCCCATATGGATAGTCAGCTTACGGCTATCCGCCCGGTGGCGGTATACAGCGTAGACGGGCCCATGGACCTGGCGCATATGTATGATACGGAGCAACGGTTGATAGCAAAAAATCCACAGGCGCAGGAGCCGCAGTATATCATCAACGAGTTTAAGAAATACATTGGCGGCACGCCCACGGATACACGTAAACAGTATGTGTATTTTTCCGCTTACTCCCGTGAAGAAAAAGACGGCGGCAATATTAAATACCTGGCAAAGGTGCCGTTGCGCATCTACAATGATGTGGACGTAAACTGGTGGCTGGAAAACAGGAATGCAGACCTCTATGATATGAATGCCCTGGATCAGTCGGCCGCCATTGCCACCCTGCAACGCCTGGGAAACAAACAGGCCGTTTTCATTAATGCCTATGGTAAAGGATACCGGCTCGATGGGGCCAGGCATCCCCATTCCTGGTCTATTGTAAACCCCGTTGATTGTATGCAATGGCTACAACAATACCTGGAGTAACGGGGTTGCTATTTTTATCATGTTAATGAATGTCTTATCTATAAAAAATCGTTTTATTTAAGTGTTGGAACATAAATAATCGGTTTATTATTATGATAATTGATATTTTTTTTGTTTGTTTATGCTTATAACATCTGAATAAGCGAAAATATTGAATATTATTAAAAAATATAATCAATCAGATGAACCTGCCATATTAGCCTTATTGAAAGAAGGCGATATGGGCGCTTATGAGGCCATTTACAATGAATACTGGCCCCGCTTATACGGATATGTTTACAACAGGTTAAAGAGTAAAGAGGTAGCGGAAGAGATCATCCAGGAAGTATTTTTCTCTCTCTGGAAAAAGCATAAGGAACTGCAGCTCACACACTCGCTTAGCGCCTACCTGTTCACCGCTGTAAAATACCAGCTGCTCAATTATCTCAAATCAGACCGCATCCGCAGGATCTATATCAGTAATCTTGCTCCCGGAGAGCAGTCGGATAATTCCAACGAAGAGCATATTGCTGCTACGGACCTGAAAAATACCATGGAGAAAGAAGTATCCCGCCTGCCGGAGAAATGCCAGCAGGTATTCAGGATGAGCCGTCATGAGCACCTTTCCATTACCGACATTGCCAACACGCTGAACATCTCGCATAAAACAGTGGAAAACCATCTTACCAAAGCACTCCGGCAACTGCGGATGGTGCTGGGCCATCATTTGTTTATTATTTTCCTGCTGATCGGGCAATAATTTTTTTTAAGAAGTAGGTGTTACTGTTTTCCCGGTGTACTTATCTATAGGGACACTATTCCCGGCCTGATTAAATACAAGTGCGAAAAACTGATGAACAACCAGGAACTTAAAAATTTAATCGAAAAATACCTGAATGGCACGCTGGAACCTTCAGAAGCAGCGGAGCTGGAGCAGTGGCTGGATGCAACCGGCGATGAACATGCTTTTGACTCCATGCCCGAAGCGGAAAAAGAAGCCGCCAGGAAGGAAGGCTACAACCGCCTGGTACAGCGTATCAATAAACACGGGCAACCTGTTGCGATAAAACCCTGGTTCCGTTACTGGAAAGCCGCGGCCTGTATTGCTGGTATTGTA
>NZ_DATCRD010000133.1:0-6625 GCF_036569185.1 Chitinophaga sp.
AAAAAGACCGGGTACAAAAACGTTACGGTCATCAAATAAAACGGCCGTCCCCAATTTTAATTGAAAACGGCTGTTTGGGATCTGGTAGCCTCGTCAAGAATCGAACTTGAATCTGGAGCTTCGGAAACTCTTATACTATCCATTGTACTACGAGGCCATAAAACTCGCGCAAATCTACATTTTCTAATGTACAATCCCAAATCACTTTAAAGATTGATATTACTTTTAAAGATTTTCACTGCAATAGCCAGCAGGATCACGCCGAAAAATTTGCGCAATACCATCAGCCCGGCCTTGCCCAGCAAGCGTTCTATATAATTCAGTGAGCGGAGCACAATGTATACGATCAGCAGGTTTAAACAGATGCCCGCCAGGATATTGTACTGCCCGAAGTCGGCTTTGAGCGACATAATGGTGGTCAGGGTACCCGATCCGGCTATCAGCGGAAAGGCAATAGGCACTACGCTGCCGGCTTTGGCGTCCGGATCTGTTTTGAAGAACTCCAGCCCCAGGATCATTTCCAGCCCGATCACGAATATTACGATAGAACCCGCCACCGCAAAGGAATGTACATCCACGCTCAATAATTTCAGGAAGGGCTCTCCCACCAGCAGGAACAGGATCATCAGGAAACCGGAGGCCAGCGTTGCCTTACCGGCGTCTATATGGCCGAGCTTCTCTTTCAGGGATACCAGCACAGGAACGGATCCTACAATATCGATCACCGCAAATAACGTAAAGGTAATAGCCAGGATTTGGTCAAAGCTGAACATGAATGCTATTTTGTGTAAATATAGGGAGAATGAGGAACGTTTCATCCCACCCTCTTTTCTGCTTATATTTGTTTTAATTACGTTTTATATGACAGAGGATATCATCATTCAGATCAGCAATAAGATCAAGGAAAAGCGAAAGGCCAAAGGAATAACCATCCAGGAACTGGCGGACAGGGCAGAAGTGAGCAAAGGACTGATATCCCAGATAGAAAACAACAGAACTGTACCCTCCCTGCTGGTACTTATCAATATCATTAAAGCCCTCCGGCTGGATATGAACGAATTCTTCAACGAAATCGACCAGCAAACACAGAGTGCCAAGGTCATCATCAAGCAAAAAGCCTCCTACCAGGAATTTGAAAAAGAGCCAGCCAAAGGATTTGTTTATAAAAGAGTGCTCACCAAAAATGTAAAGAATTTCCCGGTAGATATCGTACTGCTGGAACTGAAAAAAGGCGCCCACCGCTCGCAAACCGTAAAAACAGATGCCTACGAGTATAAGTATATTATTAAAGGCACCGTTGAATACCTGATCGACAACGAAAAATATATTCTCGAAGAAGGAGACTCCCTCTTCTTCGACGGCCGGTTAGGCCATAAACCCCGCAACATAGGCCAGGAAAATGCACAGATCCTGGTAGTATATTTCTTCCTCGGGAACGAGAAATAAAGGTTACAAATACTTAACATTGAATTTAGTATAACTTAACATTCCGGTCACATAGGATCTTAAACTTTGCATGTAAACATTTTACCCAAACCTACTTTTACATGCAATCAAATCTACAACGGGCGCTCAAAAGGCAGCTATGCGCCATGCTATTGCTGCTGTTCGCCACCCTATCTGTACATGCCCAGCAGGCAATTACGGGAAAAGTTATTGCGGGCGACGACCGCCAGCCGGTGATCGGGGCCACCGTTAAGGTAAAAGGAGCCAACCGCGGCGCTGTTACCGACGCTACCGGCAGCTTTGCTATCTCCGCAACCGGTACCGATGTGCTCCAGGTAAGCTTTATTGGCTTCCTGCCGCAGGAATACCCCCTGAAAGGAGCATCAGACGTTACTATCGAGCTTCAGCCAGATAAAAAAGCGCTGGATGAAGTAGTGGTAACGGCATTGGGTATACGAAAAGAAGTAAAGAAAGTAGGCTATGCGGTACAGGAAGTAAAAGGGGCAGACCTGATAAAAGCCAGGGAACCTAACCCGGTAAACGGGTTGGTAGGTAAAGTGGCCGGTCTTACCGTTGGCGCTTCTGCTGAACTGCTGTCGGCCCCGCTCGTACTGCTCCGCGGCAACAATATTAGTTTGTATGTGGTAGATGGGGTACCCATTAACTCCGATACCTGGAATATTTCGCCCGATGATATCGAAAGCTATACCGTTCTGAAAGGCGTGACTGCCTCCGCCTTGTATGGCTCCCGTGGCCTTAACGGCGCCATCATGATCACCACTAAAAAAGGAACAAAAGATACACGCGGCCTTTCTATTGATTTTAACTCCAGTACCATGTTCGAAAAAGGATTCAATGCCATCCCCAAAGTACAGGATGAATACGGTCCCGGCGATCATGGTAAATATGCTTTTGTAGATGGTAAAGGTGGTGGAACCAACGATGGTGACTACGATATATGGGGACCTAAGTTCGAAGGACAGCTCATCCCCCAGTACGATAGCCCCGTAGATCCGGCCACCGGCAAACGCACCGGCACGCCCTGGATTGCACGCGGCAAAAATAACCTGCAGCGCTTCCTGCAAACCGGTTTGCTGAGCACCAACAACATCGCCGTATCTTCCCATACAGAGAAAGCCGATCTGCGCTTCTCCCTGTCCCATTCCTACCAGAAAGGAATTGTGCCTAACACGTCGCTGAACATCACCAACTTCAATATCTCCGCAGGTTATAACTTCAACTCCAGGTTAAGACTGGATGCTTACATGAACTATAACCGCCAGTATTCAAATAATTTCCCGGATGTAACCTATGGCCCCAACAGCCTTATTTACAACACGCTCATATGGGCGGGCGCAGATTGGAGCATGGACGATATGCGCAACTATTGGCAGCCGGGTAAAGAAGGGATACAGTCTATTTATGCGGAATACCAACGCTATCATAACCCCTGGTTCATGACCTACGAATGGCTACGCGGCCATTATAAAACAGACATCAATGGTTATGCAAAACTGAACTATAAAATCAACGATAAACTGGAACTGCTGGCCCGCACGCAGATCACTTCGTACGACCTGATGAGGAATGAGAAAGTTCCTTTCTCCGCTCACCCTTACGGCCGTGAAGAAGGCAAAGGCGACTACCGGGAAGACAAACGCAGCATGTTTGAAAATAACACGGATGTATTGTTGTCTTACACCAACACTTTCCGCAAGATCGGTATCCACGCCTCTGTAGGTGGTAATGCACGTTCTTACCGGTATAACTCCAGCTATGTTTCAACCGGTTACCTGAATGCACCGGGATGGTATGGATTTGCCAATAGCCGCGACCCGTTGTTTGCCACTAACTACTACGCGCCTATGCTGGTATTGAGCGCTTATGGGTATTTGGATATTGACCTGGGGAAGTATGCAACGGTTTCCCTGACCAACCGTATAGACAAAGCCTCTAACCTGCCTATCCAGAACAACGTTTATTCCTACCCGTCTGTGGCAGTGAGCACTGTATTGTCTGACTACATACAGCTGCCGGAAGCAGTGTCTTTCCTGAAACTGCGGGGCTCCTATGCCAACGTAAAAGGAGGCTTTACACAGGCTACCATTGGCGCTACGCCACTGGCTACTTACCCGCTGGGATATGGCTCTGAATACCAGTCGTCTTACGATGGCCCTATCTATAATACTTCTTTCTACAATGTTTCACCGGTATACCAGAACCAGGCAGGCGCTTATATTTCACAAACCATTGCCAACCCCGATCTGAAGCCTTTTGCCAGTAAAGCGTTAGAAGCCGGTATAGATATCCGCTTCCTGAAAAATCGTATAGGCATCGACGGTACCTATTTCACCAGCCAGAACGGCCCGCAGATCTACGATGTAATTATTCCCAGCGCTACCGGTTATGCTAAGAACCGTATCAATGGTGTAAACACCCGTAAAACCGGTTACGAGGTAACTCTGAATGGCAGCCCGCTCAGGAACCCCAATGGCCTTAACTGGAATATCACCGCCAACTGGTCTACTTTTCAGGAGAAATATACGAAGATCTATGATGGGGAAGATAAGCTGAATGCCTTTGTAGGCGTGGGCGACCGGGTAGATAAGATCTACGGTACCAAATTCGTGAGAACTGCCGACGGACAGATCATAAACGGATCGGATGGCCGCCCGGTGGTGAATCCAACCCAACAGTTTCTCGGAAACGCCAGCGCCGACTGGGTTTGGGGCGTGAACAACAGCTTCAGCTATAAAGGTATCAGTCTTAGTTTCCAGTTCGATGGCCGCGTTGGCGGTAATATGATCGACTATATACAGCAGCAAACCTTCCGCGGCGGACGTAACATCCTTACCACGGAGGGCGCCATGGGAGAGGCCCGCTACCAGGATTACAAAGGCGTGAAATCCTACCTGGGCCAGGGTGTAGTGGTAAGCAACAACGTACCTATCCAGTACGATAATAACGGTAATGTAACCAACTACGATAAACTGCAGTATGAACCTAATACTACCAAAACATTCCTGCAGGATTATATCAGCGTGTACTACAGAACCAATGAAGCCAACCTGATCAGTAAAACATTTGCAAAACTACGCGAGGTGACCATAGGCTACGCTTTGCCGCAAACCATACTGAGAGGAACTTTCATCAGATCGGCCAATATCTCCTTCGTTGGCAGGAACCTGCTCTATTTTGCAAAGAATAAGGATGTGGACCTGGATCAATACCCGGGTGCGGACCAGGGCTCTTCTACGCTCCAGACGCCTACTACGAAGAGATACGGCTTTAACATCAACCTCAGCTTCTGATCTGTCACTTTAAAACAATGTATTGTATGAAATCTTTCAAAATATTAACCTTCATTGCTTTAACAGGTGCTGTGATCAGTAGCTGTAACAAGAAGTATGATGATTACGCCATTAATACCAACAAACCATCGCAAACTCCGCCCAGTCTTGTATTAGGTGGCGTGCTGGCTGATATGAATTCAGACAAGCCCTGGAGCAATGTAATGCGCTGGAACCAGTTCGACTGCTGTAATTATAACTATTATGGCGATCAGCGTTACGATTGGGGAGGAGCAGACCTGAACAGCTACTTCAGTATGACGAATGTACAGCAAATGGAAAAGGAAGCCAGCCGTTTAGGCGGACAGGCAGTGAATCCATATACTGCATTAGGTAAGTTTTTCCGTGCCTGGTTCTTTTATCGCATGACCAACCTGGTGGGCGATCTGCCAATGAAGAACGCATTGCAGGGTAAAGAAAATCTGACGCCGGTGTATGATGAACAAAAACAGGTATTTGTGCAGATCCTGCAATGGCTGGAAGAAGCCAATACCCAGCTGGGGCAACAGATCGCCAATCCCGATAAAAGCAATACCGCAGAAGGCCAGCTGCTGAAAGGCGATTTTTATTATGGAAATGACCTGGGCAAATGGCAACGCGCTGTGAATACCTTCCGTTTGCGGGTGCTCATTACCCTGAGTAAAAAAACAGCGGATGCAGATCTGAAAGTAGCACAGCAGTTCAAGGATATCGTTAGTAATCCTGCCAAATATCCGCTGATTGAATCTCCTGATCAGAACCTGCAGTTTATTTACAATAACATCAACAAGTATCCGTCTAACCCCGACAACCTGGGCTTTGACGCTACCAGGTATAATATGTCGGCTACCTACCTGAATACGCTGGTATCACTCAATGATCCGCGGGCTTATATTACCGCAGAACCGGCAACAGAGCAGGTGAATAAGCTGCATAAATCACCGGCAGATATTACTGCTTATGTAGGTGCAGCTTCCGGTGAAAGTTTGGATAATATGTCGTCCAAAATGTCGAATGTGGATACTGCCGTATATTCAGTGCGTAGCCGCAGCCGTTACTACAGCAGCTATGCAGCCGAGCCGGGCATACTACTTGGCTTCCCTGAACTATGCTTTAACATGGCCGAAGCGGCCAACCGTGGCTGGATTGAGGCTGATGCGGAAGCCTGGTATAAAAAAGGTATCAAGGCATCTCTAGGTTTTTACAGCATCCCGGCAGAGGCAGCAGGTACTGTTACAAAAACGTATAATGGTAAGCGTTATGAAGTGCCGTTTGATTTTGAGAACAGCTATTACAAACAGACCAGTGTGAAATACAAAGGCAATAATGCACAGGGGCTTGCACAGATCCTCACACAGAAGTACCTGGCATTCTTTGAAAATTCCGGCTGGGAGGCATACATTAACTGGAGAAGAACGGGTGTGCCTACTTTCAGTGTAGGCGCCGGTACCGGCAACAGTGGCGTTATCCCCAAACGCTTCAAGTATCCCGATTCCGACCGCTCTTCCAACACCATCAACTGGACTGCTGCCCTGAAAAGCCAGTTCGGCGGCACTACAGACGATATCAATGCGGACATGTGGCTGCTGAAGTAGTGCGCTTGTGGCCTTCGGCCACTGAAATTGTCTTGGAGCAGGATTAGGATGATTACGCTGATTACACTGATTTTCCTGCCGTTTGTTGTTTGGATTATGGTGCGGTTGAATAGGGCGAATGGTGGCCTTCGGCCACTAAGATTGTCTTGGGGCAGGATTAGGATGATTACGCTGATTACACTGATTTTTTTAGAGAGAAGAAGAAGGAATTATTTCTTTCTTCTTCTTTTTTATATAGATAAATCAGGTAATAAT
>NZ_DATCRD010000134.1:0-9043 GCF_036569185.1 Chitinophaga sp.
GATTTGGAGCGGTTATTCTTCAGTATCCGCTTAAAAACAATGCCCTCCCTGGAGGTAATCACCACATAGGTTTCATTGTTCTTGATCTCGTCCCATCCCTCTATCTTATGGCAAACGATCACAGAACCTGAAGTAACAGGCAGCATGGAATCTCCCGCTATTTCAAAAGCCCTGTAATCCCCCGCTCCAAGCATAGGCAGGGTGAAGGTGTTCAGTTCTTCAATGAACTCGTCGTCATTATAACCGGCCAGGTAACCGGCAGCCGCTTTTACCGGCACAAAATGGATCGCCTGACGTGAATTCCCCAACTTGAGCTGGCGGCGCTTCTCCAGGAAATTATCTTTCTGGGAACCGAGATCGCGGCGGAGCAGATCATCGATAGATACCCGGAACATATCACTCACCTGTTCCAGGATCTCCGTACGGGGCTCTGCACGCTCTTCCTCATATGCACCCAGCAACGAACGCTTGATACCGAGCCTATCGGCAAACTCTTGCTGCGTCCAGGCTTTTTGCTTACGCAGGTATTTCAAATTCTGACATACTACGGACATAACCTAAATAATTTAGTACCTTGCTAACAAAATTAGCAAATATTTTTATCATTTACCAAATATATTCGGGCGGCGTGGCTTATTTTTGCCCGGTAAAATCCAACTCGATATGTTAATAAACTATGTACACTCGTTCCTAAGATGGGCTATATTGCTGGCTGGGCTCTGGGCGGTAATCCGCTCCCTGAAAGGCGTAACAGGTAACACACCATATACTGCAGCAGATAAAAAAGCCGGGCTTTTCTTCATGATCTTCTGCGATCTTCAACTGGTAGTAGGGTTGATCCTTTTTTTCCTGAGCCCTCTCTCCAAAGCGGGTATCTCTGATATGGGAGGAGCCATGAAAGATCCCGTTTTACGCTTCTTCACCGTGGAACATGAAACAATGGCCATCATCGCTATCGCACTCGTACATATCGGTAAATCAAAAATTAAGAAGGCAGTGTCAGATGCACAGAAACATAAGCTGGGCCTGATCTTCTTTGGCCTTGCCTTCATCGTTATACTGGCGCTCATTCCATGGCCATTCCGGGCAGCGCTGGGTAAAGGCTGGTTCTAAGGCATTTCCCGGGATGGCGCTTCCTCCCAAAAGGCAGATGTTTTCTATAAAAGAAAGCCTATAAATACAGGGTATATACCTCTTCATAAAATTAAATGGCGTCCTTATCAGGGACGCCATTCCTTTTTCCGATGTATTGATTGACCACTGAATTAGCCTTTGTCTTTATTATATAACCTGAAAGAATAGATGTAGGGTAATGCCGCCAGCACAATCGCCGCAAAGAAAATTATAAACACCCCCGTAATAAGCGACAGGAAAAATCCACCTATAATAATCACCGCGCCAATACTGATCCACAGGGTACTCGCCATCTGGTGCGTTTCTGTCCATATCTCCGGGCTTTGTAATGTCCACGGCGTTCTTACCCCTACATAATTATTGGGCTTTAGTTTGCGCAGGTAGGCGCCTATGCCCACAATCAGCAACCCCACGCCTATAAAAGCCCAGCGCTCCATGATAAACGGCTTGCCCTGGCTCACCAGGAAAATAATGATACAGGTAAATACCGCCTGGTAAGAATGGATCAGGAATCGTATCCTGTAATACTCCTTATGCTCCATCTCAATAGCAGAAGGCCTTAACTGGGTGTCATCCGCCCGCGGGATATAACGGAACAGGAAATAGATCAACCCGTTGGTAAAAAAGAGAAAGATCATCAGCAGCAGGAAATCATTCTTCGTCCCCATCTCGGGAGATCCCGCCGCATTCACACTATTGGACAATACAACTGGTAAGTCTTTGTAGATAACAGCCAGATAAACCATCGGCACCAGCAGTAAAGCGAGGATAAGTAACTCCCTGGTAAAATCCGGTTTTTTCATGTGGAGATCAGTTTAAATGTTCACGTAACTCCTTTTTTCCTTCATTTCCATTCTCTTATCTATTACATATTGATTGCCAGATATGTTGTATTAAAGTTACGAAAATTGGGGCGACCGGAATTTCAATATTTTTTGCTAAACTTTTTAGTATTACTAAATAAATTAGTAACTTAGTGGTCACTTTAAAAGGGATTCCGGCTGGCAGGCCTGCTGCTATACTACCCTCCCTCTGCCCGGTCCGCCATCCGTAATCACTTTTAACAGCCCTGCCTGTTCCGTCCTTTGTTTATCCATAAACCGTTGTCATTATGATCACTTTACAACAGCGAACAATAGCGCATTTCGACCTGGACTGCTTCTTTGTATCAGTAGAATGCCTGCGGGATAGTCGCCTCAGCGGTAAGCCCCTGCTGGTAGGCGGTAGCAGTGATCGCGCCGTAGTAGCTGCCTGCAGCTATGAAGCAAGACGGTATGGCATTCATTCGGCCATGCCCATGAAAACCGCCCTGCGCCTTTGTCCGCATGCCATTGTGCGCAGTGGCGATATGGAGCTGTACAGCGCTAAATCCAGGGAAATCACCGAGCTCATTGCCGGGAAAGCCCCGCTTTATGAGAAATCTTCCATCGATGAATTCTACCTGGATCTGTCCGGCATGGATAAGTTCTTTGGCTCAATGAAATGGACCTCCGAACTGCGGAAAACAATCATGAAAGAATCAGGACTGCCCATTTCATTCGGACTGGCCTCCAACAAACTCGTTTCCAAAGTAGCCACCGATGAAGCCAAACCTAATGGCCAGCTTGAAATCCTGTTCGGAGAAGAGAAAAATTTCCTGGCGCCGCTGGCGGTGGAAAAGATCCCGATGGTAGGCCGTGAAACCGGCGCCCTGCTGAGGCGCCGCGGCGTAGAAACCGTAAAAACACTGAGTGAAGTGCCCATCTCCCTGCTGGAAGCATGGATGGGAAAAAACGGAATAGCCCTCTGGAAAAAAGCCAATGGGATCGATGAATCGCCGGTGGTGCCTTTTTATGAACAAAAATCCATCTCTACGGAAAGTACCTTTCCCGCAGATACTATCGACATGCAATTCCTGCACGCGGAACTGGTACGCATGACAGAAAAAATTGCATTCGAACTGCGGCAACAGAATAAACTCACCGGCTGCATCACCCTGAAAATCCGCTACTCGGATTTTGAAACCGTTACCAAACAAATGTCTATCCCCTATTCCTGCGCCGATCATGTATTGCTGGAAAAAGTAAAGGACCTCTTCAAAAAACTGTACGACCGCCGCCTGCTGGTGCGCCTCATCGGCGTGCGTTTCAGCCATCTTGTTCATGGTAACTACCAGATCAGCCTGTTCGATGACAAGCAGGAAATGATCGCACTTTACCAGGCTATTGACCAGATTAAAAACCGCTTCGGATGGGAGTATCTCATGAAAGGCACCAACGTGATACCACCCGGTAAAAAAGGACAACCACAGCCCCAAAAAGATATCATGCCATATTTTAAATAAGCATTCATGTTCCTTAACTGCAAAACATTTTTCAGCCTGCGATATGGCACCATGCACGCGGAAATGCTGGTCCGCAAAGCACATGAACTGGGTATCGGCACACTCGCGCTCACTAATATCAACATCACTTCTGATGCATGGGAATTCGTAAGCCTCTGCCGGAAATATGATATCAAACCTATACTCGGACTGGAATGCAGGAACGGAAATGATTTCAAATATCTCCTGCTGGCAAGGAACCAGGAAGGCTGGCATCATATCAACGTTTTTTTATCCACTCACCTGCAACAGGAAAAACCCTTCCCCAACCAGGCTCCTGTTATTCCCCACACCTGGGTGGTGTACGGGCTGGAAAGCCGCTCCCCTGAAGACTTAGCGCCCCATGAACTGATTGGCGTTAAACCCTGGCAACGCAATAAATTATTCAGAACAGATACTGACGCACTACGCGATAAACTGGTGATCCTTCAACCCGTTACCTTCCAGGACAATACCCATTACGAACTACACCAACTACTGCGGGCCATTGATCTCAATATCCTGATCACACAACTGGAACCGGCTGCTACCGGACATCCGCAGGAACAATTCATTACACCGGCCGCACTCGTGGAACACTTCGCCGCTTACCCGCATATCGTACAGCGTACCGTGGAAGTGATGGAAGATTGCTGCATAGAAACAGACCTGCATCATTCCATCTCCCGGAATAAAAAATGCTTCCTGGGCAGCGTGGAGGAAGATCGCGCCAAACTCCGGGAACTGGCCCTGGAAGGCATGATATACCGCTATGGCCACGATCACAAAGAAGCGCTCTCACGCATAGAAAAAGAACTGGCCATTATTGCGCAACTGAATTTTGAATCCTATTTCCTCATTACCTGGGATATCATACGCTATGCACAGGAACGCGGTTTCTTTTATGTAGGCCGGGGAAGCGGCGCCAATTCCATTATCGCTTACTGCATAAAAATTACAGATGTAGATCCCATAGAACTGGATCTTTATTTTGAAAGATTTTTGAATCCCTGCCGCAGCTCGCCCCCTGATTTTGATATCGACTTTTCATGGCGCGACCGTGATGAAATTATCCGGTACGTTTTCAATAAGTATGGCCCGCAACACACCGCTCTGCTGGGTACTGTTACTACTTTTCAAACCAATGCCGTTATCCGTGAACTGGGAAAAGTATACGGACTGCCCAAAAAAGAAATCGACAGGATCCTGGAAAATGGCTTCCAGGTTAACCTGGAGAACGATAGTATCCATCAGAAAATAGCCCGCTTCAGTAAACTGATGGATACAGAAAAAGCATTTCCCAACCATCTCAGCATTCATGCCGGCGGTATCCTGATCAGCGATGAGCCCATTCACCGGTATTGCACTACTTACCTGCCGCCCAAAGGCTTTATCACCGCACAACTGGATATGTGGCAGGCGGAAAGAGTGGGGCTGTTCAAATTTGATATCCTCAGCCAGCGCGGCCTCGGTCATATCCGCGATGCGATTGACATCATTAAGAAAAACCGCGGCACAGATATCGACATTCATGATGTAAAAGCATTCCAGGCAGATCCCCTGGTGCGAAAAAACCTCGCACAGGTAAACACTATCGGTTGCTTCTATATTGAATCACCCGCCATGCGGCAGCTGCTGCAGAAACTGGGCTGCGATGATTACCTCACCCTGGTGGCCGCCAGTTCCATTATTCGCCCTGGCGTAGCCCAGTCAGGGATGATGAAACAATACATCCACCGCTACCGCAATCCATCCCAGGTAGTATACCTGCACCCGGTGATTGAGGAATTGCTGAAAGAAACTTTTGGTATTATGGTGTACCAGGAAGATGTTATTAAAGTAGCGCACAAATATGCAGATATGGAACTTGCAGATGCCGACAGCCTGCGGCGGGCTATGGCCGGGAAATACCGGGGATCGAACGATTTCAGGATGATCCAGGAGCGTTTCTTCCGCAACTGCGAACGGCTCAACCGGCCACCGGATGTATCTGCAGAGGTATGGAGGCAGATCGCCAGCTTTGCCAATTTCTCCTTTTCCAAAGCGCATTCCGCCAGCTTCGCGGTGGAAAGCTACCAGAGCCTCTACCTGAAAACCTATTTCCCCGCAGAATTCATGGTGGCCGTTATCAATAACTTCGGCGGCTTTTATAACCGCGAGCTCTATTTCCGGGAATTGCAGAAAACAGGCGTAACAGTGCATCCGCCCTGTATTAATCACAGCGACTATGCAACCAGTATCAGCGGCCGCGATGTATACACAGGACTGATCCATATAGAAGGACTGGAACAACAGCTGGCGGAAAGGATCCTGAAAGACCGTGAACAATACGGCCCGTTTTTACACCTGGAGGATTTTACCCACCGCATCCCCACAGGGCCGGAGCAACTGGAAATACTGATCCGCATTGGTTGTTTCAATTTTACCGGCTACACTAAAAAAGAACTATTGTGGAAAAGCAGTTTGCTGGTAAGTAAGAAAGAAGCCCATCCACACAGCGTTTCCCTGTTTGGCAATACCACTGCCGTCAATTGTGAACTGCCTACGCTGGCATACCATGCACATGAAGATGCCTTCGATGAAATAGACCTGCTGGGTTTCCCGCTGCAATCTCCGTTCAAAGTATTGCAGCACGATCAAAGTGCGTATATGCCTTCCCGTGAGTTCAGGCAACACATCGGCCGGCCGGTTACAACACTGGGTTACCTGGTTACCACCAAATCCCTGCGCAGCAATAAAGGCGAGCCTATGTGCTTTGGTACCTTCCTGGACCGGGACGGCGCCTTTATGGATACCATCCATTTCCCCGAAAGTTTTCGCAAATACCCATTTCAAAAAGGTGGCTTCTATGTGCTCCAGGGTATAGTGGCGGAAGAATACGGCGTAATACAACTGGAAATCAATAAAATGTGGAAGATTGGGTATTTTGAAGATAAAAAGCTCTAATCCCGACAATTTGTTGTATTTTTGTGACAAATGTCGGGTATATGAAACATGTAAAAGGATACCGCGTGCAGGAGAATGCATTGTTAATAGTGGAACAGCCAGGAGGAGCGGCATACATTGCCGGTAGTGGCTACTTTGATTTTATACAACTTTCCCGCAGTGGAATTATTAAAAGAGCTTTATTGAACCTGAGCCGGCAGCTGTCTTTTTCTTTGTCAGAGCTGGCACAGGTAGTGCATGTGTCTGAGAGAACGCTGCAACGCTATGCAGACGACGAGAAACTGTCTGCCGACACGTCTGAACGCGCTATTTTACTCTCCCAACTTTATCAGCGCGGTACCGAAGTATTTGGTCAGCTGGAAAACTTCAAGGAATGGATGAGAACTCCGTTACCTGCCTTCAACTATCAAACCCCTATTTCGCTTTTAGATACCACCTTTGGATTCCAGCTTATACAGGATGAGCTGGGGCGCATTGAACATGGCATCTTTGCATAAATCTACGAAACCCTCAACATGGAAGTATACAGGATCAGTAAGTGCGCTTACATCAATGATCTGAGTGGAACAGGTGCGCGCCTGTATGGAGGCCGCTGGAACAGCCCGGGGCATGCTATTGTATATACGGCAGGCAGCAGGGCCTTATCTGCGCTGGAAGTACTGGTACATATTCCATTGAAAAATATTGTACAGGACTTCTGCATCGCTACCCTGCAGATCCCGGACAATATTGCCATAAAGGTGCTTACCAAACACGATCTGCCTTCCGGCTGGCAATCGCTGGCGCCCTCGCCGGAGCTGCAATGTATCGGGGATGAATGGATAGATACCGCTAAATATGCGGTGCTTCGTATTCCCTCGGTAGTTATTGCCGATGAATATAATTACCTGATCAACCCGCTGCATCCCGACGCTGAAAATATTACCATCGTGAATACACAACCGTTTGTATTTGATCAGCGTTTAAAGAAATAAAAAAAGCAGCGGGTAATTATCCGCTGCTTTCTATCTATCTTTCAAAAATTTTTCTTCCTATTCCAGGCCAAACAATCCCTTATTCAGCACCTGCAATGTTTTCTCTTTATACTGGCCATTGATCAGGATAGAAATATTATGCCTGCTACCGCCATAGGAGATCATCCGCAAAGGAATTTCTTCCATCGCGTCAAATAATTTGGTGATGATAGATGGGGTAGCCGCCACCTCGTTACCAACAATGGAAACGATGGTTTGATGATAATCCAGTTCTACCGTACCAAATGGTTGCAGCTCTTTCAGTATCTGGTCAAGATATTGCTGGTGATCGATGGTAACAGAAACCGCCACTTCAGAAGTAGTGATCATATCGATAGGTGTACGGTACTTCTCAAAGATTTCAAAAATCTTGCGGAGAAAGCCATAAGCCAGCAACATGCGGCTCGACTTGATCTTGATAGCAATGATGCCATCTTTTGCAGCAATGGCTTTTACACCATTACCGTTGGGCATTTCCGTGATGATAGTGCCTTTCGCTTCCGGCTGCATGGTGTTCAGCAGTTTCACCGGGATGTTGAAATGCTGCGCCGGCCAGATAGAAGCAGGATGCAGGATCTTGGCGCCAAAGTAGGCCAGCTCCGCTGCCTCATCAAAGGAGAGCTGATCAATCGGGAAGGTCTTTTTCACCACCCGCGGATCGTTGTTGTGCATACCATCAATATCCGTCCAGATCTGCACTTCATCTGCCTGGATAGCAGCGCCTATCAGGGAAGCAGAATAATCGCTGCCGCCGCGTTTCAGGTTATCCACTTCGCCTTTGGCGTTACGGCAGATATATCCCTGCGTGATAAAGATATGCTGTCCTTTATGTTGGTTCATCAGGTTACCCAGCTTGATCTTGATCTTTGGAATTTCCGGTTCTTCAAATTCGTCGATGCTCATGAAATCCAGCGCCGGCAGCAATACCGCGGGGATGCCGGCTTCTTCAAGATATACGCAGAAAAGCCGTGTAGACAATAACTCGCCCTGTGCAAGAATATCTTTATTCAATGCTTCATTGAAAGATATCTTCAGGATAATATTCAGAAACTCGAAGTGTTCATCAACAATAGCCTTGGCGTTTGCGCGGCCGGCTTCCTGCTTCACCAGGTCGTTACAAAAGGCGCGGTAATGGCTTTCCAGCTTATCTATCTGCTGCTTTGCCTGTTCCTTTTTACCTTCCGACAACGACTGACTGATTTCCACGAGGGAATTTGTGGTGCCTGACAGTGCAGACAGCACCACAATTTTCTGATCATTATCTGCTGTGATCAGTTGCGATACCGACTGCATACGCTCTGGTTTTCCCACGGAGGTTCCACCAAATTTTAACACTTTCATCTGAATGTATATTTTTGCTTTAGCTACCTGGAATACTGCATCAGCTTCATTCCGGGCGTTTTTTATGAACGATTGAAAATTAGAAATTCAAATTAAACTTAGCGGCAACTTCCTGTAAATCCTTTACCACAGGCGCTATAACAGGAACCCCATTTTCCAGCCGCTCCTGATGCATTTCCCTTTCAGGGTCTCCCGGGATCAGCACTTTTTTCCCGGCTACCGGTGCAGCAGCGCGGAAGCGGCCAATCCAGGTATCCATATTGGCCTT
>NZ_DATCRD010000135.1:0-29213 GCF_036569185.1 Chitinophaga sp.
TCCTGGGGCCCAACAACCGTATTGCCTGGTATGAAGGCATTGGCAACGACCCCCCACACCGCCACAGGTGCATTATACCAGCTATGCCAACCGCAACGGTATCCGGGATGTGATCATCCGGAAGAAAGCGGCCGTGTTCCAGGATTTCCATAAAAATGAACTGATGGTGCTTATCAAGGCCGATAAGGCATCCAACTATAAAAATGTAGTGGATATTATGGATGAAATGCTCATCAATAAAGTAGACCGCTACGCAGTGGTAGATATCACCGATAAAGAAGCCGGCTACTTCAAATGAGCTATTTTTCCCTACCTTTATCGCTCCAAAACAATATTCAAATATGGCAACTACCCACTCTATCCCCTCAGTGGACCTTGCAGACTTCACTTCCGGAGATGCAGGACGAAAAGCAGCCTTTGTGCAGCAGTTAGGTAAAGCTTATGAAGAAGTTGGTTTTGTAGCGGTAAAGAATCATGGGATTCCTGATGAACTGATTGCAGACCTCTACAAATACGTGCAGCAATTTTTCAAGCTGCCAGCCGATACCAAACACCGTTACGAAATTCCGGAACTGGCTGGTCAGCGTGGCTATACGTCTTTCGGAAAAGAACATGCCAAGGGCTATGAAGCGCCGGATCTGAAGGAGTTTTTCCAGTTTGGCCAAACCGTGGAAGACAATGACCCTATCGGCTCGGAATACCCTCCCAACGTACAGGTGGAAGAAGTGCCCGAGTTTACGCCTACCTTCTTTAAAGCATACCGCGGGTTTGAAAAATCCGGTAAATACCTGTTGCAGGCTATCGCGCTGTTCCTGGGGCTGGATGAAACCTATTTTGATGATAAAATCCATAACGGTAACTCTATCCTGAGAGCCATCCACTACCCGCCTATCACGCAGGAGCCTAAATCGGCCATCCGTGCGGAACAGCATGAAGATATCAACCTCATCACTTTGCTGGTAGGCGCCTCTGCCGACGGGTTGCAGATCCTGGATAAACAAAATAACTGGGTCCCTGTTACCTCCCTGCCGGAACAGATTGTAGTGAATGTGGGAGATATGTTACAGCGGTTAACCAATAACCGTTTAAAATCCACAACGCACAGGGTGGTGAACCCTCCCCGCGAAATGTGGAATACTTCCCGGTATTCGATCCCTTTTTTCCTGCATCCTAAATCCAATATGAAACTGGATTGCCTGGAAAGCTGCGTTACTGCAGACAATCCGCTGGCGTATGAGCCCATCACAGCCGGAGAATACCTGGATGAGCGCTTACGTGAAATAGGCTTAAAAAAATAAGGCTGAACATAGCAAAGTCCCGGTAAAATTTCTTTACCGGGACTTTATAAATATCCTGCGTATAAGCAAGTTTCTTCTTTAATGGTTCTTCCCTGGATATGGTTATACTTTTAGTTCCGAACATTTACATGTTGGTGGGAAATTAACCTGTCTGACAAACTGATACAACGGACAAAAGGCCATATTCGTTATAATAGACACCGATATTACAAGTATTGTGCCTTTATTATTTGGGGAACTATCAATATTGGCAACACCGTTGTATTTTGTCCGGATATTTGATTACCTTATAACCTGTCCAATCGGCATACTAACATAAACTGTGCTTCTACGTCATATACCTTTTCTTAAAGCTGTGCTATTACATAGCATCACCGCCTACGGAGGCCCGCAGGGCCACCTGGCTATGATGATGAAAACATTTGTACAGCAACGGAAAGACGTAACGGAACAGGAGCTGATGGAATATAATGCTTTCTGCCAGCTGCTTCCCGGCGCCTCTTCTTCCCAAACCCTTACCTTGATAGGCTATAAGCGCGGTGGGGCGATACTGGCCATTATTACCCTGCTGATATGGATCTCTCCTGCCTGTTTGATCATGGGTTCCCTGAGCTTCCTGTTACAGTATTTCGGCAAAAATGCGCTGCATACCGATATCTTCAAGTACGTACAGCCAATGGCGGTAGGCTTCCTGGCCTACGGCGGTATCCGGGCTTTCCGGATCAGCATTACCAGCATGGCTACTTTTGTTATCATGGCGGTATCCATGTTCACCGCCTTTTACCTGAAATCGCCCTGGACCTTCCCGGCGCTGATCATACTGGGAGGCATTGTTTCCAACTTCAGTAACAAACGTATTCCCGGCGTGGCGGAGAAGCCCCGTAAAATTCAATGGGGAAATATCTGGTTATTTGTGTCGCTGTTCATCCTGGCAGGATTCCTGTCGGAGGTAGCCCGGACGCATGAGTGGATTACCAGGCGACCGTTTAACCTCTTTGAAAACTTTTACCGTTTCGGCAGCCTGGTTTTCGGTGGCGGCGATATCCTCATTGCCATGATGCTGGAACAGTATGTAACCCGCGCCAAATCCCAATATCTCACGGCGGAGGAGCTGCTTACCGGGGCCGGTATTATGCGGGCCCTTCCCGGGCCTACATTTTCAATATCTGCCTATGTGGGTGGTATGGCCATGCGTAACCTGGGTATGGGTTACCAGTTCCTGGGTTGTATGATAGCTCCCATAGCCATTTTCCTGCCCAGCCTGTTGCTGGTATTGTTTTTTTTCCCGATCTGGAACAACCTGAAAAGATATGTGGTGATATACCGTGCGCTGGAAGGGATTAACGCAGTGGTAGTGGGAATCATGTGGGCAGCCACCTTTATTCTCTTCTTTGTAATACCGGTTAACTGGTATAACCTGCTGATCATGGCCAGTACGCTGGGATTGCTTTGCCTTACCAAGGTCCCCTCTCCTTTTATCGTACTGGCGTGCCTGTTACTGGGCTGGCTATTATGATGCGCTGATATTGTATTCCTTAATTTTATTGTAGAGGGTAGTGAGGCCAATGCCCATTAATTCCGCGGCCCGGGTTTTATTGCCTTTGGCATGGGCCAGTACGCGGATAATATGTGCTTTTTCCATATCCGCCAGTTTAAGGGAAGATGCTTCTTCCCCGGTGCCCTGCTGGAAATCGAACGGCAGCACGGGGGTATCCAGTATATCCGTGTCCGTTAGGATAGCGGCCCTTTCGATCACATTACGCAGCTCCCGGATATTTCCCTTCCAGCTGTGTTGCTGCAGGGCCTGCAGGAAAGCAGGCGTCATCCCGCTGATGCGTTTGTTCATTTTGGGAGCAATTTGTTGGAGGAACCAGCCGGCCAGCAGCGGTATATCTTTCCGGCGCTCATTCAGTGACGGCAGGGAAATCTGGAAGGCAGATAAGCGGTAATAGAGATCGGACCGGAAATGCCCTGCGGCTATTTCCTGCTCCAGTTGCCGGTTGGTGGCGGCAATAATACGTACATCTGTTTTGGTGGGCCTGGTTTCCCCTACTTTATAAAACTCCTGTGTTTCCAGCACACGGAGCATTTTGGCCTGCAGCTCTATGGCCATCTCCCCGATTTCATCCAGGAAGATGGTTCCCCCGCGGGCTTCTTCAAAAAAACCTTTTTTATCTTTTACAGCGCCGGTAAATGCACCGGCTACATGCCCGAACAGCTCACTTTCCAGGATCTCTTTACCAAAGGCGCTGCAGTTAACCGCTACAAACGGCTGTTGCCGGCGCTGGCTTCCCTGGTGGATGGCCTGTGCAAACACTTCCTTGCCGGCGCCGGTTTCACCCAGCAGCAACACCGTCATATCAGAGGGGGCTACTTTCTCTGCCAATGCAATAGCTGCCTGTATTTCAGGCGATTCGCCCAGGATGCTGCCGAAGTTATATTTGCCGCCTATTTTCTTTTCCAGGTCGCGGATGCGGAATTGCAGGCGGGCCTTGTCCATCGCCTTGCTCACCAATGGAAGAATACGGTTATTGTCGTCACCTTTGGTGATATAATCAAAAGCCCCGTTTTTAATGGCCTGCACCCCGTCTGCGATGTTGCCATATGCCGTAAGCACAATGGTTTCAATTTCGGGGTATTTAACGCGTACCTGGTGTACCAGTTCCACGCCATTACCATCCGGCAGTTTTACATCCGACAGGATCACCTGTACTTCTTCTTTTTCCAGGATCTTTAAAGCAGTCCTTACATTGCCGGCTTCATGAAGTGTATATCCTTCCAGTGCCAGCAGGCGGCTTAAAAGCTTGCGCAGCTGGTCTTCATCATCAATTATTAAAATATGGCCTTTAGACATAGCCATGCAAAGATAATAGTTCCTATGGCTTCCCCGACTTATCTGTTTTCTGGTTGGCTTTAAACACAAGGCCGCCGAGCAGGGCCGCCACTACTCCAACAAAAAGGTTTACAAACAGTACGTTTCCCAGGAAATAAATCCAGAAATTATCTTTAACGGTATCTTCCTCTACCAGCGTATGTGCAGGATTGCCGCCTACTACCAGGTGAAAGATCAGCAGGAAAACGGCATATATAATGGTTGCAATCAGCGTGGTACGCCATCCCATCGCAAAAGATGATGTTGCGGAGGTCTTGTCTTTATGTACCCGGTTATAATGAATAATAGAGATGAGCACGCCAAGAAACATGATAAGATTACCAAAATATCCCATCCACAAATTGCCATACAATTTTGTTACATAAAAGATCAGGGTAAAAACGATACAAATTGCTCCAAGAATAAAACCATAGGCTGGTAATGCTTTTGAAGATAAAGGCTTTTCCATAACATCAGTATTTAAATGAACAAAATGATCAGGCATGCGCACTGTTTTCTATTTCACGGATTACCTTGCGCAGATCATTTTTAACACTTTTAATATCGTGCCATAAGTCGCCGGCTTCGTTTAACCGTTCCAGTGAGTTGTGAATATTAAAATCGCTGATGCGTAGTTTTTCATTTACTTCTTTCCATAAAAGCGGCATAGACACGGTGGCGCCGGGTTTGGGGCGGGCAGAATAAGGAGCTGCCACAGTTTGCCCTTTGCTGTTCTGCAGGAAATCGATATATACTTTTTTATTCCTGGCGCTTTTTGCACGGGTCACACTGGTGCTTCGGGGCAACTCCTCATTTACAT
The DNA here is from genome assembly GCF_036569185.1 of Chitinophaga sp. Lineage (GTDB taxonomy): Bacteria > Bacteroidota > Bacteroidia > Chitinophagales > Chitinophagaceae > Chitinophaga. Next base: position 4,991 of record NZ_DATCRD010000135.1, read on the forward strand.
GACGTGCAATATATTCCGCAAACAGCCGGGTACTTTCATACGGGTATTTAGCTGCCACAGGCACATAAATATGCAAACCGGTAGAGCCGGAAGTTTTACAGAAAGAAGTGATATTGAAACTGTCCAGCATATCCTTGATATGCAGCGCGGTTTCTACCACGTACTTAAAATCAATATTTTCCGGATCCAGGTCCAGGATCATGAAATCAGGCTTATCCAGATTGTTTAATCTCGATAGCCAGGGGTTTATTTCTATGCAACCAAGGTTAACCATATAAGCCAGTGTAGCCTCGTTATTACAGAGCAGATAATCCACATCCTTCCCGGTAGAATCAGCGCGCAGCGGCACACTCTTTATCCATGCAGGGGTTTGTTCCAGGTTAAGATCTTTCTGGTAAAAAGCCGGTCCTTTGATGCCATTGGGAAAACGGTGCAGCGACTGGGGCCTGTCTTTCAGGTGGGGCAGCATGTACTTTGCCACCGACAGGTAGTAATCGATCAGTTGCCCCTTGGAGATCTGCTCATCCGGCCAATATAGCTTGATTTGATTGGTAAGCGATACCTTTTTTCCGTTGAGCGTAAGGGTGCGTTCTTTTTCAATAACGGTAGCCATAGTTATTTTTTTTGCTGTTTCAGGATGTACATCTCTGGCGGGCTTGTCGCTGCGGAGGCCAAGATAAACAGGTTGCCGCAGGTGCCCGTCGCCGGTCCATTCCTGGAACTTCACCTGGCATACCAACTCAGGCTTTACCCATGTAACCGGCATATTGGTACCTACTTTTTCCGTAAAAGGCGAGGTTTTGCTGATAAGGGGCTGCAGCCGGTTATATAACATGCCAATGGTGGCTTCATTTAATCCGCCTCCGCAATGACCTATATACCTCAGCTTTTTGTTTTCATACATGCCCAGCACCAGCGCTCCTATCTGTTTCCTGCTGCCGCGGGGCGCAGTATAGCCGCATATCAGGGCCTCCTGTTCATTTACGATCTTTATTTTCAGCCACCACATTCCCCGTTTTCCCTCTTCATATACACTGTCTGCTTTTTTGGCAATGATGCCTTCCCATCCCTGTTTCCGGGCTTTTTCGAAAAAGCTTTTCCCGTTCTTTAAAACATGCGGAGAAAAACGGACCGTTTTATCATTTAACTCAGTGATGATGTCTTTAAGCAGGCTTTTCCTTTTCAGCAAGCTCAGATGCTGCAGTTCGTTGCCATCGAGGTGAAGCAGGTCAAACACTGCGTATACCAGTTTTCCCTTCCCTGTAGTCCTGAAATTCTGCAGGGTTTGAAAGTGAGATCTGCCTTTATTATCCAGTACAATAATCTCTCCGTCGAGCACCACATTGTGCGAAATTTTCTCCACGGCAGCCACTACCGCAGGGTAGTGATTATTGAACGGTTTCTCATTGCGGGAATAGAGCGTAGCCTTATGGTTTTCCACGCTGGCAATAGCGCGGTAACCATCCCATTTGGTTTCAAAAAGCCAGCCGGCATCATCAAATGGTTCGCTCACCAGGGTAGTGAGCATGGGCTTATATATTTTCTTTATCCGATGAACACTGCGTGCAGCCTTCTTTTCCGGCTCAGTTCCCGTTACGGTTGCTGATTTTTTTTTTGCCACCTTCGCGGCAGCTTTATTCTTTTCACCTTGCGCTTTTATGCGTTCCGGCGTATAGTCCTCACTGTTATATTCGTCTACCGCATATCTGTCTTTGTGCTTGATCAGCAACCATGCATTTTCTTCTCTTCCTTTCATCTTCACCAACGCAAATTCCCCTTTCAATTTCTTCCCTTTCATCACTATCTTAAGATCGCCGGATTTCAGTTCCCGGAGGGCTTCTTTATCAAAATTTTTTCCATCGGGATTCATCAGTTCAAAAGTGCCTTTATCCCAGATGTATACCGTGCCTGCGCCATAGTTACCGGCGGGGATGGTACCTTCAAAATCTTTATAATCGTAAGGATGGTCTTCCACTTCCATAGCCAGCCGTTTGTCTGCCGGGTTCATGGAGGGCCCCTTTGGTATAGCCCAGCTTTTCAGCACCCCGTTTATCTCCAGCCTGAAATCGTAATGCAGCCGGGAGGCATGATGACGTTGTACTACAAAAATATGTTTCCCTTCCACCGGTTTACCTGTAAGGGGTTCAGTCGTTTCTTTGAAGTTCCGTTTCTTTTTATATTCCGACAGGCTCATGATGCACGTTTTTTAGTAGCGGGTTTACCACCCAGGCTGGCCTTCAGCTGATCAAAAAGGTTATCGCTTTTGGTATGCACCACGCGCATTTTCTTCACTACAGGTTTCTTGCCACCGGCTTTCGCTTTTATAATTTTGAGCAGTTCTGCTTTGTATTCATCTTTATACTGGCTGATATCAAATTCGGTGGTGTATTGCTTTACCAGCTCTATAGCCATATCCAGTTCTTTTTTTGCCAGTTTCACATGTGTGGGCAGGGTCAGATCAGTGGAAGGGCGGATCTCTTCTGCAAAGCGGAGCTGTTGCAGTAACAGGTAGTTTTCCCGTGGCCTTATCACTGCCAGGTGTTCCTGCGTACGCAATACAAAGCGGCTGATGCCGGCTTTACCGGTTTTTTCCAGTGTTTGCTGCAGTAATACGTATGCTTTTTCCCCGCCTTTGGCTGGCTCAATGAAATAAGGATTTTCGAAATAGATATCATCGATCTCTGTTTCTTCCACAAAAGATTCTATCTCGATGATCTTACTTTTCTTGGGACTGGCGGCTTCAAAATCCTCTTCTTCCAGTATAACATATTCATCTTTATACAAATAGCCTTTTACAATCTGTTCCCAGGGCACTTCTCTGCCTGTATTTTCATTAATACGCTGGTATTTGATATGCGCCCCGTTTTTACTGTCCAGCATGTCCAGGTCCAGGCGGCTATCCTGGGTGGCGCTGAATAATTTCACCGGGATATTTACCAACCCGAATCCTATGGATCCTGACCATATAGCTCTCATAATATGATAGTTTTGGTATTAAATAAAAGTTAACACAAATGGTACCATGATCTTAAAACACTGCGGCATAACTTTTGGTTTTCCGAACTTCAACTAAAACCTTTTTTTATGGAAAAGCCAGGCGAAATGACAACTTTAACAAGGGTATTGGAGAAGCTGCATGAAAAGGGATTTGATCATGAATTAAAGATGAGTGATCATGGAAGATTGCAGAATACGGAGGAGCAGAAGATCTATAACCCGGATGACCTGACTATCATTAAAACCTATCGTTTTGAAGGAGAGTCAGATCCTTCAGATTCCTCCGTTTTGTATGTAATGGAAGACCAGGATGGTAATAAGGGCTATGTGCTGGACGCTTACGGCGCTTACAGTTCTCATGAAGAGGCAGGGTTTGACGAGTTTATCAAGAAAATAAAGGTAGAAGACAGAGAAGAACAGCTGATATTCGGATAGCAACCGGGCCTGTGATCAGGCTTCCTCTAAAAATTGCAAAAGTACCTTTTCATCCGCATGTAACCCGCCACTGGCGGGTTTATTGCGTTTAGCCCTCAGTTGTTGCAGCCAGGGCTCCAGTGCTCCCGCTTCGTAAGCATTCAGTATCTGCGGATGGATATAATATTTTTTGCAGACGGCGCGGGTATTCCCCAGTTTGCCCGCCACACCGTCGATTATCGCTACAATATTCCGGCGGCATTCCGTTATGGACGCGTAGGGCGTCAGGTCTGCCAACAGGTTTAGCGCGTTTACAGTACCGGCCCAGGTGCGGAAGTCTTTACAGGTAAATTCATTTTCCTCGCAGCATTGTTTTATATAATCATTTACTTCGCCGGAATCGAGCGCTTTATGTTCACCGTTTTCATCATAATACTGGAATAACACCTGGCCGGGGATATCCTGTACTTTTTTGAGCAATCTGGCCAGGGCGGCGTCGCGGAGCTCTATTTTATGCTCCACGCCTTTCTTCCCGCGGAAGCGGAAAAAGGCTTTACTGCCATTGATCTTTACATGTTTATCCCGCAGGGTGGTGAGGCCATGGGAGCCATAGAGTTTTTCATAAGAGGCGTTGCCTACCCTGATGAGTGTTTCCTCCATTACGGATAAGGCAATGGCGATCACTTTGTTTTTGTCCAGCGAGGTGCGTTTTAAATCTTCGTGTATACGTTTCCGTATGTCCGGCAATTTTTCACCAAACTGCCGGAGGCGGTAATATTTGGTTTCATTGCGGGCTTTGCCCCAATCGGTATGATAACGGTATTGTTTACGTCCTTTCGCATCGGTGCCGGTGGCCTGCAGGTGGCCGTTTGCCCAGGTGCAGATCCATACATTTTCCCATGCCGGGGGCAGCACCAGGCTGCGGATGCGATGCAGTACTTCCTCGTCTTTCACCTGTTTCCCGCCGGGGTCCAGGTAAATGAAATCCTTTCCTTTGCGGATGCGGGTATAGCCCGGCGAGTTCCCTTTCACATACCGCAGCTTTACAGACCGGGCTACGGCTACGGGATCAGTTATCTGGTCTATGTTAACCATTTACGATCTCCCCTCCATTGGGATGCAGGATCTGACCGGTAATATAACTGGCATCATCGCTGGCCAGGAATACATAGCAGGGGGCCACCTCCACCGGTTGACCGGTGCGTTTCATCGGCACGTCTGTACCAAACTTTGCCACTTCTTCCGCGGTGAAGGTAGCGGGGATGAGCGGGGTCCAGATGGGGCCCGGCGCCACCCCGTTTACGCGGATACCTTTTTCCGACAGGGAGGCCGACAAAGACCTTACAAAAGAAACGATAGCGCCTTTGGTGGAACTGTAATCTATCAGGTGGCTGCTACCGCGGTAGGCGGTTACAGAGGTAGTGCAAATAATACTGCTGCCTTTGGGCAAATACGGGAGGGCCGCTTTGGTAAGATAAAAATGCGGGTAAATATTTGTCTCAAAAGTTTTGTGCAGCTGGCTGGCGCTTATATCTTCGATACCTTTCTGCGGATATTGAACCGCTGCATTATTTACCAGTATATCTATCTTCTTAAACTTCTTAATCACCTGCTTTATGATATCATTACAATGCTTTTCGTTGCTGATATCACCGGCAATAAGCATACATTCCCTGCCCGCCAGGGTAATGTGCTCACAGGTGGTTTGCGCGTCTGTATGCTCGTTAAAATAGGCAATGGCCACATCTGCGCCTTCTTTGGCAAAAGCAACCGCTACCGCGCGGCCTATGCCGCTATCGCCACCGGTGATAAGCGCCACTTTATTGTGCAGTTTGCCTTTCTTCGGGCTGTTCTTCTTAAACACTGGCGCCGGGTCCATTGCCGCTTCGATGCCGGGTTGTACAGCCTGTTCACGTGCGGGTCTTACCGGCTTTTTGGGATTCGTTTTTTGCATATTACCGGGTTAAAAAAAGTCCCTGCATATAACAGGGACCTTGCAGTTTCCATTAACAATTATACAAACTCCGTTAACCTACTCAGCTGCAGCTTCCTCGTTTACAGTAGATTCAGCTACCTCTGTGAGTAAGCTGTCAGCATTCTTTTCTTCTTTCAATGTTTGCTCCAGCAGTTTAGCCACCTGGGAATGTCCCATTACATTGGCAAGTGTACGTAAACTGCCGTATGCAGATATTTCGTAGTGCTCAATTTTCTGGGAGGCGATGATGATACCGGCATCTCTTACGGCGGTATCTTCGTCGGTATCAGCTACTACTTCCTGTCCTTCGGCGATCAGTCCTTCCATAGCTTCACATTTCTTTGCCTGGGGCTTCTTGCCGAGTAATTCAAACACCTGTTCCAGCCTGGCTACATGTTCTTTTGTTTCTTCCAGGTGGTTTCCTATACAGGTGCTCAACTCTTCTGAGGTAGCGGCTTTCTGCATTTTAGGCAGTGCTTTTACCAGGTTTTTCTCTGCCCAGTAGATGTCTTTTAATTCGTCCATAAACAGTTCATGGAATTTTGAGTCCGGCATTTTTTCACTGCCTGCTTTTCTGGCGGCGCCATTACTGGCTGATTTAGTGGTAGGCATTGTAACAGATTTTTTAGATGAAAGAATGGTTAATGTTTATCAGGCGATTGTTTTTTAAAGGCTTGTTCCTGTTCCCCGATAGCCTGCGGGTTGGCAGGTGTGTGAGGTGTATCCCTCTCCGGTATTTCGGGGGGAATAGGCTCAATTTCCGGCTTGTCGGGCGGCGGCTGAACAGGCGTTGGGTTTTCCTTTCCCGGTTGTTGTTTATCCGGTGTTGGATCCGGGATGGGCTGTTTATTTCTATCCGGGTTATTCATAACTCTTCGTTTTACTGGTTAAGAATTACTGTTGGTTATCCAAAGTTCATTCCACTACCGGGGAACGCGGTTTTTACTAAAAAAAGATCATCTTCAAATCCGCTACTACAGCGAATTACAGGACCACTCCGTCTCTGCGGTAATGATAAGGCAGCTGTGTTCGCAGGGCTTGTAGAATTTACCGGCATTCTGTGGAATATGTTGCTCAGAAAGGCGTTCGCGGAAAAAGGCACTTTTTAGTATTGAAATTCACACATAAATAGTAACTTGAAATGCTTTCTCAATATCTTATACTTACAGATGCATTTTTCGGTACACAAAAAGATACGTCTTGGTTTTTTTATTGCATTTACGGTCATCGTGGTGGCCTCCGTATTTTCCTACCTGGTGGCCAAGAACCTGCTGGATAATGCCGGCAGACTGAATCATGCCATTGAAGTATCCAAGCGGCTGGAAGTGATCACCCGGCAGCTAAAGGAGGCCGAGGCTGCCATCAGGGGTTATACGCTTACGAAAGACAGCTCCTTTCTTGATCCCAGCATGCAGGAACGCAGTAACCGGATTGAAAGGGAATATCTCCTGCTCCGGAAAATCACATCAGACAACCCGGCGCAGCAAAAGCACCTGGATACGCTCCGCCGGTTATTGGCTATAAAGTACCAGCAGCTCCAGATGGGCGGAGAAAACCTGACGCAGGTAAAACAGCTTTCAAAAGTGAAGGAAGGGGAAAAATCAATGGATCTTATAGATAATAAGGTGCGTGAGATGACCCGGATTGAAGAAAGCCTGGTACAGGAAAAATCGGAACTGTTTCATTTCTTTGCCGTGATGTGGGTGCCCATGATCTTCATCTCATCGCTGGTGGCCATCCTGATAGGTATTTACTCCTATATCACGCTAACCCGGGAATTTAAACTCCAGCTGCATATTGAAAGCAGGATGAAATCCTACCAGCGCGACCTGCAGCAGAATATTTCCCTGCTGAACAAGACCAACCAGGAGCTGGAGCAATTCGCCTATGTAGCTTCGCACGATCTGCAGGAACCATTACGTAAGATATCCACTTTCAGCGACCGGCTGCAGATAAAGTATAAAGAACAGCTGCCCCCTGACGCCATTCAGCTGATAGACCGTATGGTATCTGCCGTTTCGCGGATGCGGGTACTGATCAATGATTTGCTTGTTTTTTCCAGGGCGGGCCGTATTACCCCGGAAAGCATCACTCCTGTAGATATGAACAAGCTGCTACAGGAAGTGATCAGCGACCTGGAGGTAACCCTGGAGGAGAAGAATGTGCAGGTTAAATATGACCCTCTGCCTGTAATTGAAGGCAGCGATACCTCTTTCCACCAGTTATTCCAGAACCTGCTGGCCAATTCCATTAAATTTGCCAGCCCCGACAGGCGCCTGGAGATCAACATCCATCACGAGCTGCTGCCGGGAAAGGAATTGGGCATTGTAAAGGAAAGCCGCTGGAACGACAGCTATTGCCGTATCAGCATTAACGACAATGGTATTGGTTTTGAGCAGGCTTATGCCGACCGGATATTTCTTATTTTCCAGCGCTTACATGGTATCAGCGAATATTCAGGCACAGGCATCGGGCTGGCAATCTGCAAAAAAATTGTGGACAGTCATAACGGTTTTATACAAGCCTATGGCGAACCCGGAAAGGGCGCCAGCTTTGTTGTTATTTTGCCGTTAAAACACAGAACCAGGAATGATGAACCTGCTGATTAATAAAGGTTAGCACCGTTATTGCTGTAATTTTTTGTCTTTAATTGCCAAATTCTCTAATCTCTTACGATGAGCGAGCGCCCGATACACATTTTGATGATAGACGATGATGAAGATGACTTCTTTCTCGTAACGGAACTGCTGCATGATATTTCACCGGGGCAATATTTGCTGGAATGGGCATCCACTTACCAGAAAGGACTGGCGGCTATAGAAGAAAGCACGCACGATGTGCTCCTTGTTGATTACCGGCTGGGACCCAATACCGGTATAGATATTCTTCGCAGGCTAAACGAAATGCCTCATCAGCCGCCTGTTATTATGCTTACCGGTAAAGGGGATTATAATATTGACCGGGAAGCCATGCAGGCAGGCGCGTATGATTACCTGGTGAAAGGTGAAATGACAGCCGATCTGCTGGAAAGATCCATCCGCTATGCCCTCGATGAATTTAATCATCGCAGGTCTATTGAAGAAAGTGAAAAAAAATACTACGGCATCTTTGAAAAAGCGCACGACCTGATAGTACTGGCCGATTGCGACCGGAATATCATTGACGCCAATCCCGCGGCATTAAGAACTCTTCGTTATAACAGGGAAGAGATACTGAAACTGCACCTGCGCGATCTTTTTATCTCCAGGGAGCAAAGTGAAAATTTCCTGGATAACATCTGCAATAATGGTAATGCCAATTCACAGGAATATGATTTCAGAACTGCAGACAATAAAAAGCTGGTAGTACTGATCAATGCAGTCATGCTGGATGAAGCCGCCCAGATATTTCTTTGCGTGATCCAGGACATTACCGATAAAAAGAGGGAAGAACAGGAGAAACAACACCAGGAAAAATTTGTGATCACCGGTCGTATTGCCCGGGTGATTGCTCATGAGGTGCGAAATCCACTGACCAATATCCTGCTGGCGGTAAGCCAGTTTAAGGAAGAAGAGGCAGTAGTGGCTAACGATGATACGCTGATGTATACTGATATCATTGAACGCAATTGTACCCGTATTAACCAGCTGATCACGGAACTGCTGCATAGCACCCGCATGATTGAGCTGCATGTGGAACCGCAGGGAATCAATGCGCTGATAGAAAAAGCACTGCAGCTATCCAGCGACCGGCTGCAATTAAATGAAATGCGCGTAGAAAGAAACCTGGTAAATCCGGATGTAATGATCAATGCAGATGAAGAAAAAGTAGTTATTGCTTTCCTGAATATTATTATCAATGCCATTGAGGCAATGGTACCAGGAAAAGGAGTGCTTACCATCACTACCACGCTTAGCCACGACAAGGTGAAACTGATGATCCGTGATAACGGCTCCGGTATTGCAGAAGATAAGCTGGCGCGTTTATTTGATCCCTTCTATACCAGTAAGGCGAAGGGAACCGGGCTTGGGCTTACCAGCACACAAAATATTCTGTTGAATCACAAAGGAACCATACATGTAGACAGTGAGCAGGGAAAGGGGTCGGTATTTACAATAGCTATCCCGGTACTGGGATAAATTTATTTCCCGGCAAACAGGCGTTTGCCGGGAAATAAAAGAAAATTATGATCAGTAATTTATATTCAGCAACCGCAATTTATTATACAGGGTTTTTCGATCTATATTCAATACCTGTGCTGCTTTTGTTTTATTATACTTCACTTCTTTCAGCACATTTATAATTTTATTGTACTCTGCCTGCAGCGCTACTGTTTTAAGGTCGTTATCGTTGGAGATAAGCGCCAGTTCACCGGATACATGCACTTCTTCCGGCACCTGGTTAAATGATTCCTTCATTTCCAGGGGTAACGCCGACATGGTAATATCTTCCATCTCCGGTGTAAGCAGGCAGGCTCTCCGGATCACGTTTTTCAATTCCCGGATATTGCCGGGCCAGTTGTATTGCTGGAAGCAATCCCATACTTCAGAAGAAATTTTACCGCATGATTTATCCAGTTCCCTTTCCACCTGGTTTACAAAGGCGGTGGTGAACAATGGAAGATCTTCGCGGCGCTCCCTCAAAGGCGGAATATAAATAGTGAATTCATTCAGGCGGTGGAAGAGATCTTCCCTGAATTTGCCCCGCTGTACTGATTCAGAGAGTTTTTCATTAGAGGCAACAATGATGCGCACATCGATGGGCACTTCCTTTAAGCTACCCACCCTGCGGATCACTTTTTCCTGGAGCACGCGCAGCAGGGCTACCTGTATATCGTATGATAAATTAGAGATTTCATCCAGGAAAAGGGTACCGCCCTGTGCCTGTTCAAAGGCGCCTATCTTGGTATTGATAGCGCCGGTAAAAGAGCCTTTTTCATGACCAAATAATTCACTGGCCGCCAGCTCTTTGGAGAGGCTGCCGCAATCCAGCGCCACAAATGGTTGCTGGCTTCTTTTGCTGTGATGGTGGATAAGATGCGCCACTGATTCCTTACCCGTACCGGTTTCCCCAAAAATGATGACACTGTAATCGGTAGGCGCCACCAGTTTGATCTGTCTTATCAGTTCTTTTGCACCTTCACTTTCGCCATAAACATATTTATTGTTCTTGTCGTCCTGATTACGTGACAGTAATGTTTCCCGTACTTCTTCAGGCTCGCTGCCAGACTCCACTGGCCGGGAGGCGCGTCTTTCCTGTTCCGATTCTTTATGAGCAAAAGCTTTGTGTACAAGGTTCAGGATCTCATCAGGGTATAAGGGTTTGGAGAGATAATCGTATGCACCGTTTTTCACCATTTCCACCGCTACTCTTACATCTGTATAACCGGTAATAATGATAACTATGATAGCAGGATTGATCTGGTGGATATCCTGCAGCAATTGTGCGCCGTCAGTGTCTTTCAGCCTGTAGTCGCACAATACAAGGTCATAGGTTTTTTCCTTTAGCATTTTGAGTGCAGCGCCGCCTGTCATGGTGGTATCTACATCAAAACCATGTTTCCCGAGAAATTTACTCAGCAATGTACAGATGTTAATTTCGTCGTCTATTATTAGAATATTTTTCATACTTCTTTAATATAGTGGTAATTGGCAACAGAATAGCTGGTTTAAAATTACTGATTATAACTAAAGTCGCTCTCAGCTTTTTATTTTGATACTGTCGATCAGCTCATCTACATTTTTCAGGCTGAAAGGTTTGGCCAGGAAAAACGCGGCGCCGGCCTTGAGGGCGGTTTGCTTCTCCATGGCATTGTCATAAGCGCTGATCGTGATTACGGGAAGCGTAGGACAACGTTCCTTGATCACCGGCAATGCTTCCAGGCCCGATCCGTCGGGCAGGTGGATATCCAGGAACAGGAGGTCGGGCTGGTGTTTGAAAATGGACCTCATTCCCTCCCCCAGTTCATGTACGTATTTCACATTATATCCATGACGTACCAGCGTTAATTGCAATAATCTGCATATATCCGGTTCATCATCTATGATCAATATACTGGGATACTTCATATTATTGTCAGTTGTAGCCAAGTCGGACTGGCGCCAGGCTGTTTTGTTTTGGTCTAACATACTTATGTTTATTCCATTGTTCCATTAATAGTCGGGCAATCAGGTAGCATACAGTAGACTCGGCGCCCTGGTTCTGGTTTATATTGTTCTTTTCCAGGCCATCGTAACAACCGTAAGTTAATGGATTATAAACAAGTTGTTTAAGGTGGTTATTCCCTAAATACCAACTGAATGCCAAACGCATCTTCTCCAGGTATGAATTATTTTTAGTGGTATTATAAAACGTATTCAATGCCAGCATGGTGTATGCCACTTCGATGGACTGCTCGCCTCCATCTTCCAGTTCCCCGGTACTGTGCCTGTGATACCAGGTTTTGTTGCTGATTACCTTCATATGGCTGTCTGTAAAGGTTTTGCTGCACAGAAAGGCGAGGCTGTTTTCTGCGGTCCGGCGGTATGCCTCTATCCCGGTTACCTCGTAGGCCATCATCATGGCTTCAGGCAGTACGGCGTTACCGTAAGTCAGGTAGGACTCATACCAATGCCAGTTTTCATCGGCCTCCTGTTTATAACGTTCATACAATTTTGCAGCCAGATGCTTCAAAATTTCCACGGCCTTATCGCCGGGCTTGTACACCAGGAAATAATACAGTCCTTTTATGGTAAAGGCCATTGCCCTGGGCGAGTTCAATGATCCCATCCAGGGGAGGCACTTGTTGAACATGGTCAATACATCCTGTACTGCATCAAAAGGAAGGTGCCGGTGCGAAGCAAGGGCATAGCCCAATGCCCACACAGCACGGCCGTTGGCGTCTTCCAGGTTTACATCTTCATTCATTTTATTGAATGCGCCGCCAACATCCACATAGTTGAGGAAATTGCCTGAAGGTTGCTGGCAGTAACGGATAAAATCGATGTATTTACGGGTTAATGCGTTTACAAAACTGCTGGATTTCAATTCGCTGGCATACATACAGGTAGCAATAAGCGCCCTTGCATTGTCGTCCAGCGTGTATCCGAATGCGGGGTCGGGGATATCGTGCCTGGAGAACTGCAGCATTCCCATTTCATCGGTCATACGGTCTATATGATCGAGGTAAGGAGGCGGCAGGTTAGGCAGGATCTTGTCTTCCGCCAGGGCTTCGCTGATTACGCTCATATGTGCGATGGCCACGTTTTCCCAGATAGAGCTGCGTGTTTTTTCAATCGCCAGGCGGCTCATTTCCTCGCGTAATGCGGGGTTGCCGAGCAGCTGCAGTGCGCAGGCGGCAATTTGTTCCGGATTATTAAAATCCACCAGGCAGCCCACCCCGTTTTCCAGCATTTCGCGGGCCTGCACAAAGGAAGTGGAGATCACCGCGCAACCTGCGCTCATGGCGTAAACGAACGTGCCGCTTACGGCCTGGTGCGGGTCTTTTGACGTAAAGAGGTATATATCGGTAAGTGATAAATAGTCGAGCAGGGTTTTGAGTGAGAGATAATTATTTACGAATCTCACGTTCTTTTCCAGGCCCAGTTCCCTCACCAGGCTTTCCAGCGATTCCCGGTATTTTTCCCCTTCCCTGGCGCATACCACGGGATGGGTTTTTCCAAGCACCAGGTAAATGGCATCAGGATATTGTTTCACGATATCTTTCATTGCCCGGATACCTGTTTCAATGCCCTTATTTTCGCTCAGCAAACCAAAGGTGCTCAGTACCATCCGTCCTTCCACATTGTACTGTTTTTTCAATGCTTCCACATCATCTACGATATGCGCATGGGTGCCATGCGGGATGTGCGCAATCTTTTCTGCCGGTACGTGGTATACATCCCGTAATAATTCTGCTGAAGAGCGGGTCATTACAATCACCTTTGCCGCCAGGGCGCTGATGAGGCTTACTACTTTCATGCATTTATTATCCGGGTAAGGCAGCACGGTATGGAACCGCACCACAAAAGGTTTGTCCAGTAACGATAACATGGCCAGGAGATTATGTCCGTATTCTCCACCATACAGGCCAAATTCATGTTCAAAACAAACCAGGTCTATTTTATCATTTTCGTTTATTTTCTGCGCAAAATCAATACAGTTGTCAATATTGAATGGGTTTACGGAATAGGTAACAGGTGCTTCCATTGCATTGGCGGGTTTCCCCGACTCTTCCAATGCAGCCACCTCGATATTCATATTCCCGGTAAAATTTTTATTCATTGCATTCACCAGGTCCTGTGCAAAAGTTGCGATCCCACATTCACGGGGCGGATAAGAAGTAACAAAAAGCAGGGTTCTAATCTTCATGGTAAAAATTTTATACTACGCTGTTAACACTAACCAGGTCCTCAATTTCCGGATCGGGACATAGGATGATTCAAATATTAATCCAATGCCTGCTGCCTTGTATTTCCACGGCATGGTCTGCCAGGAAGCGTAGAATTAGTTCTACAGATTTTGTCCCGGGTCCACAGGTAGTGGCCGGAAAAAATAAAACCAGGTCTTTACATTCTATTAACAGTACATATAAATATAATTGCTTACAATTGTGATGTTATTTATTCACAAATGGGACATGCTGGCACAAATAGCAATATTATTGTGGAAAAAACAGGGCAAAAATGTTTTTTTGTCCATTTCAGCTTATTTTAGCTGGAGAAAGTACCCAGGCTACCATTGAAGAGCAAATTTTTAACCATTCCATTTTCTCATTTAAACCTCCCGGCATTATGCGAAACATTGCATGTACATTTAATGTAGATGGTGTACCTACCAAAGTCTGTTTGAGAAAACTTCCCCGGCAGCGGCGCTTTCAGGCCATTATTGACCGTAATATTACTGAGTATATTATCTCGGACGAGACCAACCAGATTGAGTATTATGAGGGACCGGAGTTAAACGAATATCTTTTTACCAGGATTGCCGGTCTGATCAAGCAGTATTTCCCGAATGTGCGGGCTATTATGAAGATAGGGGAAGATAATTATGAGGACTATGATGATTATTGAGCTCCTGCAGCGGCTGCCGGCCGGGGACGACCGGCAGCCGCCCGATGCTATATAAACCCTTTTTCAAGCGAGAGAAAAGCCTCTGAAGGATGTACCTGCTGCCATAAGATAGCGTACACCGCCTGGGCAACCGGCATATAAGCCCCGATACTCCTGTTCATTTCGTGCATACATTTACTGGCGTAATAGCCTTCTGCAATCATGTTCAGTTCCAGCTGAGCAGCTTTTACGCTGTATCCTTTCCCGATCATATTACCAAAAGTGCGGTTACGGCTGTGCAGTGAATAGCAGGTAACCAGCAAATCGCCCAGATAGGCGCTGGCGCTGTAGTTGTGCACTACCGGCTCGGTACCGGCTATCATAGCTTTCTGCTCTTCGTACTTCTCCAGGAAGCTTTGCATTTCCCTGAAGGAGTTGGTAATAAACACACTCAGGAAGTTATCTCCATATTCCTGCCCGTGTGCAATGCCTGCGCCCATGGCGTAAATATTTTTAAGCACTGCTGCCAGCTGCACGCCTATCACATCTGTATTTACAATTGTTTGCAGGTAACTGCCGGTAAATTTATCGGCCAGCGCCTGTGTGGCGACCAGCTCCGTTCCTGAAAATGTAAGATAAGACAGCTTCTCACTGGCTACTTCCTCTGCATGGCAGGGCCCTGTGATGGTGAAATACTGACTGGCAGGTAAATTAAATTGTTTGTGCAGGTATTCCCCTATCAGGTCGTTTGTGCTGGGCACCAGTCCCTTGATGGCAGAAATAACTTTTTTACTGATCAGCGCATCCGCGGGCAACATGCCTAATACATCTTCCAGGAAAGCGCTGGGAACAGCCAGCACCAGCTCATCACAGGCTGCTGCAACAGTTTTTACATCGCTGCTCAGGCTTAACAGGCTTGTATCGAAATATACCGAGGTGAGATAATGTTTATTATGATGACGCAGCTGCATATGACGGATGGTTTCTTCATTTCTTATCCACCAATGTATATGATGCCCGTTATCTGTCAGGATCTTAGCCAGGGCGGTGGCCCAGCTGCCACTGCCTATAATTCCGATGCTCTTGCTCACAATGCAAATTTTTATGCAATGTAGTTAAAAAGGAATAAAGCAGTTCTGACGATAGCTCATAAAGGAAAGGGAAGACGATCTGTCTTCCCTTTCCTTTATATAAAATATGTGAAATGCGTTATTTGGCCTGGCCTTCAAACAGCTCCGACTTTGGCACTACCTTCACTTTCTTGCCGTTTTCGAGGGTACGGGAAATAGCGGTATAAGGGGCGCTGACCACCTGGTCGCCTGCGCTCAGGCCGGAAGTGATCTGGATCCAGGCGTCGTCCTGTACACCGGTTTTAACATGCACCATTTTAATGCTCCCATCTTTCTGCAATACGAATACTACTTCGTTTAACACAGGTTTTGTATCCGCAGAAGAGCCCGGAGTGGTGTTATCCTGTTGAGCCTTTTTATCACCTTTGGTAGAAT
Organism: Chitinophaga sp.; assembly: GCF_036569185.1. Taxonomy (GTDB): domain Bacteria; phylum Bacteroidota; class Bacteroidia; order Chitinophagales; family Chitinophagaceae; genus Chitinophaga. Next base: position 20,890 of record NZ_DATCRD010000135.1, read on the forward strand.
CGGTATCGCGGGTGGTAACTGAGTTGATTGGAATAGCGAGTACATTATTTACATGCCTGGTTTGGATATCCACGCTGGCGCTCATACCCGGACGGAAAGGAAAGGTCTTTTTATTTTTATCCAGGAGGTCCTGGTAACTTTCCTGCAGGATACGGATATGTACAATATAGCTTGTTACCTGCTCTGCAGAGGAGGCGGTGCTCACAGTGGCTGTGGCAGCGCCTTTGCTGGAGCTGGCAATTTGCGTTACAATGCCTTTGAACTGCCGGTTATTGTAGGCGTCCACTTCAATGATGGCGGTATCGCCGTATTTTACCTTCGGGATATCATTCTCACCTACATCTACCTGTACTTCCATAACATTCATATCAGCAATACGCAACATTTCGGTACCTGTCATCTGTGCAGTACCTACCACGCGTTCTCCTTTCTTTACAGAAAGCAGGGAAACGATACCACCCATAGGTGCGGAGATGGTGGTACGGCCCAGGTTTTTGTTGGCTTCGTTCAGGTTAGCCTGCGCACTGGCAACGGCATATTTATTCCCATTGATCTTTTGCACGGCGGCATTATAATCTGCCAGTGAGGCAAGATAGGTTGCCTCTGCCGTTTCAAACTCCGACCTTGAAATCACTTTCTGGGCAAGGAGTTCCTTGTTCCTGTTATAGGCGGCCTTGTTCTGATCAAGACGGGCCTTAAAGGAGTTGAGCCCTGCAGCCGCATTGGCCAGCTCGGCCTGCGTCTGGCTCATAGAAGCGGCGGCTTTGTCTACCATCGACCCATAGATATCTGCGTATATCCGTGCCAGTACCTGTCCTTTCTTAACGGAATCTCCTTCCTGGATGGGCAGGTCGGTAATTTCACCGGAAACGTCGGAGCTGACTTTTACTTCTATCTCAGGATAAATTTTACCGCTGGCGGTAACCACTTCTATAATATTTCTATTAGAAGCCTTGTCTACAGCAACTTTAATTCCTTCTTCCTTACCAATAACCCCGGCCCCTTTCAGTACCAGGAACAAAATAACGAGTGAACTAAGTATGCCTATGAACCAATAAAGTTTTTTCTTCTTCATAAAGCAATTTATTTCCCGGGAGGGCTACAGTGAAATTTTCTGGTCCCGGTAGAATTCCAGCAATTTCATTTTAAATATATAATCGTATTGAGCAAGCACTTTATTTACCTGCGCATTGTACAATTTACTTTGTGTTGTGATATAGTCAATGGTGTTCATTAACCCGAGATTAAAGCGTTTGGTAGCAAAGTCGTACGCTTTCTGGGCGGCCATTACCCCGGTAGCAGACGCGTTAAACTTCTGTAAAGCGGCTACTGCATTGGCATGTGCGGTATAGATATCCTGTCTGAGTTTCTGGTGGTCCAGGTCCCGGATCAGTTCCTGACTGTATATATTCACTTTTGCTTTGGCAACAGTGGTACGTTGCTGCCATCCGTTAAAAATAGGAATGCTAAGCGTTAAGCCAATATTTTTCCTGTAGGTATTGCTGATCTGGTCATGAAACGACAGTACCTTGGTTTGTGCCAGGTCAGCATAATAGTTATTCGCATAATAAGTACTGAGTCCGCCGCCAATGCTCAGGTTCGGATACAATTGCGCTTTTGCCGCCTGGTATGCCTTTGTGGCGCTTTTAATTTTCAGTTCATCCGATTTTACCAGCGGATAGTTTGTTAAAGCGGCACTGTACACCATTTCCGGCGCCATTTCCTGTAAGGCGGCCATTGGCAGGGAAGCGATATTTTCCGGTACATCCGGTGTAAAAGGAATTTCGAATCCCAGGTTGAGATAAGCTTTCATCTGGAGAATAGACAGCGTTACGTTATTCTGCGCTGTAACCAGGTTGCTGCTGTCGAGCGCCAGCTGCGCTTCCAGGTCGGCCTGGTTGCTTTCCGGCACGGAACCTGCAATTACCAGTTTCTTTGTATTATCCAGGTTGGAGTTGGTAAGCCGTACATTCTCTTCGTTTATTTTCTCCTGTTGGATATTAAGCAGTATCTGAAGGAAAGCGGTAGCTACGTTAAATGCCAGGTCGTTCCTTGCCTTTTCCAGCAGGAAGCTGTTTGCCTGGGCATCCAGTTTATTGGCAGCAATCGTTTTCTGCTGGTAGAACCAACTGAAAAGATTTGCCTGCATATTCAGGCTGGCATTGGAGTTAAACACAGTTTGGTTAACATACTGGTTATCGCCCAGGCTGGCACTTCTACCATCCGTATAACCACCTGATACAGACCCGCTGAAACCGGGTATCATTTGCAGGCGGCTTTGCTGTAATGTAAGGTCTGCCAGGCGTTTCTGTACTTCCTGTTGTTTGACCGTCAGGTTATTTTGCAGTGCATAATCCACACAACGTTGTAAACTCCACGTATCCTGCGCTTCAGCGGATGTTATGTTAGCAAACAATAAAACCAGGATTGCTCCTGCTATTCGGGATATTCTCATAACATTCCAAAAATATAATAATTGTGATGATAGTTTTCCTCCCTTCTTGATAGAAGGCAAAAATTTAGTAGGTATGGCAGTATACCTCACTAATTGAGTGTACAACATAATCTTTTTTTTACAGAATTCTTAAAACTGATCCGTCTTTATTATGACTGAATATGCCCATCACGGATCTGGATGATACGGTTGCCGTAGGTGGCATTCAGGTCTGAGTGGGTTACCTGTACAATGGTAATTTTATCCTGTTCATTCAGGTGTTTAAACAGCTGCATGATCACTTTCGCCTGGTCGGAATGCAGGTTACCGGTAGGTTCATCTGCCAGTATCACCCTGGGCTCAGCTACAATAGCACGGGCAATACCTACCAGTTGTTGCTGTCCGCCCGATAGCTGGTTGGGGAACAAATCTTTCTTAGCCACCATATTAAATCGGTCCAGTACATCCGCCACCCGGCTTTTCCTTTCTGATGCAGGAATATTCTTATACAATAAAGGCGTTTCTATATTTTCATATACGGTCAGCTCATCTATCAGATGATAGGCCTGGAACACAAAACCAATAGATCCCCTGTGCAACTGGGTCCGTTTTTTTTCGTTCATCCTGTCTACACGCTCTCCTTCAAACAGGTATTGCCCTTCAGATGGTTCTTCCAGTAATCCCATAATATGCAGTAAGGTGGATTTTCCGGAGCCGGAGGGTCCCATAATCGATACAAACTCGCCTTCATTTATAGTAAGGTCAATATCTTTCAGGATATAGTTTTTTCCGAATCCTACCGGGTAATGCCTGGAAATTTTCTGCAATTGTATCATGATAAGTAATTTGTTTTTGTTTCTGTTGATATTTCTGCATATCGGCTCAGCAATATAATTAAAAGTAGCTGTCCGGTTATCCAGATTTTAATGCGTTGACCGGGTGGCTCAATGCCGTCCGGTTGTTTTATACTTGTATTGGCCTGTTTATTCTGATCTCAGGCTTTTAACCGGGTTCATTAATGCCGCTTTCACCGACTGTAAACTTACCGTCAGCAAAGCGATCACGATAGCAATAACCCCGGCCAGCAGGAAAGTACCCGCACCCAGGCTGGCATGATAGGCAAAGCTTTCCAGCCATTGGCGCATCACGTACCAGGCAAATGGCGAAGCAATACAAAGCGCCACCAGCACCAGCTTAATAAAGTCTTTTGACAACAGCGCCACCACGCTGGCGGCAGAAGCGCCCAGCACCTTGCGGATGCCCACCTCGCGGGTTCGCTGTTCTGCTGTGAACGCGGCCAGCCCCAGTAAACCAAGACAGGAAACAAGGATAATAACAATTGAAAAGGTTGATAAAATGGTACCGGTCCTGAATTCCGATTTATATAAGCTGTCAAAGTCTTCATTCATAAAATGATATTCAAAAGGCACTGCGGGCAGGTATTCTTTCCAGGCTTTTTCTATTCCCGCTATTACCTGCTGCTGGTTATCGCCGGAAGTTTTAACAAGTACTTCCCCGAACCATTCGTATTCCGGGAAAACAATAATGGGTTGAATTTTGCTTTTCATGGAGGCAAAATGGAAATCCTTCATTACCCCTTTCACGGTTCCTGCACGGCCATTCATCACCATCCGTTTTCCTACGGCGGCTTCAGGTGTCCATCCCAGCTGCTTTACAGCGGTTTCATTCAGGAAGAAATGGTATACCCGGTCTTTATCTTCCTTTAAAATATCCTGTATATCCGCATTGGTTAAATTGGATCCGGAGCATAAAGAAATTCCCATCGTTTGCAGGTAATCCTTTTCCACCGGGATGGCCGTAATATTCATACTGTAATCCGCCGGTTTCCCTTCCAGGTTGGCAATGGTATAGCCGCCTTCCACTGATACGGGCGAATCGTAGGAAGCGCTCACCTGTTTTATGCCTGGTTGCTGCAGCAGCCGGCCTTTGAAGGCTTCCAGCATCTGTGGGTTAAAGTTTTCGCCCGACAATACCAGTACCTGCGACCTGTCCAACCCGATCTTTTTATGCTGGATATACTTTAACTGGTTGCCCACCACTAATGTGCAGATGATAAAAAACACGGAGGCCGCAAACTGGAATATCACCAGGCTTTTCCGGATACTGCCGCCGGAAGCGGGCATCGCTCTTCCCTTTAATACCTGTACCGGCCGGAAACCGGAGAGGAACAGGGCAGGGTAAGTACCAGCGAGTAACGTAGTACAAAGAAAGATACCAGCCAGCCAAAGGTAGATCTGGTAACTGCCTGTTCCCAGCTTCAGGGAAACGCCGGCCAGGTTATTAAACGCCGGCAGTAATACAATAGCTATGATCACTCCCAGGGCCATTGCGCAAAAGGTGATCAGTGTTGATTCCGCAATGAACTGCCAGAACAATTGGCCTCGTATGGCGCCCAGGGCTTTGCGCACACCAATTTCACGGCCTCTTTCGGCTGAACGGGCCGTGGCAAGGTTCATAAAGTTGATACATGCAATCAGTAGCAACAATGCGGCTATAATGGTAAGAATATAATTATATCGGATATCCCCGCCTCTTTCTGTTGAATTCCAGGCAATAGAATGAAGATGAATACCCGGTACCGGCTCCGGTACGAAAGCAAGCGTAGCACCGGCTCTGGCAGCACTTCCCATCTGCTCTTTTACCAGATTGGCCAGCCTACCCTGTAATGCGATGGCAGTGGCCTTATCAGCCAGTTGTACATAAGTATAGTCATTCGCTGAATTCCAGTTGGCTTTTCTGCCGAGAGAAGCATAACTGGCTACGAAATCAAATTTCAGGTGCGTATTGGCCGGTACATCTGCCGCTACTCCTGTTACCTGGTATTCTTTCTTATTATCGATCTTCAACACTTTTCCTACTATATCAGTGGACCCAAAATACTTCCTTGCCATGGTTTCAGAAAGCACTATCATATTGGGCCCGTTTAACACCGTAGCGGCGTTGCCGGCTATCAGCGGGAAAGAGAACATGCTGAAAAAAGCCGGATCGGCATAAATAAAACGTTTCTCATTCATCACCTTGTCGCCATTGGCAACTATGGAGGCGGAAGGATATACCCTGGAGATGGATGTTATTTCCGGGAAATCTTTTATCACTGGCGCCAGCCCGTTAGGCGTGAGTGCAGTATGGGTAACTTCCTGGTCTTTCTCCCCGTAATCGAGCCGGATACGATATAATTCTGCAGCGTGGGCATGAAATTTATCATATGTCCATTCATTGCGGAGATATAGGGCCAGCAGGATGAAACAGGCAATGCCGGCAGCCAGACCAGCGACATTGATCACGGAATACAGCTTGCGTTTCATCAGGTTTCTTACAGCAGTTTTGAGGTAATTACGCCACATCATAATGCGATTTTAGGTTAGTCCCGGGATAAACTTTTTACAGGGTTTGCAAGCGCAGCTTTCACTGACTGCAGGCTTACGGTTATAAATGCAATGCATACTGCCATCAGGCCGGCTATTCCAAATACCCACCAGTGGATAGATGTATGGTACTCGAACCCTTCCAGCCAGCGGTGCATAAAGTACCAGGCAGCCGGAGTGGCTATCAGCACTGCCACCAGCACCAGGCGAAGGAAATCTTTTGATAGCAACAATACAATACCGCTTACAGAGGCGCCCAGCACCTTGCGGATACCGATCTCTTTTTTTCGGTGCGCCATCACCAATACAGCAATGGCAAATAAGCCCATGCAGGAAATGATCACCGCGAGCACTGCACCACTCATGAATATTTTTGAGAACCGCTGCTCCTGCCGGTACAACCGCTGTGTATTTTCATCAAGAAAAGACGGGTCGCTTTCTGCCAGCTCGTTAATACCTTTCCAGGTAGCGCCGATCTTTTTCAGTGAAGCCACCGGGTTGGATGTTTCCACTTTTACGAAAATATAATTCAGCGGAGCGTTCATGGTCATCGTCAACGGCTCAATTTTTTTATGCAATGATTCAAAGTGATAATCCTTTACCAAACCGATCACATGTACCGGCGCTTCGTCGTCTCCCATTCGGAAGCTCAAGCCCACAGGGTCTGTCACGCCCAGTTGTTTGGCCATCTGCTCGTTCACTACCACGGCGCTGCTGTCTGTTCCGTATTCCCGGGAGAAATCGCGGCCGGATAATATTTTCAGGTCCAGCGTTTTGGCGTAATTGTAATCTACTGCGAGGTACTGGGTACTTACATGGCGGTCCTTATAGGTGAAACCCCGGGTCCAGTTGCCGGAAGATCCGTCTTTTCCCAGGCCAAGGTTCAGCATGCTGCCGCTCACGCTTTTTACTTCCGGCATCTCTGTAAGCCGGTTTTTCATAGCGGTGATATCCGATGGCGTAGCGTTATCGAGCGGAATGCTGATCACCTGGGAGGTGTTGTATCCTAACGGGGCCGACTGTATGAAATTAAGTTGCTGCCAGATAATGGAAGTGCAACTGATCAGCACCACCGCTACCATAAACTGAATAACAATAAGACCGTTGCGCATGCCATTGCTCTTACCCAGTCCCAGTTTGCCCTTCAGCACCTCCAGGATATTGAGCTTTGCCACTCTCCAGGCGGGATAGCCGCCGGCCAGCAGGGTAACCAGGAAGAACCCGCCAATAGTGCCGGTTACTACCCGTATGTTACGGAATATGCTTAACGCAATATGATGGCCAAACATCTTATTGTAATAAGGCAGCAGGAATACCATGAGGGCCAGGCTCAGTACCAATGCAAAACAGCATAACAGGAAGGCTTCCGCCCAGAACTGCAGCATCAGCTGGCCGTTTTGCGCCCCCAGCGATTTTCTGAGCCCTATTTCACCACTGCGGGTAAAAGACCGGGCAATGGAAAGATTTATAAAATTGATAGCGGCAATACCAATGATCAACGTGGCAAGGATGATCATCAGCCAGGGATAGAATTTATTCAGCCCGCTGTAAAAAGTACTATTGGCATCAAGATGGAAATCTTTCAATGCAATCCCTTCCAGGTAAAAAACATCTTTACCATTATTACCAGTTACAGCATCTTTTTGAAGATCCTCTATTTTTCCTTTATAATATTTTTTAACTACCGTGTTGATATTTTTTTCGAAAGAAGTCTTACTGGTCCCCGGTTCCAGTTGAACAAACAATGGATAATTAGATGCGCTCCAGTCGTTTTTGGTGGCGTTGTATTCCGGGTCATTCTCAAACCGGGTGAGCAATTCGAAATATATTCCTGAGTTATCAGGAATATCTGAAGCGATGGCACTTACAATGAAAGGCTGCCATTTACCGCTCAGGTTCAGTTCCACGGTTTTTCCAACAGGCTCCGTGTCTTTAAACAATATCCCGGCAGCGCGCTCCGTAAGCACTACCTGGTTCAGCTGCTGCAGTGCGTTATTCTTATCTCCCTTTTTTACAGGAAAGGTGAACATCTTCAAAAAATCATTATCTACCAGCTGTGTACTCAGGTAGTAATGGTTAGCGCCATATCTTACAGGCACATTATACCCGGCAATAAAAGTAATATGCTTTACACCGGGCACTTCCTTCTGTATGGCTGCAGCCAATGGTTTCGACATACTGGCGCCGGTTTTCAGCTGGCCGCCGGTATCTTCAATTCCAATCAGCTGGTATATATCTTTCCCATTTTCATGAAAGTTATCGAAGGTCCATTCCCGGTATGCAGTGAGCGATAAAAGCAATGCAGCGCACAAGGCGGCGCTCATTCCCACCACATTAACGGCAGCAAACACTTTCTGTTTCCGCAAATTCCTCCAGGCAATCTTTAAATAACTTTTTAGCATACGGGTATATTTATAGTGAAAAAATAAAAGCAGGGCGTGTAGACACACACTCTGATTTGCTGTTCACTTGTTATTCTATCTTTAATGCGTTTACCGGGTTCC
>NZ_DATCRD010000136.1:0-11109 GCF_036569185.1 Chitinophaga sp.
CCGGAGGAACGGTCAGTACTTCCTCCGCTCTATGCCTGAAACCGTGCGGCAAACCGCCGCTACCAGGCACGCCGCCAGGGATTTTGGCATCGCCAGCGGTAAGGGACGGCTGATCCGGCATGCCGTGTTGCCTCACCTGGAACTCCCCCGTGATGGCTCCCTGGTGAACCGTCTCAACAAAGCGCTGATCGCCGCAGGAAAAGATCAGCTGCAAACTATAAACGGCTTCCGGTTCAACAGGCATGCCGGTGTGGAACAATTCTTCTCTTGCCAGCCGCTGATCTCACCCGGAGGAACGGTAACAATACCGGCGCAAACATTACCGGCGCAGGGTACTGCTACACATGTGGAAGTAAAGCTGGTAGCTGTACGCATCAGCTTCACGGAGCGCCGGGTAACCGGCCGGGCTACTTCTTCTGTGATGATCAATCTGGACACACATTTCCCTGGTGTAGAATGGGAAGCGGCAGTACCGGGAAAAGGTACGTTGCTGGTAATAGTGCAGGTGCGGGCCTTTCATGGGCAACAGGCATCTGCCAACCGGCGCTTTGTGGCAGCAAACCTGCTTAGGGTGGCTATTCCGGCAAATACAAAACAGCGGGTAAAAGCAATGCCTGGTTTCAAAAAGGTATTGTCTTACAAGTTGGCGGCCGCTAAAAGGTATCCCATTACTTCGCGTATACCTTACACAGTAGCTATCCCACAAAGGGAATGAGCGGATCTTCTCCTGATCAAGTCCACCTTACGTACATGGCAAAAGTAAGGTATAAGCAATCCGGAAGCCACTTTACAGGCATCCCTCTCTATTTTCACTACTACTGTAAATGATCAGGAAATTAATTTTTGTCGTACCAGGAATTCCAGTTTCTGGTTTACATCAAGCAGTTTGGCAGTTAATTCTTTGTTCTCTTTCCGGAGGGCATACACTTCATATGCTTTCTCAATATTGTGTTTTAGCTCCTCTTCGTTCCAGGGTTTGGAGAAATACTTATAAACCTGTCCTTTATTGATGGCATCTACAACGGCGTTAATGTCGGCATAGCCGGTAAGCAGCATACGTATTGGCTCGGGGTACTTTTCCAGTATAGATTCAAAAAACTCGATGCCGGTAGTTTTGGGCATCCGCTGGTCCGAGATAATGATGTGAAATTCGTTTTCCGCCAGCAGTTTTTCTGCGTCTTCCGCAGAACTGGCTGTAACTACGTTGTACAGCCTCCTGAATGAAGCTTTGAAAGCATTCAGATTATGTATTTCATCATCAATATAGAGTATATGGATGTGTTGTGCACTCATTTAAGCAGACTTAGTTCCAAGTTATTGATAATAAATGAGTTAGAAACAATGAAACTTTCGATATCGATTTTGTGTCCATTCTGCCCCATTCAACTTAAATCATATAGTAAAACGTTCAACGTTTTACACCTTGCAAAGGTACATATAAACATACTGTTTTAAGACGAATATTTCAAGGATGAATGAACTTTTTTAAAAAATAGCCGTTTCCTTATCCAATAGCGATTTAGTGGGGGAGTTTCCATATTTTCGTGTAGCCATGAAAAGCATGCGTTAACCGCTTTTTTTATAGCGTTCACCGGAGAAAAAACTACTTACACCGGCAAGTGTAAATTCGGGAATACCTTTTGCGCATTTGCCGCACTTAAAACTTAAATTTAAATTCAGATGAAAACAGGAATTATTGTTATTGTAGTACTCGCATTATTGGTCATGTTAGGTTGTGGCAAATACAATGGCCTCGTGACCAAAGATGAAGCCGTGAAAAATAAATGGGGAGTGGTGCAGAGTAGCTATCAACGCCGTGCTGATCTGATCCCTAACCTGGTGGCCACTGTAAAAGGCGCTGCCAATTTCGAAACTGAAACCCTCGAAAAGGTAGTACAGGCCCGCGCCAGCGCTACACAGATCAAAGTAGATGTGAATGATCTCAGCCCTGAAAAAATTCAACAATACCAGGCTGCACAAGGACAGTTAAGCCAGGCCCTCGGCCGCCTGCTCGCCGTATCTGAGTCTTACCCCGACCTGAAGGCGAACGCTAATTTCCAGAATCTCCAGGCACAACTGGAAGGAACGGAAAACAGGATCAACGTAGCCCGCAACGATTTTAACGATGCGGTAAACGTTTACAACAGCTCCGTGCGCACCTTCCCGAATAACATCGTAGCTGGTATTACCGGCTTTAAACAGAAAGGTTATTTCGAAGCCGCCGCCGGTGCTGAAAATGCTCCGCAGGTAAAATTCTAAAAAACAACCCATAAAAGATTGGCCGCCTCCGGGATGCTGGTGTAATACCGGCATCCCGGACCGGAATTAAAAAATATACAGCATGCGCATTTTCCCTTTTAAACGGAAAGAGATTTTTTCAGAAACAGAAAAAGAAAGACTGGTGCACGCTATCCGGGTAGCTGAACGGCTTACCTCCGGGGAAATCAGGTTGTTTGTAGAAAGCCATTGCAGCTATGTAGATCCTATGGATAGAGCGAAGGAAGCCTTCGTATCACTGGACATGGGAAAAACAAGATTGCGCAACGGCGTTTTGGTATATGTGGCCATTAAAGACCGGCAGTTTGCCATCCTGGGCGATCAGGGGATACATGAGAAAGTAGGTAACGACTTCTGGGTAAAAGAAGCCGGGTTATTGATCAGCCATTTCCAGGAGAATCGTATTATCGATGGCATCGAAGCATGTATAGCGGAAATAGGCGCTTCACTCCGTACCTATTTCCCGCATGAAGCCGGTAATGATGATAATGAACTGCCCGACGATATCGTCTTCGGCAAATAAAGCCACTCTTTTTAAACGATTTTAGCTTTGATACAATGAGGATACTACGCTGGTTTTTACCGGGATTATTAATGATGGCGGGTTTGCTGGCAAATGCCCAGAATATACCGCCCCGGCCTAATCCTCCCACTTTAGTGAACGACTTTGCGGGTATATTGCTGAAAAGCGAAGATGAAGCCCTCGAACAAAAAGTAGTGGCTTACTTCGACAGTACCTCTACCCAGATAGCCATTGTTACACTCAAGTCTATCGGTGACTACGATATCAGCCAGGTATCATTAAAAATATTGCGTGATTGGGGAATAGGGACCAAAGGCAAGAACAATGGTATCCTTATTCTTGTTTCACTGGAAGACAGGAAGATCAGGATAGAAACAGGTTATGGTATGGAAGGCGTAGTGCCCGACGCTACCGCTAACCAGATTATTTCCCAGATCATAAAACCAGCTTTCCGGGAAGGCCATTACTACCAGGGGTTGGATGGAGCTGTGGAGGCCATTCAGAAGGCTGCCGCCGGCGAATACCGTGCAGACCCCAGGCAAAGTGAGCCTGGCATCAGCCCGGGCGCTATATTCCTGATCATTATGGTGATCGTGATTATCATTTCCATCATCAGTCGGGGCGGTGGGGGCAGAGGTGGCGGTACCACCTACAACAGGCGGGGAGGATGGATATGGCCGGTGATTGGCGGTATGGGCGGCTTCGGAGGAGGCAGCAGTGGTGGAGGATGGTCCGGCGGTGGAGGCGGAGGTGGCTTCGGCGGCTTCGGAGGAGGTTCCGGAGGTGGCGGTGGCGCCAGTGGCAGCTGGTAATAGCAGGAAAACTATTTTATGTCATATTTGCATGTGTTAAACGGAGATGCTACCCTTGCCTTGTTCCGGCAAAGCAAAGTGCCGGGGGAAATTGTGGTATGCAGGGAAATGATGTGCGAAGGCAAAGTGAAATACACGAAAGATCTCACAGAATTCTTTGAAAGCCGCGCCAAACACCTCGAGTATCACTATGGAATTGATAAGCAAACCTATTTTACCAATGTAGTACAGGAGCTGGAGAAGTTAGACCTCTCCGGCTCCGCTGCAGACGAAATAGTGCTCTGGTTTGAATACGACCTGTTTTGCCAGATCAATATGCTGTTCATCCTCCATTATCTAAGCAGCAGGCTCACTACTCTTCCTACCATCAGCCTGGTAGATCTTCATCATCACCCTACTCCGCAAGAGTTTCCGCAAATCTTTGAACAACGCATACCGCTTCAACCCAACGACCTCACCTGGGCCGCCGATGTTTGGGACGCCTGGTGCATGAGCACTCCACAGGTACTTGAAACGGTTAGCAAGCTGCCCCCGGGGAACCTGAAATACCTCCCCGAGGCAATCACGGCGCACCTGAAACGATTCCCGGATATCAATACGGGCCTGAGCACCATTGAAAACTACTTCCTGCTCCGCCTCGTGCTTGGAAGCTACCGTTGGTACGACCTCTACATGCTTTTCTGGAGTGAACTTGAAATATACGGCTTCACCAACTTCCAACTGGATATCCTCGTCCACCGTATGGCTAACGCCGGCGTAATTGAAGAACATGACCAGATGCTGAAAATTACCAGCCTGGGAAGAGAAATACTGGAGGAAGAAGAAAACTACCTCGATTACGCATCACTGGAGCATCGCTGGCTCGGAGGCGTGCGACTGGCGGGCACACCCTGGCGCTGGGATCCGCAACTCAATGCCCTCGTAGAGATTGAAGCGGATGTTGTCTGACTCAGGATTTTGATGATTTCGCTGATTACACTGATTACACTGATTTTGTTTTCTAGTTAAGATGAAAAAAGGGAGATAAAAGCGGATACCCACTTTCATCACCCCTCTTATATAAAATTCAAAAAATAGAAATCAGGGTAATTTAGTAAGATGAAAAAAGGGAGATAAAAGCAATATCCACTTTCATCTCCCTTTTTACATAAAACTCAAAAATAAAAATCAGTGTAATCAGCGAAATCATCAAAATCCTGAGTCAGACAAAATTCGCTGCATTATTTAATACTCTTCCTGATCTCCTCAGACGCCTTGCGGAAATAATCCGACTGTTTCAGCAGCTCCTCGCGGTTAGCGCCGGTAACGGCAGTTGCTTCCTGCGATTTACTTTTGCTGATCTCCTGCATCCAGTTAGTGATATAGGTGCTTACCTGTGAGTTGTTAAATTGAACGGTCATGGCCTTTACCTGGTCCACGCCTTTAATAACCGCAGGGGTATTGTTGATCTTAGATAAGAAGCCGAGGTAGTCGAAAGCCGCATTCAGCTTATCCTGGCCGGAGGTTTCATCAAATTTGCTGGCCACGAAAGCTATATCTGCAGTATTCCCTTTTCTCGCATATACACCTGCAATAGCGTTTACCAGTTTACCCCTGGTATCGCTTTCCAATTGTTTGGCAATGTTGTAGGCTTTGTCGAGGTCCAGTGTGGCTAAGCCTTCCAGGCCGGCAGCCTCTACACCGTACGACTTATCTTTTGTAGCTGCTTCAAATAAAGCGGCATACTGGGAATCTTTCAGTTCACCCAGTTGCTGCAGGGCGGCAGCACGTACCAGGGAACTGGGATCTTGTTTGGCAAGTTCCACTACAACCGGTAAGGCTGCGGCTTTTACAGCGGTATTGGCCAGGTTCAGTTTCCCGATTGTATAGCTTCTTAAGCCATGGTATTTATCTTTCAGGGCCTGTGTCAGGAGCTTCACCGCTTCAGGATTGGTGGCTTGTGCATCCGCTGCTTCATCAATAGCGATATGGCGGTCCATATAGTTCGGCGCATGTGCGTATTGATACGCATAGGTGCTGAATGCACGATGGTCATCTATCTTGGCTAAAACTACCTTATCTGCATCAACATTCACCAGGTCTGGTTTAGTGGTATAGGAGTAGGTGAAGGAATCGATCCTGTTTTCCATGAAGATGTTATGCCTTTCCTTTTTACCACCGGCATAGATATCGATGGCCATAGGAATATGCCATACTTTGCTGTCTTTCTGGATCTGTTGTAAGATAACGGTCACCGTTTTGGCGGCGTCATTATACTTGTAGCTGATATCCAGCTGGGGGAAGCTTTTGCCAAAATACCATTCATTAAAGAACCAGTTCATATCCCTGCCGGTTACTTCTTCTACTGCAAGGCGCAGCTGGTGCGCTTCCGTAGCCTTAAAGGCATTTGTTTTCAGGTAAAGGTTCAGCGACTTGAAGAAGGCCGAATCTCCGATTGCATTGCGAAGCATATGTAAAATACGGCCGCCTTTCTGGTAGGTGATCTGGTCAAACATATCTTCTTTATCGTGGTAATGGAAGCGTACCAGGTCTTTATCACCGGAGTACTGTACCATCGACATATACGACTGCGTTGCTTCCAGGCTATGTTCATCTGCTGCATCTTTACCATATTTATGTTCCAGCCACAGGTATTCGCTGTAATCGGCAAAGGATTCATTTACGGTAAGATTGCTCCAGGACTCAGCAGTAGCCAGGTCGCCAAACCAGTGATGGAACAGTTCGTGTGCAATTACGCTTTCGTTGTAGTTGTTATTATCGAGCAGTTCACGGTCTGTTTTCTGCATAAATTCTCCGTGAAGCGTAGCTGTGGTATTTTCCATGGCGCCGGAAACGTAGTCGCGGCCTGTGATCTGGGAGTATTTCACCCAGGGGTAATCGTATCCCAGTATGCTGGAATAAAAAGTGAGCATTTCAGGAGTGTTGCCAAAAATGGCTTTGGCATATTTCTCAAAAGGCTTTTCTACATAGTAATTTACTTCCTTTCCGCGCCAGCTGTCTTTTACAATGGCATATTCACCAACAGCCATCATAAACAGGTAAGGGGAGTGGGGAAGATCCATCTTCCAGGTGTCGGTACGGGTACCATCGGCATTGTTTTTCTGCTTAACCAGCTTACCGTTGGAAAGGGTTACATACTTTTTTTCCACCGTCATGCTGATTTCCTCGGTGCATTTCTGGTTGGTTTTAT
Source organism: Chitinophaga sp. (assembly GCF_036569185.1). Taxonomy (GTDB): domain Bacteria; phylum Bacteroidota; class Bacteroidia; order Chitinophagales; family Chitinophagaceae; genus Chitinophaga. Next base: position 6,803 of record NZ_DATCRD010000136.1, read on the forward strand.
CGATAGTGGGAAACCAGGCGGAAGAGCTTTCAGTTTCGCCCTGGGTCCATATTTGGGTGGGCTTATTGGGATCTTTACCATCCGGGTTGATGAAATAGAGCCCTTTGGCATCGGAGATGGCGGCGCTACCCTTTACTTTAAGCTCATCGGGTTTTGCTGTATAACTGATATAGATGATATATGATTCAGTGGCTTTGTAGCTTTTATCCAGTGCGATATGCAGCTGAAGACTGTCGTAGCTGTATTTCAGGGCATTGTTTTTACCTGCCTTTACTACCGCTACTTCCTTGATGTCCATGCCCTTTGCATCCAGTGTAAGGGAGTCGGTGGCATAAAAATGAGGCTTGAGGGTTATCCAGGCTTTGCCATAGAGGTACCGTTTGGCGTAGTCGAAACGTACGTCCAGCTTCGTATGTACCAGGTCGTTCACTTTGGTGGCAGATGCGCGGTAGATCTTTAATGCGGGGTCGTCCTGGGCAGTGTTGTCAGATTGGGCCATCAGGTTAGTGCTCATCGCCAGACCGGCTATTCCTCCGATCAGCATCCCCATCAGGGATTGCTTCAGATGTAGATTCATGTAAAAGACTGTTTTAAACAAATGTATTGGCTTGGGCCAATTTAAAAGAGTCAAATTTAAACAAATGGGCCAAATATGAGGTAAGTGGTTAAAAATGCTATTTTTGTTACGCCCGGGGGCGCTAAAACAACATTATGATCAAAGCAATAGTGAATGGTAAATCTGCATTTGCCGTTAATAACGATACAAAGGTTACCTGCGATAACCAGGAAGTGGATTGGTCGGCGGTGAAGCTGCCTTCCGGCGATTACAGCGTTATAATGGATGGCCACAGTTACCAGGCGCAGGTTTTGAGGATAGAGAGAGAGACCAAAACGGTAGTATTGCAGGTAAACCAGCAACAGTTTGAAGTGGTGATAGAAGAGCCGATCGACCAGCTGCTGGCGTCTATGGGTATCAAAGATGCCATGACGAGGAAGGTAAATGATATCAAGGCGCCAATGCCGGGCCTGGTGCTCAAAGTGCTGGTAACCCCGGGGCAGGCCATCAAAAAAGGCGACCCGGTACTGATCCTGGAAGCTATGAAAATGGAAAATGTGTTCAAGGCCGGTTCAGACGCTATCGTAAAAGAAATTAAGGTATCAGAGCGCACCGCAGTGGAAAAAGGCGAAGTGCTGATCGTGCTGGAATAATATTTGCACAAGGAGAGTTTTATACCAATCTATAGTATGCATCTTAAATACAGGACAGTAATATTCGTGTGGGCATGTCTGTTACTATGCGGCCGGCTGTGGGCGCAGGAGCAGCAGCTCCACTACGTATATATCCAGAGCGAGAAGGGACAGCCGTTCTATGTAAAGCATAACGGCAAAGTGTTGAGCTCCACCGACAGGGGCTATATTATCATCCCCCGGCTGGAAACCGGTACGGCGCCTATTACGGTAGGCTTTCCCAATAAAGAATCCAAAGAAGCACAGTTTAACCTGAGAATAGCCAAAACTGATCAGGGTTTCCTGCTGAAGCAGTCTGGCGAAGCCGGTTATTCTTTATATAACCTGCAAACCTTCCGGGAACTGAAGTCCGGTGCGGGGGAAACAGCGTTAGCAGCAGCGCCGCCAGCTCCGGACGCTGTTGTACCTGAACTGGACACTGCCAAAAAGGAAATGATGACTAACCTGCAAAAAGACCTGGAAACCACTTTTGCAGATAAAGCCATTGTAACAGGCCCGGCTAAACCTGCCCCGGCAAAATCAGGCAATTCATTTGCCTCCGCGTTGGATAAAGTAGTGGTGGGGGGCGACGACAGGGACGAACCGGAACCGCTGCCGGAAGTGAAAAAGGAAGTAGCTCCTGCAGAAGCCGCACCTGCAGCCGTTGAAGTGAAAAAATCCCGGAAGAAACGTAACAGGGGAGAAAGAGAACCTTTAACAGAAGAAGAACAGGCAATTTTGAGCGGGGTACTTGCAGAAGAAAATAAAACTGCCGCCAGTGAAGCCGCTGCGGAAGAAGCAGCCAAAGCTGCTGCAGGTACAGAAGAAGAGCCGGTAAAAAAGAAATCAAAGAAACACAAGGCAAAAGAAGGAGATCCCGACTTTATAGAATTCCAGGACGGTGGCGCGCCTGCACCGGTTGCCGCAGCAACGGAAACCGCCGCTACTGCGCCTACGGTAGTGGAAGTGCCGGTTACCACAGAAGAAGCCCCGGTACGCAACAAAAAGAAGAGGAAGAAGATCTTTGATGATACCGAGCATCCGGCCAATGTTATTACGGATTCCAGCGGTTATGGCATCGCAATAACAGATGAAGAACCGGTACGCAGCAAAAAGAAAAAGAAACGCGGTGACGAGGAAATGGTGAATGCAGACGCTGCAGGGGCGCCGTTAGGAGCGGAAGTAACAACGGAAGCTGCGCCTGCTGCTAAAAAGAAGGCAGATACGCGCCTGATCAATTCCGATTGCGCCAATGTAATGGACGATGATACCTTCCGCAAGGTGCTGCGCAAATTTGTAGCCGCCAGAACGGATAACAGTATGATTGATGTGTTTAAGAAACAAACCCGCAACTATTGCCTGCAAACAGCCCAGGTGAAAACCCTGGTGCAGCTGCTCACTGCAGACGATACCCGCTATCGCTTGCTGGATGCTGCTTACCCTAAAACACTGGATACAGAGAAATATGGCTCCCTGGAAACCCTGTTGATCGACGACTATTACAGGGGCCGGTTCAAAGCCATGTTACATAAATAATATCACCTTCATTTTTACGGAGTTATGGGAAGATGAACCATTGGTTTATCTCACCATAACTCCGTAATTCATTCCGGATAGTTTGTAATTCTTTATTTTCGCCCCCATATGAACAGGTACTTTATAGAAGTAGGATATAAGGGGGCGCAGTACAGCGGTTTCCAGGTGCAGGAGAATGCACATACCGTGCAGGCGGAAATAGACAGGGCGTTAAGCATCTTATTCCGCGAAACGATAGAGAGCACCGGCTCCAGCAGAACCGATGCCGGTGTGAATGCACAACAGAACTTCCTGCACTTTGATACGGCATTGCCGTTGCATCCGCAGTTCCTGTATAAGATCAACGCTATTCTCCCCGACGATATAGTGCTGCGTGCCATCTACCTGGTGCCACCCGATGCCAACAGCCGCTTTGCAGCACTGGCACGGTCCTATGAGTACACATTATATACCCGTAAAGATCCTTTCCTGAAAGACCGCGGATACTTTTTTCCTTACAGGATAAATATCGATGCTTTGCAGGAAGCAGCAGAAGTGATTAAAGGTTACAGTGATTTTACCACGTTTTCCAAACGCAATACGCAGGTGAAAACCTATATATGTAACATTACCGAATCCTACTGGACAGTAAATGGTGAACGTATAGTCTATAACGTTACCGCCAACCGTTTCCTCCGGGGGATGGTACGCGGCCTGGTAGGAACTATGCTGAGGGTGGGCCGCGGCAAGCTTTCCATAGATGAGTTCAAAGCTGCAATAGAAAGCCTCGATTGTACAAATGCGGATTTTGCAGTTCCCCCGCAGGGATTGTTTTTAATGAATGTGAGATATCCGGAGGGGCTTTTACAGCCGCTGAGCTTTGATCATCAATAATTCTTTATGCCTGTAATCCTTTCTGGTGAAGGGTTACAGGTTTTTTATAAAAATAGTTCTCCAAAAAAGTTGGAAGTGTAAAAAAAGCGCCTACCTTTGCGCTCCGCTTTGATAGAAAGCAGGCATACAAAAGCTCTTTCCAACACTACATTTCTGCATTTATTTTATTATCGTGATCCGGTCGCTAATACCTGGTACCAGTGCATCTGCGGTTGGCTGTGATGAGAAAATAAAATTTAAAAAAATCTTTAAAAAGATTTGGAAGAAATCAAAAGTTGATTACCTTTGCAACCCCAACAACAACGGGGCAGCGGAAGTTGCGAAACGAATTGAAAAGATGTTTGACTGCAGCGTCACAGAGATCGGATCTCACACATCAGCTACTGGTCATGTAAGTGACCAAAAGTTCTTTGAAAGAATGGAAACAACAGCACGATTCAAATTAGTGATAGTTTGAATCAAACACAGGTAATGTTATAGCTAACATAATTAACAAACGATCCGACCGATTTCGAGAGAAATTAGTCAGTATCAAAACTTCTTTACAATGGAGAGTTTGATCCTGGCTCAGGATGAACGCTAGCGGCAGGCCTAATACATGCAAGTCGAGGGGCAGCACAGGTAGCAATACCGGGTGGCGACCGGCAAACGGGTGCGGAACACGTACGCAA
>NZ_DATCRD010000137.1:0-38019 GCF_036569185.1 Chitinophaga sp.
TTATACCGTATCATGAAAACGCTGGACCCTGAAGTCATTGAAGGCTCTGATCCGGAGCTGAATAACAATGCTGCAGGTATTGGCGCGGGTAACGGAATGGCATACCCGATGCTGAAAACATATACCGTTGGTGTAAGCGTAACTTTTTAACGACTAATTTTTATGAAGATGAAAAATAGTATTTACCTTTTATTGCTCCTGGCGATGGTATCCTGTAAAACGGATCTTAACCTCAAGCCGTTTGATAAACTGGATCCCGGCAATGCGTTTAATACAGAGCAGGATCTGCAGCTGTATGCTACTTCTTTCTATAAAATATTACCTGATGGCAATGCAATTATCAGGGGAGATGTAATGAGCGATTATATGGCGGGGAAAGATGTAAATACCTTTATCCAGCGGGATGCATACTCCGCCACACAATCCACCGGATGGAGCTGGAGCGATCTGCGTAACATCAATTATTTCCTGGAGCACTACAACCAGGCGAAAATTGCCGATGAAGCAAAGAATCATTATGCAGGGATTGCCCGCTTTTTCCGGGCCATGTTTTACTTTGAAAAGGTAAAGCGTTTTGGCGATGTGCCCTGGTACGGAAAAACCATGACCATTGATGATCCGGACCTGTATAAAGGCCGCGATCCCCGCGCTGCTGTAATGGACAGCATCCTGGCGGATCTTGATTTTGCCTGCGCCAATATCCGTAACAAGAAAGATAACACCTGTTCACAGGTTACCCGTTGGGTGGCGTTGGCGTACAAATCGCGCGTATGTTTATTTGAAGGTACTTACCGCAAGCACCGCCCGGGAACACGTTTGCCAGGTGCAGACACCTGGCTGAATGCCGCAGTGAGCGCTGCCGACGAAGTGATCAAGAGCGGGCTGTATAGTCTGAACACCGGCAGCGACGCTACTATGAGCTACCGTAACCTGTTCATCAACGAAACGCCTAATGCCAGTGAGGTGATCCTGGCCTATGTATGCAATAAGAGCTTACGGGTGTTCAATGATGCCAACTGGTATTTTACCAGCGCCACTTATGGCAACAGGATCAGCCTGGTGAAAACATTTACGGATACCTACCTGAATATTGATGGCAGCCGCTTTACAGATACGCCCGGTTATGATAACCTGCCTTTCAATGAAGAAGTAAAGAACAGGGACCTGCGTTTGCAACAGACCATCCGCATGGGGAAATATAGTCGCGACGGACAAATAGCACCACCTGATTTTACCTATACTTACACCGGTTACCAGCCCTTGAAATTCACAATGGACGCCAAGGCTACCGATGGGGTAGCAGAGAATAACAACTCTGTGCCCATTATCCGTTATGCAGAAGTATTGCTGAATAAAGCAGAAGCAAAGGCAGAATTAGGCGCCCTCAGTGCGGACGATTGGAATACCACCATCAAACTGCTGAGAGCGCGTGCCGGTTTGAAGAATACCGGTATGCCATTAACAGCAGATCCTTACCTCGTTGATTATTTCAGGGATAAAACAGCGCATCCAAATGTTAACGCAAGCGTAACAGACGCCGCATTACTGGAAGTACGCCGCGAAAGAGGGATAGAGCTGATCCTGGAAGGGTTCCGTTTTTATGACCTGGTACGCTGGGGACTTGGACCTTTACTTTTGAAGCCCTATATTGGCTTGTATGTACCAGCTATGGATGCCCTGATGGATTTGAATGAAGATGGAAAACCCGATGTATCCTTTGTGAAGAAAACGCCGGCAACAAAAGTACCGGGAGTATATTATTTCCTGATTGATGATGATCAAACAAAATTATCTGCCGGTACAAGTGGTAATCTCATCTGGCTGAGCAATATTGAACGCCAGTGGGAAGATTATAAGTACGTATACCCGATACCGTATAATGAACTGGTATTGAATCCTAAACTGGTACAGAACCCGGGCTGGAAATAAAGTAAAATATAAATAGTATGAAGAAGATTACCGCTATAGCATTGTTGCTGATGATAAGCTGCGCATCTTATGCACAGCGGGCCGCACATGTAGTGCTGATCACTATTGACGGCTTTCGCCCGGACTTTTATACAGATGCTTCATGGGGCATGGTGAACCTGCGGGCAATGAAAGACAGTGGCGCTTACGCAGATGGGGTGAACAGTGTATTTCCTACGGTGACTTATCCCAATCATACCTCGCTGATCACCGGCGTAACACCGGCTAAACATGGTATTTATTACAACACGCCGTTTGAGCCTAATGGCGCCACCGGCATCTGGTATTTTTATTACGACAGTATCAAAGTTCCCACCTTGTTTGATGCAGTGCATAAGGCCGGTAAGCAATCGGCCAACGTGATATGGCCGGTATCTGTGGGAGCGCCCATTGATTACAATATACCGGATGTATGGTTGGTAGGTAAAAAGGACAGGCGCGAGTTAATGGCTACGGTTACCAATCCTTTGTCCCTGTGGCAGGAAGTACAGGACCATGCCACCGGAAAGCTGGGAGCGAAGGACTTCACCATGGAAGATGAAGAAATGATCCTGGATGAAAATGTAGCGCGTATGAGCGCCTACCTGATCACTACCTATAAACCGGCTCTCACTACGCTGCACCTGGCCTGTACCGATCATTATGAGCATGAGCAGGGGAGGGATGGACTGCTGGTAAGGAAGGCAGTGGCGGGCGCCGACAGGGCGCTGGGTACTATAATAGAAGCATTAAAACGGGCAGGTATATACGAAAATACCACCATTATTGTTACCGGCGATCATGGGTTTGTGAATATTGCGCAGAGCTTTTCCCCCAATGTGTTGCTGGCGCAGAATGGTTTGCTGAATAATGTGAAGACGGGCGACTGGAAAGCGCAATTCTTTTCCGCGGGTGGGTCGGCTTTCCTGCACCTGAAAGATCCGGAAGATATGGCTACACAGCAGAAAGTGCTGGCGTTGCTGAAGGCATTACCGCCTGCGCAGCAGCAAATGTTCCGTATCATCAGCCGTAAGCAGCTGGACCAGGTAGGTGCGGACCCTCATGCCGCCATGGCTATTTCCGCAGTGGATGGCGTAACTATTAGCGGAGGCGCCACCGGCGAACTGGTAAGGGGAGCCAAAGGAGGAACGCATGGTTATTTCCCGGATTTTAAAGAGATACAAACCGGGTTTGTGGCTTCGGGGGCAGGAATAGCGCCCGGTGGTCATATAAAAGAAATGAATGTAACGGATGTAGCGCCGCTGGTGGCGCAGCTGCTGGGATTGCAGCTGGATAATACCGATGGGAAGGCGCCTGCAGGGGTAGTGGCGAAATAAGCCATTGAAAAAAACGTAACGATAGTAAGCGGGCGCCTTGTGAGAGGCGCCCGCTTTTTTATATGAATGCTGGTGTGCTCCTGTACATTTCCTGTTATTTACATCTGGAGGGTAGGCAAATTTTCATAAGCTGCGGGGGCTATAACGGCGGCGTCATCGGGCTTCACTTTCCTCACCGAGTTCACAGGCCAGTAGTCCAGCTGTGTATGTGGCAGTTCGTACTGTATAATGCTGCGTATGTCCGTATCCGTTAGCTCCGGTTGCAGCCATTGCTCTGCCAGGTCTGTAGTAAGCATCATGGGCATTCTGCCGGCATTATCGCCCCCGTTGTGGATCTGCGCCATTAATGGATTGGCGGCGCGGGTTAACAGTGTGAAGGTGGGAATGCGCGCGGGCTTATCTACATCCCAGGAGTTGGACATAGCCCATAACCCTGCAATAAAAAAGAGCTCCTGGTCTTTAGGTTTTATATAGTAGGCTACTTTGTTTTTCCAGCCCGGGATCTGCCGGTATTCAAAGAAGCCGGTAGCGGGCACCAGGCAGCGTTGATGCCGGATGGCGTTCCACATAGTACCGTTCTCCAGTACTTTTTCACTGCGGGCATTAAGGAAAAGTTGCCGCTGCCGTTTTACTTTTTCCAGGGTATCCAGCATTTTCGGTACCGGTCCCCATGTATATTTTTCCAGCCGGAAGCCATTGTTGTTGGTGATTACCGGCCATTGCGGGTAAGACATGCCGATCTTATGCCAGGTAGGGTCGAAGTGGATATCCAGGTTGCCGTTGCGCTTCAGCCGCGGCAGGTATTTGTAAATGCTCTCTATGCTGGATGTAAAAGCGATATCGTAACACATATGGATCTAAATCTGATAAAGATACTTTTATTTTTATCGCAATAGCAACCGCTGTTGTACAGCTGCAGTGCTTCCTGGTTATTTTCGCATATCCACGATCACGGAGGTTACCACGCCCCATACCTGGAAGTCAGTATCTTCTGTGATCACTATTGGTTTATAGAATGGATTTTCAGGGTGCAATACCCAGCTGCGGCCGGCTTTTACGAGCCGTTTTACCGTATACTCCCCATTGAGCGCTGCTACCACTATATCTCCCGTTGACGGGCGGATAGAGCGGTCTACAATGGCCATGCAGCCATCGGGGATACTGGCGTCTGTCATGCTATCGCCTTTTACCCTGATAATAAAGGAGGAGGCAGGGTTGGGTTGCAGGATCCGGGAAAGGTCAATTTGTTCTTCCCCCGAATCAAGGGCAGGGGCAGGAAATCCTGCGGGGATACTTGTATTAAAGAATGGCAGGGTTATGTTCAATGCTTTCATATAGCTATCGTTTAATTAATAAATACTAATATTATTAGCAAAATAAAGCTAAAATTATTAGTTTTTAAAATCCATTAACACATTGTTTGCAAAAGGTGGAAATCCGCGGCTGGCGGGAGGAAAGGATAAGTGGCAGGGGATCAGCGGGCTATGAGTTTTGGGTGCTAAAACGGGCGCAGTAAAGATTTTCCCCATGTAGAAAGGAGCGAACATATCCAGTGGAAAATTTATCTGCCGGGAATAGGTTTATCCTCTATATTTGAAATGACATTGTTTTTAGTTAACGATTAATTATTCTATTTAAAACCCGTTTCCCTCACATGAAAAAATTGTTACTGCCCCTGTTTGCGGGCCTTGTTACCTTTGCCTCCTGCTCACGCAATTCACTGAATGAAATCCAACCGCTTGATGCCGGCTCCCGGTCATTATTGGGAGGAGATACTTTATCAGTGGATACCGTGACCCATTTAACTACTTCCCCTGCGGCTATTTCCAGGAAGGGTTCTGATGTGGTAGACATCTTTGCACAGAGTACCGGTAATCAGTTGATTCACCGTACCTGGTCGCCGGCGGCAGGATGGTCTGCATGGGAGAACCTTGGAGGTACTATTACATCTTCACCTGCGGTGGCTTCACAGAACATCAACTCTTTGGTGGTATATGCAAAAAGCGCTACCAATACGCTGATTGAAAAAAGGTGGACATTATCAACGGGTTGGTCGGGCTGGACCGATCTTGGCGGACATCTGAACTCGGCACCTGCTGCCATTTGCAGGGATGGCGCGAATATTAATGTTTTTGCCCGTGATTCTGCGAACCACCTGATCCAGAGATACTGGCAGCCCGGAATTGGATGGTCTACCTGGCAAAGCCTGGGCGGGAATATCACTTCCGCACCTGCAGTTGCAGCGCTCGATTCTACCAATCTCTACGTATTTGCAAAAGGAACTGCCAATAACCTTATGCTTAGAAAATGGGTGTATGGGGCGCCGGACTGGCTGCCATGGACAGACCTGGGAGGAAGCATTGCATCCGGCCCTGCTGCGGTATCAAGGTCTTTGTGGGTAGTAAATGTTTATGCGCAAGGTACCGATGGCACATTGGCGCAATTGTATAATACTGCATCGTCTCCTACTTCCGATTCATGGTCGGGCTGGCAAACGCTTGGTGGCAGTATTGCCGGAGCACCTGCTGTAGCTGCAAGATCTGCCAACTCCCTTAACATTTATGCGCCGGGTATAAGTGGCCTGTTGCAGCAGATATCATGGCAATCCGGACTGGGATGGTCTGCCTGGTCAAATGTGCCTAATTGATTTAAGCAATAGAATGTTATAAATAACAAAGCGGGGAATAACAAGTCCCCGCTTTGTTATTTTTGTATAAATGTTAATCACTTGTTATTCACCATATCCGCAATTTCTCTCTACACTTCCTCCCCATCCTGTAAATAACTTAGGGCACCGCTAAGTAATAGCATTGTAAACCTCAATTGTAAACCTCATACAATCCTTATTTCTTATGAGCATTCAAATCAAAGCACTCCTGTTCTACTGTCTGGCAGCATTTGTATTTTTTATTCCCCGTGAAGTGGCCGCCAAAGTTAAATCCAAAAAGATCGTCATCAATACAGAGAATGATGCACGGATCTACGTAGATGGAAAACTGGTCAATAACACATCTACGGAAATTAAAGTCGGGGCATATGCACAGGTAAATATCCGCGTGGAAAAAGTAGGCTTCATTACCCAGGAAAGGAATTATATCAATGATGGAAAGCACACGCTCCCATCAACGGATTATATTAAACTGGAAAAAGATGATGCGTACGAGAACTCTATGGTCACCAACCTGGCCAACCAGGATATAGATGTGCGTACAAACCATAATGAAGAAGAATCCTGGAAACTGATCAACCGTATCATTACCGGTTATTTTGATGTGATTGCCGTTACAGACAAAGCCACCGGCTATATGTGCACTGCCTGGGTGGTAAAATCATTTAAAGCGGCTACTATCCGTACCCGTCTTATTATTAAAACAGGAAATACAGATCCTCTTACCTACAAAGCAAAGCTGGTAAGTGAAATAGCGCCTCCGGGAGTATCAGCCAGTTCCGATGAATCCTTCCGCAACTGGGACCGGCTGCTGCGCACATTTGAAAATGTAGTGCCCGAACTGCAAAGCAGGCTGGCGAAGTAACAGGCGTACCGGCTAATAAAGCAGCTTATTGTAAAAGCGGTTATATATAAGCGCTTATATTTAAATTTCCGGTCAATTCCAAAAAAAACCTTTGTTATATCGTTTTACTTGCTATTTTTGCACCTGAAAATTATGATCACAAACAAACATACACATCACCATCATCATATCTTACCACAAGGGTAGGCAGGGGATGATTTGTGTATATCACCATATTACATCATCAACAGGGGCTTACCGGAAAGGTAAGCCCCTTTTTATTTTACCAGGGATGAAACTGAAAATTGCAATCCAGAAATCCGGCCGCCTGCACGACGATTCCATTAAACTGCTGAAGGAATGCGGCATCGACATCAATAATGGTGTTAACAAGCTGAAAACAGAAGCTAACAACTTCCCGCTGGAAGTGTTTTTCCTGCGGGATGATGATATTCCGCAATACATTGAAGATGGTGTGGCCGATATAGGAATAGTAGGTGAAAATGTAGTGCTCGAAAAACAAAAGCAGGTAAATATTGTTCAGAAACTGGGCTTTGGCAAATGCCGTTTATCCATGGCAGTAGAGAAATCGGTAGACTATACTTCCGTGAAAGACCTGCAAAACAAAAGGATTGCTACCAGCTACCCGGTGATCGTGGAAGATTTCCTGCAACAGAATGGTATCACCGCAGAGATCCACGAAATCAGCGGATCAGTGGAAATAGCGCCGGGCATAGGTTTGGCAGATGCTATCTGCGACCTGGTAAGCAGCGGTTCCACCCTGTTTATGAACGGTCTGAAAGAAGTGGAAACAGTGCTGAAATCAGAAGCCGTACTGGCTGCCTGTCACAGCATGAAACCGGAACAGCAGCTGCTGCTCGACAAATTGTTATTCCGTATCCAGGCGGTAAGGAAAGCAAAGAATAATAAATACATCCTGCTCAATGCACCTAACGATAAACTGAATGAGATCATTGGCTTGCTACCCGGTATGAAAAGCCCTACGGTATTGCCTTTGGCGGAAGCGGGCTGGAGCTCTGTGCATTCCGTGCTGAATGAAAATGATTTCTGGGATATCATCGAAAGCCTGAAAGAAGCCGGTGCACAAGGTATCCTGGTAGTGCCTATTGAAAAAATGGTGATCTGATTAAACTGAGTAAACGATGCAAACGACCAGATTTCCCGATAAAAGTTCCTGGAACACACTGCTGCAAAGGCCTGTAATGGATACTTCCACGCTCGAAAAAAAAGTGAGCGATATCCTGCAGGAAGTACGCACTGGTGGCGATGCAGCTATCAGAAAATTCGCAGCAGAATTTGATAAGGTTACGCTGGATAACCTGCAGGTGCCGGCCAGCGCTTTTGCAGCGGCAGAAACTGCCCTGGAACCGGCATTAAAAGCAGCCATTCAGCAGGCGGCGAAAAATATTACCGCATTTCACCGCGCGCAGCAGGAAAAATCGCAGGTAATAGAAACCATGCCTGGCGTTCAGTGCTGGCGTAAATCAGTGGCCATTCAAAAGGTAGGTTTATATATACCCGGTGGCTCCGCACCCCTGTTCTCTACTATCCTGATGCTGGGAATACCAGCTATGATAGCAGGTTGTAAGGAGATAGTGCTTTGCACGCCTTCTTTACACCCGGCCATCCTGTATACAGCACAGCTGATCGGGATTGAAAAAGTATTCACCATTGGAGGGGTACAGGCCATCGGAGCAATGGCTTACGGTACGGAAAGCGTGCCGCAGGTATATAAGATCTTTGGTCCGGGTAACCAGTATGTTACCTGCGCGAAACAACTGGTGAATAAAAGCGGCGTGGCTATCGACATGCCGGCGGGCCCTTCGGAAGTAGCTGTATTGGCAGACGATACCTGTGTGCCGGCCTTTGTGGCGGCCGATTTATTGTCGCAGGCCGAGCATGGGCCCGATAGCCAGGTAGTATTGGTAACCACCAGTGAAGAGGTGCTCACCAATGTAACCTACGCATTAAACAAACAGCTGAATGAACTGTCCCGTAAAGGTATTGCTACCTCGGCCCTGGAAAACAGTAAAATGATCCTGGTGCAGGATATGGATACGGCCATCGATATGCTCAATGCCTATGCACCGGAGCACCTGATCCTGGCCTGCGAAGGAGCAGAGAACCTGGCGGATAAAGTAACAGATGCAGGCTCCGTTTTCATGGGAAATTATACACCTGAAAGCGCCGGCGACTATGCTTCCGGAACCAACCACACGCTGCCTACAAATGGCTATGCCAGGGCTTACAGCGGCGTTTCGCTGGATAGCTTCGTAAAAAAGATTACTTTTCAGCAGATATCTCCCGAAGGGCTGCAGAACATTGGCGCTACTATAGAGGCCATGGCCGCCGCCGAAGGACTGGATGCGCATAAGAACGCTGTCACTGTACGATTAAAAGTGCTGGAATATACCGGCTCAGTTATAACAGAATAATTAACGCCATATGTTTAATCTCGATACCCTGGTAAGGGAAAACATAAAAAGACTGGTACCGTATTCTACTGCCAGAGATGAATTTAAAGGAGAAGCTTCCATTTTCCTGGATGCTAATGAAAATAACTTCGGATCCCCGTTGCCGGTGAATTATAACCGCTATCCAGATCCGATGCAATGGCAGCTCAAATACAAAATTGCCGATATCAAAGGAGTGCCTCCCCAGAATATTTTTATTGGTCATGGCAGCGATGAAGCCATAGACGTGCTTTACCGCTCCTTTGTGAATCCCGGTGTGGACAACGTGATCCTGTGCCCGCCTACCTACGGGATGTATGAAGTAAGTGCGCACATCAATGATGCAGTGATCCGTAAAGTAACACTTACAGAGGATTTCCAGTTGGATATCCCCGCACTGCAACAGGCTATAGATGATAACACCAAGCTCATCTTCATCTGTTCTCCCAATAACCCCACAGGGAATTCCATCAATCGTGCGGACATAGAACTGCTGCTGAATAATTTTGATGGTATTGTGGTGATAGATGAAGCATATATCAATTTCTCCCGTCAGAAAACTTTTATCCAGGAGCTCACAGAATATCCTAACCTGGTGGTGATGCAAACATTATCGAAGGCATGGGGACTGGCGGGTCTCCGTATCGGGATGGCTTTTGCCAGCGAGGAAATTGTGAATACCTTAAACAAGGTAAAGCCTCCCTATAATATCAGTCAGGCTACGAATGAACTGGCGCTCCAGGCATTGGAAAATGTAAGCCAGGTGAATGAATGGATCCGGGAAATAGTGATAGAGCGCGACCTCCTCTCCGCTGCATTGATCCAGCTGCCGGAAGTACTGCACATTTACCCCAGCGATGCCAGCTTTATACTGGTAAAAACCACGGATGCAAAAGGCATTTACAACTATCTCATTGAACAGGGTATTGTAGTGCGCGACCGCTCCAAAGTAGAGCTGTGCATGGGATGCCTGCGCATCACCATCGGCACCCCTGCTGAAAACCTGCGCCTGCTGGAAGTATTGAAATCTTTTAACCTGAAAACAGCCACAACTGCATCTGCATGAAACGAGTGCTCTTTATAGACCGCGACGGTACCCTGATCAGAGAAGTACCGCCCACCTACCAGATCGATAGCCTGGACAAAGTGGAATTTTATCCCAAAGTATTTGTGAATATGGCCAGGATCGCCGCTGAGCTGGACTATGAGCTGGCTATGGTGACTAACCAGGATGGCCTGGGCACTGCATCTTTCCCTGAAGATACTTTCTGGCCAGCCCAGAATATGATCATGAAGGCCTTTGAGAACGAAGGGATCAGATTTGATGAGGTGTTCATTGACCGCTCCTTTCCCGCTGATAATGCGCCTACCCGCAAGCCCCGCACCGGCATGCTCACCAAATACCTGGATGGCAATTACGACCTGGCCAATTCTTTTGTGATAGGCGACCGTATCACCGATGTGGAACTGGCAAAGAACCTGGGCGCAAAAGCCATCTGGATCAATGAAGGCTCCGGCCTGGGCAGTGCAGAGATCAGCGATAATGCCGCTGCCCTGCAATCCGTTATTGCATTGGAAACCACCGACTGGAACCGCATCTACGAATTCCTGAAACTGGGATTAAGAACGGTAACGCATGTACGTAAAACCAATGAAACAGATATCAGCATTGAACTGAACCTGGATGGTACCGGCAAAGCCGATATTCATACCGGTTTGGGTTTCTTTGATCATATGCTCGACCAGATTGCCCGTCATGGCGCTATAGACCTGAAAATTAATGCCAAAGGCGACCTGCATATCGATGAGCACCACACCATAGAAGATACCGGCATTGCGCTGGGAGAAGCCATTGCCAAAGGTCTGGGAGATAAACGCGGTATTGAAAGATACGGTTTCTGCCTGCCGATGGATGACTGCCTGGCCCAGGTGGGTATCGATTTTGGCGGCCGTAACTGGCTGGTATGGGATGTGGAATTTAAAAGGGAAAAAATAGGGGAGATGCCTACCGAGATGTTCTTTCATTTCTTCAAATCCTTCTCAGATGGCGCGAAAGCGAACCTGAACATCAAGGCGGAAGGTGAAAATGAACATCATAAAATAGAAGCGATCTTTAAAGCCTTTGCCAAGTCAATCAAGATGGCGGTAAAGCGGAACCCTGCCAATATGCAGCTGCCTTCCACTAAAGGGGTGCTGTAGCGGGGAGGGCGGCGCCTTCGGCGCCTTTTGTCTTGGTGCAGGATTAGGATGATTATACTGATTACACTGATTTTCCTGCCTTTTGTTGTATAGATTTTTGGGAGATAGGGGGAAATTTATTTAATAATCTGGGGAGATGTATTGGAAGGATATAGTGGTATTAATGATTTCCCACTGAGGTTTCTTTGAATTGCTGCTGTCTTTTGTCCTCACAATAATATTCAACATACTCTTATCTCCACACAATATTTCCAGCAAAAAACTGGAAAATCAGTGTAATCAGTATAATCATCCTAATCCTGCACCAAGACAAAAAGGCGCCGAAGGCGCCGCCATCTCCAAAAAAAATTTGCATTTTCTGAAAAAATGTTTCATTTTTGTTCTCGCTATGCAAAATATCATTACAAATAAACATTGGTGGTGGCACGGAATCAAATCCTGATCTGTGTTACAGTGCCATGTTTCGTATAGAAATATATTTGGAAGGCCCGCTGTTACACAGCGGGCCTTCCGCTTTTTTCAGCCCTTCCCATTTTAAAATAAAACAAACACTTCAGCCAATAACTCATGCGTACCATCCAAGTAAAAACGAGATCCAAACAAATGCTGGCCGACATTTTCACGCCAGTGGGAATATATCTGCGGCTGCGCGATAAGTTTCCGGGTTCTATCCTTCTCGAAAGCACTGACTACAGGGCCAGCGATAACAGCTACTCCTTTATTTGCGTGAAGCCGATTGCAGGTATTGAAGTTACTTCCACCACACACTTCGAATTTAAGTATCCCAACCTGCCTGTGGAAAAGAAGGAGCTGAAGAATAAACAACAGGTACTGGATGAAATGGAGAAGTTCCTCGGCAACTATTCTTTCACCGGGAAACACCCGGTACCAATGGCACAGAGCCTTTTCGGCTACACTACCTTTGATGCTGTGCAGTTCTTTGAAACCATTGAATTCAATAAGCAAAAACAACAGGCCGGTAACACCATCCCGCTGATGCGTTACCGCTACTATCAATATGTAATAGCGATCAATCACTTTAAAGATGAATTGTATCTATGTGAAAACCAGGTGGAGGGCATCGACAGCGAGTTTGAGCTACTGGAGTCGCTGATCCGGCATAAGGATTCCCCCGGGTATCCGTTTGCCACTACCGGGGAAGAGAAAAGCAATATGACGGACGCGGAGTATATGCAGATGGTAGAGCAAGGCAAACAACACTGCTTCCGCGGAGACGTTTTCCAGGTAGTGCTCTCCAGGGCTTTCCAGCAATCCTTCACCGGCGACGAATTCAATGTGTACCGCGCGCTCCGCTCCATCAACCCCTCTCCTTATCTTTTCTTCTTCGATTACGGCGATTATAAATTAATGGGCTCTTCTCCGGAAGCACAGATCGTGATTACGGATGGAAAAGCCACCATTCACCCTATTGCAGGCACTTTCCGTCGTACCGGCGATGATGAGCAGGATAAGCTCCTGGCCAATAAACTGCTGGAAGATCCGAAAGAGAACGCCGAACACGTAATGCTGGTAGACCTGGCAAGAAATGACCTTAGCAGGAATGCCACCAATGTGGAAGTGGCTTCCTACCGGCAGGTACATTTCTACTCACACGTTATTCACCTGGTAAGCGAAGTAACCGGGAAGGTAGATCCAAAGCTGAATCCCTTTAGCCTCCTGGCTTCCTCTTTCCCGGCGGGTACGCTTTCCGGCGCGCCAAAATACCGGGCTATGGAAATCATTGACCAGTATGAGCCTACGGCACGTGGGTTTTATGGCGGCTGTATAGGCGCAGTTGGTTTCAACGGCAACTTTAACCATGCCATCATGATCCGCTCCATACTCAGTAAAATGAATACCCTGTATTACCAGGCCGGCGCCGGTGTGGTGGCCAAATCGGTAGCCTCTTCAGAGCTGGAGGAAGTGAACAACAAACTCAATGCGTTAAAACAAGCCATTCTGCTGGCACAAAAAATTTAGTATGAACATCCTCGTTTTCGATAACTACGACTCATTTACATACAACCTCGTTCATCTTGTGGAAAAGATCATCAACGGTAAAGTAACCGTGGTACGCAATGATGAAATTCCACTGGAAAAAGTGAACGGTTATGATAAAATTATTTTATCACCAGGTCCCGGTATCCCGGAAGAAGCAGGACTGCTGCTGCCGCTGATTAAAGAATACGCCCCCACCAAATCCATTTTCGGGGTATGTTTGGGCCAGCAGGCTATAGGCCAGGCTTTCGGCGCTTCTCTTACCAACCTGAAAGAAGTATACCATGGCGTAGCTACCAATGTGAATATTATTAAGGAAGATGGACGGCTGTTTAATGATTTACCACGGCAGATCCAGGCCGGCCGTTATCATTCCTGGGTGATCGATGAATCTACCCTGCCTGCCGAGCTTACTATCACCGCTAAAGATGAAGATGGGTTTATTATGGCGGTACAGCATAATAAGTATGATGTGAGCGGCGTACAGTTCCACCCGGAAAGCGTGCTTACCCCGCAGGGCGAAAAGATTTTAAGAAACTGGTTAAGCCTGTAATAACAGCATGATACCCGTTTTAACATTATCGAACACCCAATCAGCAAAAATCTTCCAAAAATGAAAAAAATTCTTAATTACCTTTTCGAACATAAAACATTCAGCCGCGAAGCTGCCAAAGATATCCTTATCAGCATTTCCAAAGGCATGTTCAACGAAAGCGAACTGGCGGCTTTCATGACGGTATACCTGATGCGCAGCATTACCATCGATGAACTGCTGGGCTTCCGCGATGCCTTGCTGGAGCTCTGTATCCCGGTAAACCTTAACGGTTACGATGTACTGGATATCGTAGGTACGGGAGGGGATGCAAAAAATACTTTTAATATTTCTACCTTGTCGTGCTTTGTGGTAGCCGGAGCAGGCGCTAAAGTGGCCAAACACGGCAACTATGGCGTATCTTCTGTAAGCGGGGCTTCCAATGTGATGGAGCTGGTAGGCTATAAATTCAAGAACGACGACAGTAAACTGAGAACCGAACTGGAAGAGTCAGGGATCTGTTTCCTTCATGCGCCGTTGTTCCACCCGGCATTGAAACATGTGGCAGGCATCCGCCGGCAGCTGGGTATCCGTACGTTCTTTAACATGCTGGGCCCCCTTGTAAACCCTGCTCTGGCCAAACATCAGCTGATAGGCGTGTACAGCCTGGAAATGGCAAGGGTATATAACTACCTGTTCCAGCAAACGGATAAGCAGTTTGTGATCGTTCACAGTCTTGATGGATACGATGAAATATCCCTCACGGCCGATACGAAAGTGATCACCAACAAGGGAGAACAGGACTGGACGCCGGAACAGCTGGGCAAGCGCAAGGTGCACCAGGAAGATATTTACGGCGGTAATTCCACCGAGGAAGCCGCAAAGATCTTTATGAAGATCCTGAAAGGAGAAGGTACCTGGGCGCAGAATTCCGTTGTTTTTGCCAATGCAGCAATGGGATTGTACAGCCTCGGGAAATATAATTCTTATGACGATTGTTTCGCTGCCGCGGTAGAATCCCTGGAGTCGGGCAATGCACATAATGCGTTTAAAAAACTGATTGCTTTGCAGTCGTAGTACCAGATAATTTATCATGAAGAATATTTTAGCAGAGATAGTTGCTCATAAACACATCGAAGTAGCAGCCCGCAAGCTGCAGCGCAGTGCGCAGGATCTGCAGCAGTCGCCCGCATTCCAGCGCGAAACATTGTCGCTCCGCCACTTCCTGCAGCAGCCGGGAAAAACAGGCATCATCGCGGAATTCAAGCGCCGTTCCCCTTCTAAAGGACTGATCAACGGGGAGGTGACCGTTCAGCAGGTAACTACGGCATATACCCGTTATGGCGCCTCCGGCTTGTCAGTGCTTACGGATGAAAAATATTTCGGCGGTTCTTCAGACGATCTGCAACAGGCGCGTAGCTTTAACCAGATCCCCATTCTGCGGAAAGATTTTGTGATAGATGAATACCAGATCCTGGAAGCAAAGGCCATTGGCGCCGATGTAATACTGCTTATTGCAGAATGCCTGGATGCCGCGCAGGTAGCGCAACTGGCCGCCTTTGCACATAACCTCGGACTGGAAGTACTGTTGGAAGTGCATAGCGAAGCGCAACTGGAGAAAGTAACGGAGCATACGCACCTGGTAGGAGTGAATAACCGGGACCTTATCACCTTCCAGGTCGACTTTAACCGCTCCTGCGAACTGGCCCCGAAAATCCCGGCAGATAAGGTGAAGGTAGCCGAAAGCGGCATCAATGATCCTGCTGCGATTGTGACCCTGAAAGCCGCAGGGTTCCAGGGTTTCCTGATAGGCGAGCATTTCATGAGACAGGAAGACCCGGCGCGCGCTTTTGAAAATTTTGTTCAAACACTCAACGACCTGCAGCATAAATCATAACCATATGCGTATTAAAGTTTGCGGTATCACCAGGATAAATGATTTGCAGGGGTTGGTAGAGAACGGGGTGGATTATGCAGGATTTATTTTTTACGAAAGATCCCCGCGCTTTGCCGGTAATAGAATAGATGCAAGGTCTGTACGGGAAACCACCGGGATCCGCAAAGTGGGTGTTTTTGTGAATGCCCCGCTGGAACAGGTACAACGTACCGTTAATGATTATGGCCTTGACCTGGTGCAACTGCATGGCGATGAAACGCCGGAGTTTTGCGCAGCTGTGCGTACGTTGATCCCGGTAGTAAAAGCGTTTCGTATAGGGGATAGCGTTAACTGGCAAACGGAAGTGGCGCCTTTTGTGCCGGTAACGGATTATTTCCTGTTTGATACCGCTTCCGTAAAGGGTTATGGCGGCACCGGGGAGAAATTCAACTGGGAGCTGTTGCAAACTTACCCGTTTGATCAACCCTTCTTTTTAAGCGGGGGAATCACGCCGGAGCAAGGCAAAGAGATTGGCGAAATGCAGATCCCCGCGTTGTTTGCCGCAGATGTGAACAGTAAGTTTGAAGACAGTCCCGGTGTAAAGAACCTATCGCTGGTACAACAATTCGTGAAACAAATTCATTCATCAATTATAAAATAAACGGTCATGGATATTGCGATCAATACCGGCAACTCCAGGTATCAGGTGGATAAGAATGGCTATTATGGCAGATTTGGCGGGGCCTACATCCCTGAAATGCTGTATCCCAATGTAGAAGAATTACAATCACAATACCTCGGTATTCTCAGTGATCCTTCTTTTCAGCGGGATTTTGAAGCCCTTCTGCGGGATTATGTGGGAAGGCCTTCCCCCTTGTATTTCGCCAAACGTTTGTCTGAAAAATATAAAGCGAAAATTTATCTCAAGAGAGAAGATCTGAATCATACAGGCGCCCACAAGGTGAATAATACCATCGGGCAGATCCTGCTGGCACAGCGGCTGGGTAAGCGCCGCATCATTGCGGAAACAGGTGCGGGACAGCACGGCGTGGCTACTGCAACCGTATGTGCATTGATGGGCATGGAGTGCGTAGTGTATATGGGTAGCATCGATATAGAAAGACAGGCGCCCAACGTAGCCCGCATGAAAATGCTGGGAGCTACCGTAGTGGCGGCCACCAGTGGTAGCAGAACGCTGAAAGACGCTACCAATGAGGCTATCCGCGACTGGATCAACAACCCCGTTAATACGCATTACATTCTTGGCACCGCAGCAGGGCCGCATCCATACCCTGATATGGTGGCGCGTTTGCAATCCGTGATCAGTGAAGAAATAAAGAAACAGCTGCTGGAAAAAACCGGCAGCGAGGACCCTGATTATGTAGTGGCCTGTATTGGCGGCGGCAGTAATGCAGCCGGCGCCTACTTCCATTACCTGGACAGGGAAAATGTGAAACTGGTAGCCGTAGAAGCTGGTGGTAAAGGAGTGCACAGCGGTTTTTCCGCTGCCACTACACAACTGGGTACGATCGGTATTATCCATGCCAGCAAAACGCTGCTGATGCAAACAGACGATGGACAGATCGTGGAGCCACATTCCATTTCCGCAGGATTGGATTACCCGGGTATAGGACCTATGCACGCGCATCTGTACGAATCGGGCCGCGCACAGTTCCTCTCTGCCACCGATGAAGAAGCGCTGGCAGCGGCTTATGAACTGAGCCTGCTGGAGGGGATCATTCCCGCAATGGAATCGGCCCATGCTTTGGCTAAACTGAAAGACCTGCCATTGAATACAGACGATGTAGTGGTGGTATGCCTTTCCGGCCGCGGCGATAAAGACCTGGATACCTATATCCGTCACATGAATAAATAAAATGGATTATGCAGAATCGTATAGATCAACTGTTTGCTAAAAAACAACACGGCGTTTTAAATATATATTGCACGGCTGGTTTCCCGCAGTTGAACGACACTTTGCCGGTGATGACCGCCCTGCAACAACATGGTGCAGATCTTATTGAACTGGGAATGCCGTTCTCCGATCCGCTGGCAGACGGTCCCGTGATCCAGGACAGCAGCACCAAAGCCCTTCAGAACGGGATGAGCCTCCACAAACTGTTTGAACAGCTTGCCGGTTTCAGAAGCAGTATCCGGGTGCCGGTGATCCTTATGGGATATTTCAACCCGGTATTGAGCTATGGCGTGGAAGCCTTTTGCGCCAAATGTGCGGAAGTAGGTGTAGACGGTATCATTGTACCAGACCTGCCCATGGCGGAATATGAAAATGAGTATAAACCTGTTTTTGAAAAATATAACCTGCACCTGATCTTCCTGGTAACTCCGGAAACCAGTGAAGCGCGTATCCGTAAAATAGACAGCCTGAGCAAAGGGTTTATTTACGCGGTATCCTCTTCTTCCACTACGGGAAAAGATAAGGATATGAAGGACCAGCAGGCTTATTTCGAGCGACTGAAGCAGCTGCAGCTCAGGAACCCGGTTTTAATTGGGTTTGGTATAAAAGATAAAGCTACTTTTGAGGCGGCATCTGCCTATGCCAATGGCGCCATTATAGGTACTGCCTTTATCAGGGCCATTGAGCACAGCACCAATATTGACGAAACGGTGAAAACGTTTATTTCGGAAATAATTCAGTAATAAGATGAAAACGGTTATCATAAAATATAACGCAGGTAATATCCGCTCTGTGCAGTTTGCATTGGAGCGTTTAGGCGTAAACGGTACTGTTACGGATGATCATGAAGAGATCATGGCCGCCGATAAGGTGATTTTCCCTGGTGTGGGAGAAGCCAGCACGGCAATGCAGTACCTGAAGGAAAGGAAACTGGACGAAGTGATTGCCGGCCTGAAACAGCCTGTACTGGGCATTTGCCTGGGAATGCAATTGTTGTGTAAATATTCGGAAGAAAACGATACCAAATGTATCGGCATATTCGACGTGGATGTGAAACGGTTTCAGTCGCCCGTGGAAAACCTCCTGAAAATACCACAGATCGGCTGGAATAATATTACCGGTTTGCACAGCGTAGTGTTTGAGCACGTACCTGAAAATGCCTACATGTATTTTGTGCACAGTTATTATGCAGCGCTTGGCGCAGATACCGTGGCTATCACCAATTACGTGATCAACTACAGCGCAGCCCTGCAGAAGGATAATTTTTACGCAGTGCAGTTCCACCCGGAGAAATCCGCAGTGGCAGGAGCGCGTATCATTGAAAACTTTTTGAACCTGTAAGATGAATATCCGGAAGATCAGCGCAGATGATACTTTGCAGCTCCGCAGGGATGTACTGTATCCTAACGAGCCGCTGGAAGCCGTGAAGGTAGACCATGACGAAGATGGGCTTCACTTTGGTGTTTTTGACCAGGGGCAACTGGTAACAGTAGTATCTCTTTTCCCCGGGAGAGAAAGCGCGCAGTTCCGCAAACTGGCTACTGCACCGGCTGCGCAGGGAAAGGGTTTTGGTAAGGCGATACTCGCACACCTGGTGGACATCTGCAAAAAAGAAAAAATAAAACTGCTTTGGTGTAATGCACGCGACACCGCGGTTACTTTTTATGACAGGCTGGGCTATACGAAAAAAGGCGATTACTTTGTTAAAGGAGGGATCAATTTTGTTAGGATGGAACTGTCTTTGGATCAGCAAAATATGACAACTAAAAAATTTGAAATCATACCTGCCATTGATATCATCGGTGGTAAATGTGTAAGGCTTACCCAGGGCGACTACAGCCAGCAGAAAGTGTATAACGAGCATCCGTTGGAAGTGGCCAAAGAATTCGAAGCGATAGGTGTACGCCGTCTTCACCTGGTAGACCTCGACGGCGCCAAAAAAGGCGCGGTGGTGAACTGGAAAGTGCTGGAGAGCATTGCCGGTAAAACCTCGCTGGTAACCGATTTTGGCGGCGGCATTAAAACGGATAAGGACCTGGAAATAGTATTTGAAAGCGGTGCAGCGCTGGCTACTATAGGTAGTGTAGCCGTGAAGCAACCCGAACTTTTTTTCAGTTGGGTGAAGCGGTATGGCGCAGGTAAAATATTCCTGGGCGCTGATGTGAAAGAAGAAAGGATCGCAGTAGGCGGTTGGCTGGAAACAACAGAGCTGTCAGTATTTGATTTTCTTGAAAGCAATATTGCACAGGGCGTTACCAATATTTTTTGTACGGATATCGCTAAAGATGGCCTGCTGCAAGGTCCATCCGTTGATCTCTATAAAAAAATAATAGAACGCTTCAGGGATATTAACTTTGTAGCCAGCGGCGGCGTGAGCAATATTGAAGATGTGGCTGCCCTGCAGGAAATTGGCTGTAGCGGCGCTATCATTGGTAAAGCCATCTATGAAGGTAATATCTCCATGGATGCATTAAAAACATTCCTGTAAATTATTAGCACATGTTGACCAAACGCATCATACCATGCCTGGATATCAAAGACGGCCGTACCGTGAAGGGCATCAATTTTGAGAATATCCGCGATGCCGGCGATCCCATTGAGCTGGGGGCGTTGTATGCGGAGCAGGGAGCAGATGAGCTGGTATTCCTGGATATAACGGCAACGAACGAACGAAGAAAGACGCTGGCGGAACTGGTAACAGGTATTGCCCGTCATGTGAATATTCCTTTTACCGTAGGCGGCGGTATTTCTTCCGTGGAAGATGTATACGTACTGCTGCAATCCGGTGCAGATAAGATTTCCGTAAATACATCAGCTTTTAAGGACCCTGCGCTGGTAGACAGGCTGGCCCGTGAGTTTGGCAGTCAGTGTATTGTGCTGGCTATTGATACAAGGTTTGAAGACGGCGACTGGTACGTGTATCTCAATGGTGGTCGGGTGAAAACGGAGGTAAAGGCGTTCGACTGGGCGAAAGAAGCGGTAGGCCGCGGCGCCGGTGAAATATTGCTCACCTCTATGAATAACGACGGTACAAAGAAAGGCTTTGCACTGGATATCACCGGGCAAATGGCGCAGCAGCTGAATGTACCGGTGATCGCTTCCGGCGGTGCGGGCACTATGGAACATTTTACCGACGTTTTTGAGAACGCACAGGCAGATGCAGCCCTTGCAGCCAGCATCTTCCATTATAAAGAAATAGAAATTCCTGCGCTCAAAACCTTTCTTTATAATAAAGGGGTGAACGTAAGATTTTAAGATACCTGAAATAAGTAAACAATGCAGATAGATTTTCAAAAGTCGCCCGATGGCCTGGTACCGGCTATTATACAGGATGCCGTTACCAATAAGGTGCTGATGCTCGGTTATATGAACCAGGAATCAGTAGAGAAAACCGTTTCGGAAGGCAAGGTGACTTTTTTCAGCCGCTCAAAAAACCGTTTATGGACAAAGGGAGAGGAGAGCGGTAATTTCCTGATCGTAAAAGACCTGATGGTGGATTGCGACCAGGACACTATTCTCATCAAGGCCAGTCCTGTAGGCCCGGTATGCCATACCGGCGCTGATACCTGCTGGGAAGAAAAGAATGTAGGCAACGATTTTCTTGCTACCCTGGAAAATATTATCACCGACAGGAGGAACAATCCTTCTGATAAATCTTATACTGCCAGCCTTTTTGCCAAAGGCATCAACAAAATTGCCCAGAAAGTGGGAGAGGAAGCAGTAGAAGTGGTGATTGAAGCAAAGGATAATAACGACGAGTTATTCCTCAATGAATCTGCCGACCTGTTGTTTCATTACCTGATCCTCCTACAGGCCAAAGGTTTCCAGCTGTCAGATGTTATATCGGTGTTAAAACAGCGGCATAAATAGCCTGCCGGCTTCGCCGGCGTGGAAATTGTCTTGGCTCAGGATTAAACGGATTAAATGGATTACACTGATTTTATTTTATTCATTAGAGGTTGATAATTAACTTATAAGCCCATTCATGAAAGTAATAAAATCAGCGTAATCAGTATAATCATCTAAATCCTGAGCCAAGACAATTTAAAAGCCGGCGAAGCCGGCACTTTCTCCATAAAAGAATCTCTTCGTATATTACACCCCACTAATTAATTAAAATAATTTGTAATGAAACAGATTTTCCTGTTAGCCGCTGCGGCGTTGGTTTTCGCAGGTGCGAATGCCCAGCAGGTATCGGGTATTGTGAGAGGGGGAAACGGCAAAACCATTTATCTTTTTGACGACCAGGACAATAACCCGGACGATTCGGCAGTGATAAAGAATGAACAGTTCAGTTTCCGTGTGAAGAGCGGCAAGGAGCCTTCCGTATATGCATTGATCCTTCAGGATGTAAACTACCCGATGTTGTTTGTAACCGGGAGTGAGCCTATACAATTTACCACTTCCCTGGCTACCTATCCTGTGGCGGCTTCTGTAAAGGGGAACGCCAATACGCTGGCCATGCAGGAATATCAGAAGGCATTTGAGCCATTGATCAAACAGGCGCAGGAGCTGAATGCCGAAGCTAAGCAGATCAATCCTGAAGATGAACCGGGCAAGAATGCTTTTCGTAAAAAGGCGGAAACTTTCAGCAGGGAGGTGGTGAATACCGGCAAACAGTTTATCAACTCGCATCCGAAGAGCATTGCCAGTATCTGGCTGATGATGAATGAACTGCGCAGCAGGCTGGAGCCGGAAGAGTTCAGGCAATTGTTTGAGTCGCTCGATAAGTCGGTGCAGGAAAGCCAGTATGGAAAGAGCGTAACCGCCTATGTAAAAAGCCTGAAGGCAAATGTGCTGAATGTGGCTGCCGACGATTTCTCGCAGGAAGATACCAAAGGGCAGCCGGTAAAGCTGTCGTCTTTCAGGGGCAAATATGTGCTGGTTGATTTCTGGGCAAGCTGGTGTGGCCCATGCCGCCAGGAAAATCCTAATGTAGTAAAGGCTTATAACAGGTTCAAGGATAAAAATTTTACCATCCTGGGCGTTTCCCTGGATGATAACCGTGAGCGCTGGCTACGGGCTATCAGCCAGGATGGACTGGCCTGGACGCAGGTATCCGATCTGCGGGGCTGGGGCAATGAAGTGGCAGTGCAGTATGGGGTTCAGTCTATTCCCACCAACTTCCTGGTAGACCCTGCCGGAAAAATTATTGCCCGCAATCTGCGTGGTGAAGAGCTGGAGGCTAAACTGGAACAGTTGCTAAAATAGCCGTTTATCAAAATCAGGTTGTTAATGAGCGGCTGATTTTACAAATTTGTTATCCGTAAAACAAGAACCAATGAGAAAAACAATTATAGGCATAGCCCTTTTAGTGCCGGCAGTGATGTTTGCCCAGGATAAGAAAGGCGCAGCTGCAGGCAAGCCTTATACTATACAGGGAACTGTTTCCCAACAGCATGACCCCGCTACCGTTTACCTGAGAATGCGCAAAAGTGGTGAAAACTTCATGGACAGCGCACAAATCAAAGACGGTAAATTTACATTCAGCGGCACCCTGGAAGAAGCAGGTCTGGCCAGCCTGATGCTGGTACAGAAAGGCAGTGAAAAACCGGTGTCTATGGGGCGTGATATGCTGGCGGTTTTCCTGGATAAAGGCGTTATCACCATCACTACTACCGATTCCATCAGCAAGGCTACTGTAACCGGTTCCAAAGCCAACGACGACTATAAACAGCTGAATGAGCTGTTGAAAGATGTGAATGAGAAAGGTGCAGCGCTGCAGACCAAATACCGTGAGCTGGCAAAGAATAAAGACGAAGAAGGCATTAAAAAGCTGGAAGCGGAATATGATGCGTTAGATGCAGAAGAAAAAAAAATTGAAAACGATTTTCTTGCTAAAAATACCAATTCTCCCATTGCGATGTTCCTGTTGAACCAGGTTGCCGGTTATGATATAAAACCTGCTGAAATAACACCGCTGTTCAAAAAATTAAGCAAGGAAGCAAAGAACTCGCCTTCCGGTAAAGAGTTCTCCAAACGCCTGGAGTCTGCCCGCAAAACCGCTGTAGGCCAGCCAGCACTTGAATTTGCACAAGCGGATGCCAATGGTAAAAATATCAGCCTGTCATCTTTCCGTGGTAAATATGTGTTGGTTGATTTCTGGGCAAGCTGGTGTGGTCCCTGCCGTGCAGAGAATCCTAACGTGGTAAAAGCCTATGATAAATTCAAGGAGAAAGGTTTCGAGATCCTCGGCGTTTCCCTGGATGATAAAAAAGATAAATGGCTGGCCGCAGTAGATGCTGATAAGCTCACCTGGACGCATGTTTCCGATCTGAAAGGCTGGAAGAATGCAGCAGCAGATCTTTACGGTGTTCGCGCCATTCCGCAGAATGTGCTGATTGATCCTAAAGGAAAGATCGTAGCCAAAAACCTGCGTGGTGATGAACTGGCTTCCAAACTGGAAGAGATATTGAAATAATTTTCCCTCCGGGAGATAAATAAATAAGAGGTGCAAAGGGTTCAATCCTTTGCACCTCTTTCTTTTTAACCGGTTTCCCTCCGCGTCTACCATCTTTCTAAAAAAATATTTGTTTATCTACGAAATGTTCGTAGATTTACGAAAGAATCGTAATTCAAATTATTTAATTGCTATGGAAAAACTTACCCAGCAAGAAGAAACAGCCATGCTGGCTATCTGGAAAGTAGGGAAAGGTTTTGTGAAAGACTTCCTGGAGGCGCACAGCACGCCGGTTCCTCCTTATACTACACTGGCATCTACCATTAAGAACCTGGAGAAAAAAGGCTTTGTGGAGAGCCGGAAAATGGGTAACGTATATGAATATACGCCGGTAATGGAAGAAGCGGCTTACAAGCAGAAGTTTATGAATGGCTTTGTAAAAGACTATTTCGAGAACTCGTATAAAGAGCTGGTATCTTTTTTCGCAAAAGAGAAAAAGATCAGTCCAGACGAGTTGAAAGAGATCATCAACATGATAGAAAAAGGTAAATAATAAAATTACGGCTATGGTACCTGCTATTTTAATATACCTGTTAAAGGCAAATATCGCGCTTACCTTATTTTTCCTGGCTTACCGCTTTGGTTTGCGCAGGCTCACCTTTTACACCGGGAACAGGCTGTTCCTGCTCACGGGTATTGTTTTTTCATCCCTGTTTCCCCTGATATCCATTGATGCGTTTGTAAACAGGCATGAAGTGCTGGCAGACAGCGTAATGACCTATGTGCCGGACCTGGCCGGCTGGCAGGCGCCAGCGCCGGTATTTACCATCTGGACACTGCTGGTATACATATTCTGGACCGGTGTATCGGTAATGGCTATACGTTTTTGTTTCCAGTTGTTATCATTATGGAAGATACATCGCAGCTCCCAACGCAGTAAAATAGCTGGTACACCAGTGCAGGTGCTGCAGCAACCGGTGAATCCTTTTTCTTTTTTCCGCAATATATACATCAACCCCGTACTGCATCAGCCGGAAGAACTACCGGCCATCCTGCGGCATGAAAAAGTGCATGTGCAGCAGTGGCACAGCGTAGATGTGGTATTGGGTGAGCTGAACAACATTTTTTACTGGTTCAATCCCGGCGCATGGCTGATGAAAACAGCCATCCGTGAAAACCTGGAGTTTATTACAGACAGGTACCTGCTGAAGCAGGGCGTGGATAAAACCGCCTATCAATACAATTTAATTAAAGTAAGTGGGATCCCATATGCGACGGCCATCGCAAACAATTTCAATTTCTCACATCTAAAAAACAGGATCATCATGATGAACAGCAAAAAGTCATCACGTTATCAAATGGCGCGTTACCTGGTATTAGGACTGATGGTAGGAGGAACCGTATTATCGCTCAATTATACAAAGGCGCCTTCCCTGCATCCTTTTGCCAGCGTTATTGTTAAAGACACAGTACCACCGCCGCCCCCGGCTCCGCCCAAAGCGCCGCCACCGCCTAAAGTAGAGCAGGTGAAGAAAGGAATACCGAAGCCGCCTCCGCCACCTAAAGTAGAACAGGTGAAGCTGGCGCCACCCACAATAACAAAAGATACCGTGGCGCCCGGGAAAAAAGGAACTGTGCTCAGGCTTAGCAATGTAGATCCGGATAAGGCTCCGCTCTACATAGTAGACGGCAGCCCCGTGGAATCTATGGAAGGTATTTCACCGGATGGTATTGAATCTGTCAACGTGCTGAAAGACAAATCAGCCACTGCGATTTATGGCCCCAGGGGAAAGAACGGCGTAATCCTGATTACCATGAAAAAGAATGGGGAGAGCCTGGCAGCGCCGGTAAAAGATACTGTTAGAGTGACGGGCCACCTCTCCGTCAAAAACGTTGGCGCTCAAACATTACCAGCTGGTGTAACAATGGTGGTAGACGGCAAAAAAGTTACCCGGGAAGAAGCTAACAGCATACCCGCTAATTCCATCAAATCTGTAAATGTTTACAAAGGAGGCAAAGCCACTTTTTACAAAGGGGAACCGCATCCTGAAGGCGTGGTAGTGATCACTACCAAAGGGGAAGGAAACACCATAAAAGTTGATTCCGATACAATCATTGTTAAATAACACAAGGGCAATAGCCTGTTTCAAAAAGCCACGGTCCGCCACCGTGGCATTTTTGTTTTTGCAAAACATTATTCCCCCGCAGCTGTTTATATAGGACCAACAATTGAACTGCTTATGTTACAGAAAGGCGAAACTGCCCCGGATTTTACCCTGGAAGCCACTCCGGAAAAAAAGGTGCATCTGAAAGACCTGCGTGGAAAAAATGTTATCCTGGCCTTTTACCCGGCCGACTGGAGCCCGGTATGCAGTGATCAGATGGCATTGTACAATGAAATGCTTCACTATTTTGAAAAGTACAATGCGGTATTACTTGGTATTTCTGTAGACGGCGCCTGGTGCCACCAGGCATTTGCCAGCGCCCGCCAGATCCATTTCGACCTGCTGTCGGATTTTGAACCGAAGGGCGCTGTATCCCGCGCTTACGGCGTATATGAGGAGAGAGCGGGGATCAGCAAGCGGGCTTTATTTGTGATAGATGCCAACGGTATTATTCAATGGAGCTATTTATCGCCGGTAAATGAAAACCCTGGCGCCGACGGGATCCTTGAAGCATTGGAAAACCTAAAAGACAAGTGATATGCCTATCCTCATTCCCCCGGTAAACGCATTGGACCATGTGCTCGGTGCGCCCGGCGCCACTATTGAACTGGTTGAATACGGCGATTTTCAATGTCCCTACTGCCGGGAAGCATTTTTTGTGGTAAAGGAGCTGCAGGAGCGTTTTGAAGGCCGGCTCCGGTTTGTGTTCCGTAATTTTCCATTGTCGGAAGCCCATGAATATGCGATGGATGCTGCACTGGCAGCAGAAGCCGCTGCCAGGCAGGGCCGCTTCTGGGAAATGCATGACGCCCTTTACAACCGCCAGGCGGAATTAAACGATGCCCTGCTGATAACATTGGCAACGGAGCTGAAACTGGATCTGCAACAGTTCAGGGAAGATATGGAAGCGCCCAAACTGCTTAGCAGGGTGGAGGCTGATTTTGAAAGCGGTGTTCGCAGCGGTGTAAATGGTACCCCTACTTTTTACCTGAAAGGCAAACGGTATAACGGCGATTACCGTGAACTAGCCTCAGTGCTGGCTGAGTGAACGCACACAGCGGAAACCCAGGTTGGCCAGCCCGGATTCGGGCGTACTTTTCATCCGCGCTGATACCCGGTATCCACGGCAATATTCGTCACTGCACATAAAGGAACCTCCCCTGATCACCCGTTTGGCCTGACCCGGATCGTCCGGATCAAATGCCGCCGCCGGTCCCGCAGGGTTCTTTACGCCTTTTTCCCCCTGGATATAATAGTTGGCATCGTACCAGTCTTCGCACCATTCCCACACATTCCCCGACATATCATACAACTGGTAACCGTTAGGGCTATACGATTTTACCGGCGCCAGGCCGTAGTATCCATCTGTTTTGGTATTGTTATAGGGGAAATTGCCATTCCAGGTATTGGCTTTGGGTTTGCCGCTGGTAAGCGCTTCGGCGCCCCAGGGATATATTTTCCCTGACAAACCTCCACGTGCCGCGTATTCCCATTCTGCTTCGGTAGGAAGGCGTTTACCGGCCCATTTGGCATAAGCCTGCGCATCCAGCCACGAAACCTGTGTAACAGGCTCATTATCGCGTTGATTGATATTGCTGCCGGGGCCTGAGGGATGCCTCCAGGTAGCGCCGGCCACGAACGACCACCACTGGGAAATATCATTGAAGGGCACAGCATGGTCGGGTGGTGTGAACACCAGCGCGCCCGGCTTCATCATTTCTGCCAGTGCACTGCTGTCGGGCTCCGGTGTGCCCGGAGGTAAACTGGCCAGCAGCTCTTCTTTACTGATGGGCTTTTCGGCAGTAGTTACATATCCTGTTGCCGCTACAAACTGTGCAAATTCGGCATTGGTCACTTCGTGTTCATCCATCCAGAAACCGTCGATACTCACCGTGTGTTTGGGATATTCATCGGCCATACCGGTAGAGTCATCGGCGCCCATGGTAAAGGTCCCCGCCGGTATCAGCACCATTTTATTCAGTGAATCCCTGCCGTTTGCTGCTGCCTCCTGCTTGCCGGGATGGCCCGCGCAGGCGCTCAGCAAAGCAAGACCCAGTAATAGATGTATCTTCCCTGTCATCATTTGTCTATCGTTTTTGTAGGCTTTCAAAAGTAATATTTTAAAACAGCTTTTGCGAAATTTTCACCCGCTATCATCCCTTAACAATTATATAATTAATTTTCCCCGAAAACTGTTGTAAACTGCATGTTATTCCGGGAAGCACTTGCCCCGGTTTACAGGTATTGCATATGCAAACAACTGCTGTACCCTTTACCCGAAAGGATTTCGGGGATGATTTTCTCTGGGGGGTTACTATTTCCGCATTTCAGAATGAAGGTGCCTTCAATACCGATGGCAAAGGTCCTTCTATTTGGGATACTTTCTCCGGCCGCAAGGGAAAGATCAAAGACAAGAGCCACGCACAGGTAGCCACTGATTTTTACAACCGTTACACACAGGATATACTGCTGGCAAAGCTGCTGGGCTTTTCCGTATTCCGTTTTTCATTGTCCTGGTCCCGCATCATTCCCAAAGGCACAGGCGCGGTAAACCCCGCAGGGATCGACTTCTACCACCGGGTAATAGATGCCTGCCTGGAGCTGGGACTGGAGCCTTATATCACGCTTTATCACTGGGATTTGCCCCAGGCGCTGGAACATAAAGGAGGCTGGAGCCACCGGGGAGTTGTTTTTGCTTTTGAAGAATTTGTGCGGATATGCGCCCGCGAGTACGGCAATAAAGTAAAGAACTGGATCGTGATGAATGAGCCGTTTGGCTTTACTGCCCTGGGTTATATGCTGGGGGTGCATGCACCGGGTAAATTTGGCCTGTCGTGGTTTTTACCGGCAGTGCACCATGCGGTAATGGCGCAGGCTGAGGGCGGGCGGGTGCTCAGGGATGAAGTGCCCGGCGCCAATATAGGCACGGCATTGTCCTGCTCCCAGATCATCCCGAACAGTAACAGTGAAGCCGACCTGGTGGCTGCACGCCGTGCAGACGCCCTGTTCAACCGCCTGTTCCTGGAGCCCTCCCTGGGCATGGGATATCCTGTGGGAGATTTTCCATTGCTCAAACGTATTGAGCGCCGTTATGCTTTATGGCGCGACTGGGACCGGCTGGCTTTCAATTTTGATTTTATTGGCGTACAGAATTATTTCCCGCTGGTGGTAAAGTACAACACGTTTATGCCGGTGGTGAAAATCTCCGAAGTAAAAGCCCGGTATCGTAATGTACCGCTAACAGGACTGGGCTGGGAGATTAACGGCAACGGGCTATACGAAGTGCTCCGGCAGTTTGCTTCCTATGAAGGCGTTAAAAAACTGATCGTCACCGAAGGCGGCGCCGCTTTCCCTGATATACCCGCTGCAGACGGCCGCATAGCAGACCTTGCGCGTATCAGTTATTTCCAGGAATATTTATCCGGAGTACTGAAGGCCAAAAAAGAAGGTATACCGGTGGAAGGCTATTTCGCCTGGACCCTCACCGATAATTTTGAATGGGCAGAAGGTTATCGCGCCCGTTTCGGTCTTGTGTATGTGAATTTTGAAACGCAGCAGCGAATGATCAAAGACTCCGGCTACTGGTTCCGCGACCTGCTGTCTCCCAGCGGGCAATGATCGCCTTCGGCGATGCGCGGATTTTGTCTGACTCAGGATTAAACTGATTATACTGATTACACTGATTTGATCATTTTTGATTTTAAAAGATTTGGGGAGATGTAAGCGGGTACAAAAATACTCGCTTACATCTCCCCAAATCTTTTAAATCATTTATAAAATCGCAAAAAATAAAATCAAGGTAATCAGTATAATCAGTTTAATCCTGAGTCAGACAAAATCCGCGTGCCGCCAAAGGCGGCCCACCCGCTATTGTGCGAGGCGTTTGAAGAACCAGATGTCCCTTAAGCTGAAGTTAAATACGGCGTTTACATATGTTTCCTTCACCAGCGCTGTTCCTTCCTTGCCGCGTTGCCCGGCTTCGAGGCCGATATAGTACCTGAGCTGTCCGTTTTTATTGGGAAGTGATACGCCCAATGTGCCCGAGATATCGGTGATTTGCGTGCTGCCAACCACCAGCGGGGTTTTATTGTAGGCGAAGCCGGCCTGTAAAATGGCCCCTTCAAAGCTTTGATTATAGTATTGCCGTTTTATCGTGTAT
Source organism: Chitinophaga sp. (assembly GCF_036569185.1). GTDB lineage: Bacteria > Bacteroidota > Bacteroidia > Chitinophagales > Chitinophagaceae > Chitinophaga. The sequence continues at coordinate 30,515 of NZ_DATCRD010000137.1, forward strand.
TCCAAACCGGTAGAATATCTTTCTCCATCCTGGTAACGGAAAGTAGGTCCTTTTTCATTCAGTGAGTTCCACAGGGAATGCCGGTAATCGGCCACCCAGGTAATGGTACCATTAGTAAGGCTCAGGCCAGCCCCATATTCCGCCGGCAAGGTAAAGAAGGAGGGATCCTGGTCTTTCTGGTATAAAGAAGTGCCATCCTGGTTCACGATATTCAGTTTTTCCTGGAGCTTCATGGTTGTTTCGAAGCGGTAAGTGGCGCCCAGTCCGAGTTGCCAGTCCTTGCCCACCTTACCGGTGTATTGCGCGCCTGCGGTAAAGTTAGGTTTGAAACCATATTTGTTATGCTGGGTTTGTAAGGAGTCTGAACCAACATATTGTGTAGTGTTCAGGGGGCCGAACAGGAAAGCGGTAGATACGCCCACAGAAAAGTTTTTGCTAAGCTGGAAACCGTTGGAGATATAGGCCCTGTTGAAACCGCCGGTACCTGTGGTGGTAGCGGTTACCGGTGTTCCCGTACCCGTTACGAACTGCTGGTTTTCCAGTTTGTAATCTACTGTGCTGAAAGGCGTGATACCAGCGCCAATGCCCCACCACTTGGCGGCTTTAAAACCGAGGGCCAGCCGCTTGAAGTTGATGTCGCCGGCGTTTTGTGAAATATTATTACCGCTGTAGTTGATCTGTTGTGCTTTCAGCGACACATCAAACATAAAATTCTGCGGGGGAAGTGCGCTGTAGGAGGCGGGATTAAGTTCATTAAGATAGCCGGAGTGCCGGCGGCCGATGCCGGTGCTTCCCAGCCCGAAATTGCGGCTGTAATCCCTCGATTCCAGGTCGCCTATGCCATAGGCGGAGTAAATGGAATTGAGCCCGTGTTGCGCTTTTACAGTGGTTGTGCACAACAGGAGTATGATTAATCCGCTATATATTTTTATTCGCATGAGTATCCTTTATTTATACAACAGGTAGTATAACTGTATTTTAAGTTTATTGTCGGTGTTCTGCTGATCGCCAATTACCAGCCTGTCAAGCGTAGTCCTGCTGTCTGTGGCGCTTGGTGTAAGCAGCAGGCCGCGCGTGTCTGTGATGCTGGCAGTTTGTTCTTTGATGACGTAGTTGGTGATGTCAAAGGTGTAGTTGGTGTTTTTATCGTACAGTTTATCTACTGTCAGTTGCCCATAGGTAAGGGTATCTGTTACCTCGTTCAGCTTATTCACCTCGCACAGCGCCATTCTTGGTGGCAGGCGGTTATCTGTATAGGTGCCGAGCACCGGTTTGAGCGTCATGTATACTTTCATGATCTTAAAGAACTGTCCCATGTACACGAGATTTTTGATATAAGGGATATCTATTCGTGTAGCCGAGCCGGTTACAGGTTGTGTGAAGACCCTGTTGCCGGTGCTGGCGGAAGGAAGCTCCGTAACGCTGCCTGTAAGCGGGGCCAGTGGCGTGCCGGTATGATCTGCCACTACCTGGTTGAACTGCAGGTTAGACGCCTGCATTTTGAAATCCACATACTTTACTGTGGTTATAATTTCGTTGACATGATAGTATAACCGCATCACGAGAGAGGTGTCGGTAGCAGAGAACCCGGTAACAGCTTTACTGTTGGGTCCCCCTCTTACATTCAGCCCTTTAAAGAATTCCAGGAAAGTATTATTGGCAGTGATATCCGGGCTTTTGTCGCGCAGCATGCCAAACAACAGGCTACCCAGTTGGTCGGACATATGTACGGTAACGGTTTTATCGGTAAGCGGGCGGATAACGCCGCTGAAGCTGCCGATCGGCGTACTTTCTGTAGCGAAACTGCTGCTGTTGTACAGGTAGTAAAAGTTTTTGGCTGTTTGTATGGTAGAGGTAACCCGGTACACCTGGAATTCCTGCGGAATGGTGGAGTCGCCGGCTATATAACCATTAGGGCGCATGATCAATACCATGGAATCATATGCGGAGCCATTTGCGGGGATATCTACAGTGGCGGGTTGTGCTATCTGGAAATAAGACTGGATGGTAGCGGTACCAAACAGCGGGTCGGTTCTTTTACCTGCCAGCAGTACGCCTGTGCCGGAAGTAGGTACGGAATCCTGCTGTACCGTTTTTACATTTACGGTAAGCGTGTCAGACAGGATGTAATCTGTATTCTGGTTATTGTCTACAACATTATTATAGGAGAATCCGGTTTTCTGGCAGGAGGAAGCCGCCATTGCCAGTAAAAGTGCGGGAAGGTACCTGTAAAGGTCCCGTGCTATGCGCCTGAAAAATAAGTGATATATGGTATTGTTCATGGTGCGCAATTTTAGACAGGATCGATACTTTCAGTTCCTTTAATATGCCAACGGCCAAAATTCATCGATGAATAACGAAATATATCCTTTATGCCGCCGATAGCGCAGGAACAAGCTTTTCGGGCGAAAGAAACCAACTGGTAGATGAAATAACGGTATCCGTCCGTTAAAAACAGGGGAACAGCTATTTCCTGTTTGCCGGAATGCTCCTGCGGATAATTTTGGCGCTAGTAAAAAGAACATGCTAATGCGATATTTAAAAGGTTTTAGTTTATTATTGATGGCTTCCCTGGCGGCCTGTTCGAAAGGTTCAAATACTACAACGCTGGTGGGGAACTGGATGAAGCGCTCTCAATACGAAGGCGTAGCCAGGAGCTCCGCAGCTTCTTTTGTAATTGATAATAAAGCCTACGTAGGCACCGGCTATGACGGAACTGAAAGATTGCAGGATTTCTGGGTATATGATGTGGATCAGAACCAGTGGACACAGGTAACCTCCTTCCCCGGCGTAGCCAGGAATGGCGCTGTGGGCATGGCCATGGCCGGTAAAGGTTATGTGGGTACCGGTTATGACGGGCTAAATAAACTGAACGACTTTTACGAATACGACCCGGTTGCCAAAACCTGGACTAAGAAAGCAAATTTTAAAGGCACTGCCCGTTACGGCGCTGTGGCTTTTGCGCTGAACGATAAAGGGTTTATTACCACCGGTTATGATGGCAACTGGTTAAAAGATAACTGGAAATTTGATCCTACCGCCCCGGATGCAGAGGCATGGACGCAGGTAGAAAGCATGAACAGTGGAAAAAGAACCGATGCTTCTGTTTTTGTGATCAACAACAAAGCCTACGTTTGTATGGGCACTGCCAATGCAGCCAACGTAACAGACTTCTATGCATTTGATGGTACCACCTGGACCACCCTCAACCCGATAGCCAACGTAAACGACGACAGCTTCGACGATGATTATAACTTCGCCGGCAGCTCTGCAGCAGCTTTCTCCATGCAGGGTAAAGGCTACATCGTTTCCGGTATCAAAGGCAGTTACTCCGCTGCTGTATGGGAATATACACCGGGCACAGACCGCTGGGTACAGAAAACAGACTTTGAAGGCGCCGCCCGCTCAGGCGCAGTGGGCTTCAGCCTGAAAGACCGTGGCTTTGTTGGACTGGGCGCCAGTTCCAGCCTGTCGCTCGACGACCTTTGGGAATTTAATCCTACCGCAGAATACAATAAAAATGACTAAGCGTAATATCATTATCGTAGCCGGTATTGCCGTAGTTGTACTGGCATTTGTAATAGGAAAATCATACCGGCCGGCAACACAGCAATCAGGTGAGGATATGGTGCCGGTAGTAGTGGTCCCTTTTGAAATAAACAACGGATGGGGATACAGGGTAAATGTAGACGGTCATACCTACATTTACCAGGACGTGATTCCAAGCATCCCAGGCAACCATGTGTTTAGTTCAAAAGAACATGCCATGCGCGTAGGGCAGTTTGTGGCGGCGAAATTAACACAGCATAAAATACCATCCGTATCTCCCCAGGAGCTGAAGGATATGCAGATAACGGAAGCGCAGTAAAGCGGATTTTGTCTGACTCAGGATTATGATGATTTCGCTGATTACGCTGATTTTATTTTGGGAATTTGAATAAAATTAAAGGAGCAGATAAATTCGCTTTTATCTCCCTTAATTATTATTCAAAAAAAATATAAAATCAGCGTAATCAGCGAAATCATCATAATCCTGAGTCAGACAAAACCCGCATTTTAAGCTGTTTTTAATTTCTTTATTAAATTTAACAAACCCTTATATCGGATTAACAAATTTTAACACAAGCCTAACCCTATCTGGTGTAAGTTTATCGCATCAAACAAAGTGATGCTAAATTTCAAACGGATTATCAGGAGTCGTCCCTTCCTTATTTCACTGCACATCCTTGGCTGGACGTGCTTTCTGTTTTTCCCTTTTTTCATTTACCGCATCCAGATCCTGCATACAGGTTTCTTTATAAAAGAACTGATCGATAACCTGTTTCTCATTGGTATTTTTTATCTCAATATTTATGTGCTGATCCCCCGTTTTTTTAACGGGAAAAAGATCGTCATTTATCTCAGCAGCATCGTTGTGTTGATTGTTTTTATTACGATGCAGCAGGCTGCCTTAAATTATTATTTCTTCCGGAACTATGCGCACAGGGGACATCCGATGATGACCCTACGCATGGATAGAAAATTTAACAATTCAGAAGTAACATCCGACAACTTTCCACCGTTTCACCGTCGGCGTATGATGATGAGAGCAGGGTTTGCTCCGGCTGTTCCTGCGGGGCAGGTAACCGAAACATCCCCCGGAACTTTTGATACCACCGGTGTTACCGTTGCCAGTACGGTGCCCGCATTGCCAGGGCCGCCAATACCGTTGATAGATGCGGATGCGCCGGGTATCCTTGAGTACCTGTTTTTTCCGGAAGTGTTGAGGAGGTCCGGTTTTTTTGCATTGCTCATGCTGTTTATGAGCGGGTTTATAAAGATTGCCCTTGAATGGTTTAAAAGTGAAAAACAACGGGAAGAACTCAAAGTGGAGAAATTAAATGCGGAATTAAAATTTTTAAAGTCGCAGATTAATCCTCACTTCCTTTTTAACTGTCTAAATACCATTTACTCGCTGGCTCATAAACAATCAGCGCAAACAGAACATGCCATTCTGAAGTTGTCAACCATAATGCGCTACATGATCTATGAGTCCAACGAAGCCCGGGTATTGCTTTCACATGAATTGAAATACCTGCATGATTACATTGAGATACAACGTTTAAGGTTACCGAAAGATATAGAGATCACTTACCGGCTTACCGGTAATGCCGATGGTGTGCAGATTGAGCCGATGCTGCTGGTGCCTTTTGTGGAAAATGCCTTTAAACACGGGATCAGTTATACGGAAGATTCCTTTATAGATATAGACATCGCTACAACTGAAGATATGATCAGATTAACAGTTAAGAACAGTCACTTTAAAGAACGGGTAGCCGAAAGGGGCGGGGTTGGCCTTGACAATGTATTAAAACGATTGGCGTTGCTTTATGAGCATGAACACGAGATCGATATTACGGAAACCGAAAACCAATTTATTGTTGATCTTAAAATTGTGTTGAAAAAATGATAAAGTGTATTGCAGTGGATGACGAGCCACTGGCGCTGGAAATCATGGAAGATTATATCCGCAAGGTCCCTTTCCTGAGCCTGGCCGGTAAATTCGAAAACGCGGCCACCGCGTTACGCTTCATCCAGGATGAACCGGTAGACCTGGTATTTCTTGATATCAAAATGCCGGATATCACGGGCATCCAGTTCCTCAAATCCCTTAAATACCCACCCATGGTAGTGTTTACCACCGCTTACGGGGAGTATGCCCTGGATGGCTTTAACCTGGATGTAGTGGATTATCTCCTGAAACCCGTTCCTTTTGAGCGTTTCCTGAAAGCTGCCGCCAAAGCCAGCGAAACCTGGTCTGTTTCCCAGCAGAAGAACCTGAACGCCGGCAACAACGCCATTGCCATGGATGCTGCATGGGTAAACGACTACATCTTTATAAAAACAGAGTATAAGATCATTAAGATCAACCTGGAAGACATTCTTTTCATTGAAGCACTGAAAGACTATACGAAAATCTATACACATAACCTGCCCGTACTTACGCTGCGCAGCCTGAAATCATTTGAAACCCGTTTACCGGCCGATAAATTCATCCGTGTACACCGGTCGTACCTGGTTTCCCTGAATAAGATAAACTGCGTAGAGAAAAATACAGTGATGATCGCCAACCAGTCGATCCCCATTTCCGATGGGTACCGCGACCGGTTCTATGACGTGATTAACAGAAATTCTTAATATATTTTCCCTCCGGGAGATATGAATTAAAGGGTGAACAACGCGTTGCAACCCGATCAGCGTGTTGTTCACCCTTTAAGTTTCCGCTTATAAAAAACCAAAATCAAAAATCCCAAAATTTTCGGAACTTCGCTACCTTTTAAGACCACCAACCACCATTAATTATTATTCTTTTATCAAAAACCACCAAACATTGGAAAGAATATACTTCGACAATGCAGCTACCACATCGCTGGATCCGGCGGTGTTAGAAGCAATGCTGCCCTTTATGACGGAAAAGTTCGGTAACCCTTCCTCTATCTATTCTTACGGACGGGAATCAAGACTGGGTATCGAAAACGCACGTAAATCAGTCGCCAAAACATTAAACGCACATCCGGGAGAGATCTTTTTTACCTCCGGCGGCACCGAGAGCAGCAATACTGCCATTAATGCCGCAGTAAAAGACCTGGGTTGCAAACACATCATTTCTTCGCCTATTGAGCACCATGCTACCCTGCACACCGTGGAATACCTGCACCACCACGATGGCGTAGCCCTTTCTTTTGTAAATGTATTGCCCAGCGGCCATATTGATATGGACCACCTGCGGGAACTGCTGCAAAATTCAGAAGAGCGTTGCCTGGTAAGTCTCATGCACGCCAACAACGAGATCGGCAACCTGCTGGATATTCATGCTGTAGGAAACCTTTGCAAAGAATTTGATGCCATTTTCCATTCAGATACCGTGCAAACCGTGGGTCACTACCCGTTTGACCTCCGCAACACGCCCGTGCACTTTATTACCGGCGCAGGGCATAAGTTCCACGGTCCTAAAGGAGTGGGCATCCTATATATCAATGAAAATGTGAAGATAACGCCTTTCATCCAGGGAGGCAGCCAGGAACGTAATATGCGTGCCGGTACAGAAAACCTGTATGGTATCATCGGTTTTGCAAAAGCCCTGGAACTGGCCACCACTCACCATGAAGAGCATAGCGCCCATATCAACGGCCTGCGTATGTACATGGCGGAGCAGCTGAAAAAGCATATTCCTGAAGTAGCTTTCAATGGTGATCTGTATGGCCGTAGCCTTTATACTGTATTGAATGTGGCATTCCCGAAATCCGAAAAAACGGAAATGATCCTGTTTAATATGGATATCAACGGCATCTGCGCTTCCGGTGGCAGTGCGTGTACCTCCGGCGCCAATGCGGGATCACACGTTATTCGCGCCATTAATAGTAATCCTAACCAAATTGCGGTGCGTTTCTCCTTCTGTAAGAACAACACCAAAGAAGAAGTGGACAAAGTAGTGGAGAAGCTGAAGGAATTAATGTAATTACGCG
>NZ_DATCRD010000138.1:0-12370 GCF_036569185.1 Chitinophaga sp.
GGGTATCCAGGGCCTTCCCTTAAGCGGATCGGGAAACGGCTGGCAGGGAAATAACTTTCTGAATGGTGCGCAGGACTTCTGTGAGGTAAATAAATTTTGAAAATTTCTCTCACTATAAAACCTGGACACTCATGAAGACCATTCAATCAAAAACAATCGTGTTTATTACCGGTTGCTTTGTACACAGCAGCGGCTGGGACAACTGGAAAGCCTATTTTGAAAGCCTGGGCTATACCACTTACGCCCCCGCCTGGCCTCACAAAGAAGCCTCTCCCGCTGTGCTGAGAAGCCAGCATCCGGATGCGCCCCTGGCGGCCAACAGGTTATCGACCCTGAAGGAGTATTTTGCTGATTTCATTAAGAAGCTGCCGGAAAAACCCATCCTGATCGGTCATTCCTTTGGCGGGCTCCTTACGCAGCTGCTGGTGAACCGCGACCTGGCCGCTGCAGGCGTTGCCATTCATTCGGTACCACCACAGGGTATCATTCCTTTCAACTTCACCTTCTACAAATCCACCTGGGGGCCGCTCGGCTTTTTTACCAGCAGCCGTAAATCATTCCTGATGACGCTGAAACAGTGGCAATACGCCTTCACCAATGGTATGTCGCTGGAAGATCAGAAAAGATCCTACGATGAAAACTGCATCCCTGAGTCGAAGCTCGTTTCACGGGATGGAATCAGCAGCGAAGCCCATGTTGATTTCAAAAAGCCCCATGCCCCATTGTTGATCGTAGCCGGAGAAGAAGATCAGATCATGCCTTTGGAAGTAAACCGCACTAACTTCAACCGGTACTCCAAAACCAATGGCTCCGTTACCGATTGGGCCATATCCAAAGGCAAGAACCACTTCGTAGTAGGGCTCCCCACCTGGCAGGAAGATGCCGCATTTATTGCAAACTGGATCAACCATCATTAACCCTTATCGCAACTTATTAGAACACGGGCGTATCCTGCAAAAGGATACGCCCGTCCTTTTGTCCCGACCTGTTTAAGGGAGCCCTGTTTCCTATTGGTTTCTGTTAAAAATATCTTAGGTAAATTATAGATAAGCCATCTCTTATAGTAATAGATTATCTAAGGTTTACCTAAGGTTTATATATAGGTTATATAAGGCTTATCTCTGAAACCCGCTACCATAGGGCATACAGAAGCGTACCCTGGCACAGGGTCAGGGATATCATATCCCTGGTACTTAATATAATTGAAATATATAATTAGATAAATAACGCAGGTACTTAATTTATCATCAATTAATGTATCTTCTTCATAAATCTTAATTATAAAATTGTTTATCAGTATTTTAATAAAAAAACATCATATGATCTTATTCATATTATATTTAAATATATGTACCAATAAAATCAACACTAAACGCGAATTTTCACCTTTTCTTTAAAAATTTTATGAATTAAGTAAATTAATCTTTTACTTTTATACTTAAGTATACTGATCGATCAACCAAAAAAGTACTTAAGTACATTATTCAATTTTTAATTACTTATTTTATGAAATTGTCAGCCACCTTTGTTATCATACTTGCTATCGCTCCCTTTATTACCAAAGCCGAAAACGACGATCCCCCGAAAAAGAAAAAAAGAGGCAGTTACTTAATTGAGCTTCCTGCCTCCCTGAATACCAGTTCCGACAGCGCTAAAGCCATCACCCTTTTCCAGGCATCGGAACTACCCTTCAAACCATCCATCCAGGTAGGCGCTATTGTACATATGTTCGCCTCGGGGGAACAAACCGGGTTTGGCGCTCCCAGCAATGATAAAACGGCGAAAGACTGGAACAAGGGCTTTTCCGTTTACCGCGCGAGGGTACTGGTAGGCGGCCAGCTTACTAAAAAAGCCAGTTTCTTTATGGAAACAGAAATACCTTCCCCTATCGGTATCCAATCCAACGGCGAAAAGAATGTGAAGGTATCGCCCATCATCCTGGACGCTCAACTGGAATATACTTTCACCAATGCATTCCAGCTCATAGCAGGTATGCAGCTGGTATCCAACAACCGTAACGGCTTACAGGGCGCCGCCGGGTTAATGGCCAACGACTTCACCTACTTCCAGTACCCTTATAACCTGTTCGCCAACAGTCCGCTGCAGGGAAATTTCGGACGTGACCTCGGTGTCAACGCCCGCGGGTTTCTCGCAAACGATAAACTGGAATACCGGCTCGGCGTTTTCACCGGCCGTAACGTAGATGGCGGCGCCCCCCTCCGTACGGTAGGCCGAGTAGCCTATAATTTCCTGGACGCGGAAAAAGATTTCTACTACGCCGGCACTAAATTAGGCAACGGCAAAACACTGGCATGGGGCGCCGGCTTCGACACACAGGCCTCCTATTACAACCTCAGCACGGATGTATTTTTTGACCACCCGCTGGGCAACGCCGGCTCCCTTACGCTCAACGCGGCCTTCCAGTACATGACCGGCGGCACCAGCCTGGATTCCAAATACTCCTTTGCTACCCTCATTCCCAAACAAACAGTTCAGTTCCTGGAGCTCGGCTACTACTTCAAAAAGTCGAAACTCCAACCCTGGATCCGCTACGAAAACCAGGACGTAAGCGCGGATGCCGCACAAACCGGCGCTGTAAAGCCTTCCAACTTCGATAAAATAAACTCCAGCACCGTGATGGGCGGAGGGCTCAACTACTTTTTCAATGGCACCGGTACTAACCTGCGCCTCTCCTACACTACCCGTACCTACAACGTAGCTACTGCTATACCAGACGACTATACGAAAAAAACATTCGGCCAGGTATGGCTACAGGCCCAGTTCTTCATCTTCTAATGCACAAACATTCATTCATCTTCTTTATAAAATATAAGTCAACATGAGAAACGCTTTCCTGAAACAACTACCCATCCTGCTCCTGGGCGCTTCGGCACTCTTTTCTTCCTGTAACAACAGCGCCGGGAAAACCGGTGGCGCCGACTCCGCCGCTACCTCCAAAGAAACCGTGAAAATAGGCGTGCTCCACTCCCTCAGCGGCACCATGGCCATTTCTGAAGTATCCTTAAAAGATGCGGTGCAAATGGCGGTGGATGAAATCAACGCGAAAGGCGGCGTGCTCGGTAAACAGATAGAGCCGGTGATCGTAGACCCGGCGTCCGACTGGGACCTGTTCGCGGAAAAAGCGAAGGAACTGCTCATCGATAAAAAAGTATCTGCCGTATTTGGCTGCTGGACTTCCGTATCCCGTAAATCCGTACTGCCCGTATTTGAGCAGAACAACGGCCTGCTCTTTTACCCTGTGCAATATGAAGGGGAGGAATGCTCCAACAGCGTGATCTATACCGGCGCTACGCCCAACCAGCAGCTGATTCCGGCGGCGGAATACCTCATGAGCGAAAAAGGCGGCGGCTATAAAAAGTTCTACCTGCTGGGAACAGACTATGTATTTCCCCGCACGGCCAACAAGATCCTGAAAGCCTACCTGCTTTCTAAAGGCATCCCGAAAGAAAACATCATTGAAGAATATACGCCGTTCCACCACCAGGATTACCAGACCATCATCTCAAAAGTAAAACGCTTTGCGGCAGATGGTAAAGCCTGCATCCTCTCTACTATCAACGGCGATTCCAATGTGCCTTTCTATAAAGAGTTTGCCAACCAGGGCCTCTCTTCAGCTACCTGCCCTATCATGGCGTTTTCCGTAGCAGAAGATGAGCTCCGCTCTATGGACACGGAATTCCTGGTAGGTCACCTGGCGGCATGGAACTACTTCCAGTCGAACGACCTGCCCGAGAACAAAAAATTTGTAGCCGATTTCAAAGCCTTCTGCGCGAAGAAAGGGCTCCCCGGCGGCGATAAAAGAGTGACAGACGATCCTATCTGCTGGGCTTACACCGGCGTATACCTCTGGGCCAAAGCCGCTGAAAAAGCGGGCTCCTTTGATGTATCAAAAGTGCGCAACGCTTTATACGGACTGGATTTCCCTTCTCCCGACGGACTGGTAAAAATGGACCCACGCAATCATCACCTGGCCAAACCGGTAGTGATCGGCGAAATAAAACCCGACGGCCAATTTGATATCATCTGGAAATCGGAAGGACTGGTAGATCCGCAACCCTGGTCGCCACTGACATCACCGGATAAAGATTGCGACTGGGTGAACCACAACGGTACCTACGCAAAAAAATAAGTGATGCTTTTTAACTGAAGACAGGCTATTTCCAACCTATCAAACACGACGCGATGAATACTTCCTTACGGATGCTGATGTGCTGCTTTCTGCTGCTGCCGCTGTTTTCAGCGGGGCAGGACAGCGCCTCCATCTACACCGCACAGCTGCTGCAACCACCCGCCGACTCCGTGCGCACACAGGCAATTGGCAGGCTGGCCGCCCTTCGTATACCGGCCACCTTTCCCTTACTGATGGCGATCAATGATAAAAAGCTGTACCTGCTGGATCAGAAAGCGGTTACGGTAGACAGTAAGCCTACCGGCGAAGGAACCTACCGGCTTTACTCCCTTTATCCCGATAACACACTCCTTACCAACAGCAGCGGGCAACCGCTGCTGTTGCCCTTGTCTGCCCTCAAAACGGTGGACATTCCCCGGGGCGACCGCCTCCAGCTGGCAGGTATAGCGCCACTGCTCAACCTTTTCAGCAACGATGCGCAGAAACGCACCCTCGCTTATTCACAACTCAAAAACACCGGCGACAGCGCAACGCTCTCCATCCTGCAGGCCGCACTGGCAAAGGAAACCAACGCCGATGCACTACGCACCGGTAAAGATGTGCTCTACGCCGCGCAATTATACAAGGCTACTACTACCGCTAACGCCAACGCCTATATCGACAGCATCGGCGATAACTGGAGCGATAATGCTCCTGTGCTGCTGCGCAACTACGCCAAAGCAGGGTTCCTTAACCAGGAAACAGCCCACTATGCCGCCGCAAAGGCCATCAGCCTGGAAAAGCGGTACGACAGCCTCCAGCGCATCCAGAACTTTTTCAGCGGGTTAAGTCTTGGCAGCATCCTGATCCTCATTGCCCTGGGGCTTTCCATTGTATACGGCCTGGCCGGTATCATTAACATGGCGCATGGAGAATTTATGATGATAGGCGCCTACACCACTTATTGCACTCAGGTATTTTTTACCCATACACTGGGCATTCCACAAACAGATATTTTCTTTCTCTGCGCACTGCCCTTGTCGTTTATCGTGGCAGGCGCTATGGGCTGGATCCTGGAAAGACTGGTGATCCGTCATCTCTACGCCAAACCACTGGAAAGCCTGCTGGCTACCTGGGGCGTAAGCCTTATCCTGATCCAAACGGCCCGTTTGTTATTCGGTGATCTTACCGCAGTGAAAACGCCGCAGCTGCTTTCCGGCGGCTGGCAGGTATCGCCACATCTTACCCTGCCTTACAACCGCATCTTTATTATAGTGCTCACGCTGATCATGGTACTGTTCACCTACCTGATGCTGTTCCGTACCAGGCTGGGCTTACAGATCAGGGCTGTTACACAGAACCGGCAGATGAGCGCCTGCCTGGGCATTGAAACCAGACGCGTGGCATCCATTACTTTCTTTATTGGCTCCGGCCTGGCCGGGCTGGCAGGTTGCGCCATTACGCTGATCGGCAACGTGGTGCCTGATATGGGACAAACTTATATTGTAGACTCTTTCCTGGTGGTAGTTACAGGCGGCGTAGGCAAACTGGCCGGTACTATCTTTTCCGGTTTGGGCATTGGTTTCTTCACAAAAATATCGGAGTCCTTTTTCCAGGCAGTATACGGTAAAGTGTTTATCCTGTTGTTTATAATGCTGTTCATGCAATATAAACCCAAAGGCTTATTTCCTGACAAAGGCCGCATTGCGGAAGATTAAAAACCGGGCATATGAAAACGAACAACAACACACTGCTATATATTTTATTCATCGCTGTTTTTGCGATCCTGCTGCCGGCAGGTTACCTGTCGGGGCTCCTTTCTGTGAACACCATTTCCGTATGGGGGCGGTACTTCTGCTTTGCCATTGCGGCGCTGGGCATTGATCTGATATGGGGGTATACCGGCATCCTCTCCATGTGCCAGGCCTTTTTCTTTTGCCTGGGCAGTTATGGCATTGCCATGCATTTGCTGCTGAAGAAAACCGCCGCCGCCGGCGCTGTGCTGCCTGATTTCATGGCCTGGAACAAAATAGAAACACTGCCCTTCTTCTGGCAACCGTTCCAGTCGTTCGGCTGGTCGCTGGTATTATGCCTGCTCATTCCCGCGGTGTTTGCATTTATTGTGGGCTTTGTATTATTCAGAAGCCGTATCAAAGGCGTGTATATGGCTATCATTACGCAGGCGCTTACCCTGGCGATGTGGCTCATTTTCCTGCGGAATGAAACAAACCTGGGCGGTACCAATGGTCTTACCGATTTCAGCACCATACTGGGTTTTCCCCTTTCTTCATCTTCCGTAAAACTAGGGCTGTATATGATTTCCTTTGCCGTATTATGCGGGGCCTATTTTTGCTGCTACCGCATTACGCATTCCAAGTTCGGGAGAGTATTGCAGGCTATCCGCGACAGCGAATCCCGCGTTAGCTATACCGCCTACAAAGTGGTGGATTATAAGCTGGCTGTTTTCGTAGTGGCGGCACTGTTAGCTGCCGTAGGCGGTATGCTGTACCTGCCTCAAACCGGTATTATTACACCGGGGCGTATGGATGTAAAAGCATCGGTAGAAATGGTGATGTGGGTGGCACTGGGCGGCAGGGGCAACCTGAAAGGCGCCGTGATAGGCGCTTTGCTGGTGAATTTCCTGTACAGCATCTGCACCAGTTTATTCCCGGATTCATGGTTGTTTATACTGGGCTTCCTGTTTGTAATTACGGTATTATATTTTGATAAAGGATTTATGGGATTGGTAGATAGTATTAAACAAAGATTTTCCGCCACCCGGTTTAAAACACCTCAAACTACCCATTGATATGCTACTGAACGTAAATAACCTGGCGGTATCATTTGGCGGTGTGCATGCACTGGACCTGGATCATTTCAGCCTGCGCGATAAAGAACTAAGGGTGATCATCGGCCCCAACGGGGCGGGTAAGTCCACCTTCCTGGATATCATCTGCGGAAAAACAAAAGCAGACAAAGGTACCATCACCTTCAACGGTAAATCCATTCTCGGTAAAACGGAAGTGCAGATCGCTGAAGCCGGCATTGGGCGCAAGTTCCAGAAGCCTTCGGTATTTCCCGGTCTGTCCGTGTACGATAACCTGCTGCTGGCGGCCAGGATGAAGAAAGACATCTTTTCTTCCCTCTTCTTCAAATCCACCCCGGCGCTGGCCGAAAGGATACACAGCGTAGCCGTGAAGTTATCGCTCACCAATGTGATGTACAAACTGGCCGGCGATCTTTCCCACGGGCAGAAGCAATGGCTGGAAATTGCCATCGTGGTATTGCAGGACCCCACCCTGATGCTGATAGACGAGCCTGCCGCCGGCATGAGCGATGAAGAAACGGAGAAAACCGGCGCACTGCTGCTGGAGCTGTCTAAAGCGCACAGCATTATTGTAATTGAACACGACATGAAATTTGTAGAACAGATAGCCAACGAACTGGTAACCGTGCTGGTTCGCGGCAAACGATTGATGGAAGGCACTTTCGCAGAAGTAAAGAACGACCAGCGGGTGATAGATTGTTATTTAGGCCGTACTAACGCTCAATTGGAAACATTATGATGAACACACCGGTATTAACAGTAAATAATATCTCCGCCGCATACGGGCAGAGCATCATTCTGCGGGGCACTACCCTCGCGGTAAAGAAAGGCGCCGTTACCACGGTAATGGGCCGCAACGGCGTGGGTAAAACCACGCTGCTGAAAACCATTATGGGTTTGCTTCCTGCACAGGAAGGCAGCATTGTTTTCAACAATGAAAACATTACCGCCTTACCACCGCATAAAAAAGCAAAAGCAGGCATCGCCTATGTGCCCCAGGGAAGGGAAATTATCCCGAAATTAACGGTATATGAAAACCTGCAACTGGGGCTGGAAGCGCATCCCGACCGCAAAGCAAAGATCCCTGAAGAGGAGATCTATCATTTGTTTCCCATCCTGAAAGATTTCCGCAAGCGCGCAGGGGGTAATCTTTCGGGAGGGCAGCAGCAACAACTGTCTATAGCCCGCGCGCTGGTAAGCAACCCTTCCCTCCTGCTGCTCGATGAGCCTACCGAAGGGATCCAGCCTTCCATTGCACAGGAAATTGGCAACATCCTGCAACAACTGGTACGGGAAAAAGGACTCTCTGTTTTACTGGTAGAACAAAAGATCGATTTTGCCAACCAGGTAACGGACCACTACTATTTTATGGACCGGGGCCGCATGGTAATGGATGGCACTGCGGAAGAACTGAAACACGCGGAGCTGGAGAAACATATTGCAGTATAGCATTATCTTTAGCATATGCATCCTGTATCCGAAGACAGAAGTATTTTTAAGATCTTCACCATCCTCTATGCGGTGGCGCTCACTACTATTGCCCTGCTGTCGGTGTTCAGCCAGATCAAGATCCAGCAGGCGCTGAACCACCAGATGAATGATTCGCATGTGATCAACTTTGCAGCAAGACTGCGCACTTACAGTCAGACCCTGAGCAAACTGGCGCTGCTGCTGGAATCGGGCCGCGACATAGAGGACAACCGGAAAGAGTTTATCAATACGCTGAAGCAGTGGCAGAAATCGCACGAAGGCTTACAGGCAGGCAGCAACTTCCTCAACCTGCCGGCCAACGACCAGGATGAGCTGAAGCAGATGTTTGAAATTATACGCACGCCCCACCAGGAAATATGGGACGCCGCCAGTAAAATGATCACGGTGCTTTACCGCGACACCACCTTTAACGCGGCGCATATACGCCCTTATGTACAAACCATCCTGGCGTATGAGAAATCGTACCTGCTGGGCATGGAGCTGATCGTGTTCGACTACGACCGCTTTTCCAAGGAACGCATCCGCAACCTGAAAGAGATTGAATACATTGTACTGGGCCTGGTATTGTTCACCCTGATGCTGGAAGCCGGCGTGATCTTCTATCCCCTTTCTACCCGGATCCGGAAAATTATCCGTGGTTTGGTAGATGCAGAAGAGCGGGCCCGTAAGTTAACAGAAGAAGTGCAACTGGCTAACCAGGAGAAACTATTGCGCCAGGAAATGGAGCAGCGTATCCGTTCCTATTCCATTATCAACGGACAGGAAAAGGAGCGTAAGCGGATTGCCGCTGAAATACACGACGGTATCGGGCAAATGCTTACCAGTTTGCGTATGAAACTGGAGCAGATAGAAGACCGGGGCATGCAGCATGATCCTGAAATAGCCATGGTGAATACCATGATGTACAGTATCATCCATGAAACCAAACGCATTTGTGCAGACCTGCTGCCCAGCGTGCTGGAAGATTTCGGGCTACGCGCCGCCATCGATGAGCTGATCAAACTATGCAGGCAAACAGCGCCGGGCATCGATTTCCAGCTGGAAGAAACTTTATCGGCGGCTCCGTTACCCAAGGAAGTTAAAACAGGCGTTTACCGTATCTTGCAGGAGGCATTGAACAATGCCATTAAACATGCAGACGCAGATACCATTGAAATAGATATTGACGGTACGGCCAGCTTCCTGCAGTTGAGCGTGAGCGACAATGGCAAGGGCTTTCATTTCGACAGCCGGCAGCTGTACTCCAGTGAGCAGGTTAAAAAAGTGAATGGTATCCGCAATATGAAAGAAAGAGCGGAGTTGCTGGGCGGTACCCTCCAGATCAGTTCACAGCCTGGCGCCGGAACAATTGTACAGTTGGCAATAACTTTTTAGCAATGAAAAAAACAGGCGTTTTTTTAGTAGATGATCATGAAATATTCCGGAACGGTCTTAAACAGCTCATCAACAGTGAAGCCGATATGGAAGTGATCGGAGAAGCCAGCAGCGGCGAAGATGCCATACAACAACTGGCAGACATCCGCCCTGATGTAATAATTATGGACATCCGCATGCCGGGAATGAACGGCCTGGAAACCAGTATACGCCTGCTGGAAAAAAATCCCCGTGGCAGGATCCTCTTCTTTAGTCTTTTTGACGAACCCGACTATGTAGCTGCCGCCCTGGAAATGGGCGCCAGCGGTTATATCCTGAAAGATACCAGCAACAAAATATTCCTCAGCGCTATCCGTACCATTCACCAGGGACGGTATTATTTCATTGGCGAAGTAAGCGACGTACTGGTGAAGAAATACCTGGATGCACGCCAAACACCCGGCAATGGCGGCACTTCAGACATTTCCCTCTCCCGGCGGGAAGAACAGATCATGCGCATGATCAGCCAGGGACTTAACAATAAAGACATTGCCGAATCGCTGAACATCAGCATCCGCACTATTGAGGCGCACCGGATGAACATCCTGCGCAAATTCCAGGTAAACAGTATAGAGGAAGCAGTGGAGTATTGTAAAACGAATGGGTTACTGAAAGAGGAATAAGGGAACCGCTTGCCGCGGCTCCCTGTATAGGTTTATTTTTTCCAGGTATTATCTTTTGCATTGGCATCCATAAACAGGTTGCCATCCAGCCGCACAGCGGTCACTTCTTTCTTCACCGCCAGCTCCAGCGTGGTAGCTTTGGTATTGGCTTTCCATACCGCGGGAGTTTGATGATAAGTAGCTTCGCTGCCATCCGCAAAAGTAACGATCACATCAAAGGGGATCGCAAACCCGCCGGTATTGGCAATTTTCACGGATATATGTTTCTTGTTTTGTTCTACTTCAGATAAAGTAAGATCGATGTAGTTATAGCTGAAGAACCAGTTGTTCCAGAACCAGTCCAGGTTTTCACCGGCGGCCGTATTGAAGGAATAGAAATAATCCCAGGGGATGGGATGTTTGCCATGCCAGTTGTCCATATAAGCATGCAGGCATTTTTTAAAGCGTGCATCACCGAGGAGATCTTTCACCGCCAGGTAAGACAAAGACGCCTTGCCATAGGAGTTATTGCTGTAGCCCATTCCGCTTACCTGGTTGGACATGGAAATGATAGGCTGATCTTCTTCCGTAGACGGATCAAAGATATATTTGGTAACCCTGAACTTTTTGTAGAAGTTATCCGCTGTTTCCTTTCCTTTTTCCGCGATGCCGATGAGGTATTCAAAAGTGGTGGCCCAGCCTTCATCCATAAAGGCGTAGCGGCTTTCGTTGATGCCCATGTAGAAAGGGAAATAGGTATGCGCTATTTCATGGTCCTGCACCAGTTGTGCGAAGCTGAGATCGTCGCCCACAGAGCCGTCGTTTACCATCATGGGAAATTCCATATCTGCAAATCCCTGTACGGCAGTCATTACCGGGAAGGGATACGGCACGCCCGGCCAGTGACGGGAGAACCAGCTCAGGGCGTTCTGTGAAAACGCTACTGAATGACGGAAGTCTGTTGCCGTATCGTTATACGCCGCCTGTACGCTGGCGCGGCGCATAGTACTGCTGTCTACCACTACGCTGGAGGCATCCCATACATAATGGTTGCTGGCCGCGAAAGTAACATCCGCAATATGGATGGCCCTGAACTTCCAGGTATTCCTTCCCTGCTGCCTGGTTACCACTTTGCGCTGCATTTCATCGAGGGTAGCAATGTGCATCACGTTATCCGCAGTATAAGATTGCTCCAGGCGTTTCGCAAATTCGGGCTGCAATACTTCCGAGGCATTGAGCAGGTTGCCGGTGCCCCATACTACGAAGTTCTCAGGCACGGTTACCGATACGTTGTAGTCGTTGAAGTCGCTGTAAAACTCCACCCGGTCAGTATGATCCAGTCCGTCCCACCCGTTGTAGTCGTCGTACACCGATACGCGGGGATAAGCATAGGCCATAAACACGGAGGTGCTGTCCAGCATACCTTCCCGGCCGCTCTGTACAGAGAGGTCGTAATGCCAGCGGATCTGCAGCTGCAGGCTGTCTTTCGGCTGCAACGGCTTAGGCAGCACTATATTCGTTACCGTACCTACGTCGTTGTTAACAGGCAGCGCCACGCCGTTGGCGATCAGCGTATCGATGGTTACGCCATCTGTCAGGAAATTCTTGCTGGTATAACCCGAGCGGGGCGACTGTGGCTTATGCAGATTCACGATAAGGCGAAGCAGGAAGCCTTTCAACGCATTGGGACTGTTGTTTACATAGCTGATGGTTTCACTGCCCGTTACCTTACGGTCGGGCGGGTTTACCGACAGGTGGATATTGTAGGTGCCCTTGTTCTGCCAGTAGTTCTTTCCTGGCGCGCCGCTTTTATCGCGGGTTCCGTTTGCATATGCCTGTTTAATATTACGGGGCATGTACAATTCCTGTGCTGATGCTATGGTGTTTGCCCCCAATAACAACAGCAGG
>NZ_DATCRD010000139.1:0-17149 GCF_036569185.1 Chitinophaga sp.
CCCAGACAGATACTCGCGGGCGATAGTAATTTTCAAGCTGTCTGAATAAATGGGTGGTGCTCCGGATTTTCTTTTCATGTTAGTAATTTAATTAAATCATAGTTAACTCCTAACATGTAAAGTAAATTCTGAATCAAGACAGAGTAACCATGCAGTATCCATGCCGTTGTTTGTTCCTGGTATTGGTTTACACTTTCAAAGTTAACCTTCCTATATACATCATCCGGGGAAATAATCTGCATCGGCGAAAGCGATTCACTTTCTCCCCAAATCCTTAAATCCAAAACAAAATTCAGGTTAATCAGCAAAATCAGCGTAATCAGTGTTCCAAGACAAAATCCGCTCCTATCTCCCCGAATCCTTTAAAAATCCAACATGATCCCATCAAACAAATCAGCAAAATCATCATAATCCTGAGTCAGACAACCTCCGCATCGCGCCGAAGGCGCGCAACAGGACAGACCGGGTTGCCAACCTCCACACCCTGTATTAATTTGTAGCAGTGAAAATTAAGCCAGTAACCGGTAAAAAAGAGGGAGGATTACTATCGCGTTGCCTGCTAAATTTGCAGGTCAGCAAGGATCATTAAAATACTTTACACGTGAAAGTAGGATTATTTATACCATGTTATATTGACCAGTTCTACCCGCAGGTAGGCATTGCCACGTTGCAGCTGTTGGAGAAACTGGGTTGTGAAGTAGAGTACCCGCAGGGACAAACCTGTTGCGGCCAGCCAATGGCCAACTCAGGATATGAGCATCTTACGCACCAGTGCAATAGCCTGTTCATTAAAAATTTTGCTGACTACGATTATATTGTAGGTCCCTCCGGCAGTTGTGTGCTGCATATCAAAGATCATTTGCACGATCCCGCAGCAGAAACTGCTGCCACACATATCCGGGAACGGATATACGAACTTACCGAATTCCTTACCGATGTGCTCAAAGTACAACACCTCCCGGCCCGCTTTCCCTGTAAAGTAGGGCTGCACCAGAGCTGTCACGGGCAAAGAGGCCTTGCCCTGGCCCAGATGAGCGAACTGGTGGCAGCGCCTTTCTCCAAACCGGAAAAGTTGCTGCGTATGGTAGAAGGGGTGGAGCTGGTGCCGCTCGACAGGCAGGATGAATGCTGCGGGTTTGGCGGTACTTTCTGCGTTACAGAAGAAGCGGTATCCGTAAAAATGGGTAAAGATCGTGTAGCCGATCACGTTAAACATGGCGCAGAGGTGATCACCGGAACAGATGTGAGTTGCCTCATGCACATGGAAGGTATTTTACGCCGGCAGCATGCCGGGGTGAAAGTGATGCATATTGCAGAAATCCTCAATCAGAATATCCATGAACAGGCAAACAGCTGATCACGCCACGCTGGCAGACAGGTTCAACGAAAATGAGCCACGGGTCAACTGGCATGACCAAACCCTTTGGTGGGTACGCGCCAAGCGGGATAAAATGGCCTGGAGCATCCCTGAATGGGAACAGCTGCGGGACACCGCTTCCGCCATCAAACGGAACGCCCTGGGCAACCTGCATGATTATTTATTGCAGTTTGAACAACAGGCTACGCAGAATGGGGCCATTGTACACTGGGCCGCGGATGCAGCAGAGCATAACCGCATCGTTACAGGTATATTGCAGCAGCATGGGGTACGCCACCTGGTGAAAAGTAAATCCATGCTCACGGAAGAGTGCCATCTGAACCCGCACCTGGCGGCTAATGGCATTGAAGTAATTGATACCGATCTGGGAGAACGGATTGTACAGCTCGCCAAAGAGCCGCCCAGTCATATTGTGCTCCCCTGTATCCATAAAAAGAAAGAGGAAATAGGAGAGTTGTTCCATGAGCACCTGGGCACTCCCGCCGGTAACGCGGATCCGCAGTTCCTCACCGCCGCGGCGAGGCAACATCTGAGAAAAGAGTTCCTGCAGGCTAAAGCAGCCATTACAGGGGTGAACTTCGCGATAGCGGAAACCGGTGAAATGGTGGTATGCACCAACGAAGGAAATGCCGATATGGGCGCCCACCTGGCAGATGTGCACATTGCCTGCATGGGCATCGAGAAAATAATCCCTCAGCGGAAACACCTGGGCGTGTTCCTGCGCCTACTGGCCCGCAGCGCCACCGGCCAGCCTATTACCACCTATTCCAGCCATTTCAGGCAGCCACGCGCCGGGCAGGAACTGCATATAGTACTGGTAGATAATGGGCGGTCCAGGCAACTGGGCCGGGAAGACTTCCGGAATTCACTGAAGTGTATCCGCTGCGGCGCCTGTATGAACACCTGCCCGGTATATCGCCGCAGCGGGGGACATAGCTATCATACCGCCGTAGCCGGGCCTATTGGCGCCATCCTGGCGCCCAACCTGGATATGAAGGATTATGCGGACCTGCCCTTTGCCTCCACGCTATGCGGCTCCTGCTCCAACGTATGCCCGGTGAAAATTGATATTCATCAGCAGCTTTATAAGTGGAGGCAGGTGCTGGTAAAGGAGGGGCATACTACGGCCTCAAAAACGGCGGGGATGAAAATGATGAGCGGGGTATTGTCTGCTCCGCGCACTTATCGCGCCGCCGGAAAAATGGGTCGCTGGGTAATGCGCGCTTTCCCCGGTATGGTAAATAACCGTTTAAATCCCTGGTATAAACAACGGGAAATGCCTGCTCCGCCAACGCAGTCGTTTTCCCAGTGGTACAAAAAAAATAAGAAATCATGAGCAGCAGGGAACAGATCTTAGCCGCTGTTAAGCAGCATCAACCGGAGGCATCCGTATTGCCATCCCTGGAAGGATTGTCCGGCTCCATGCCGGGCACCCTGGAGGCTTACCGCAAGGTGCTGGAAGGATTAGGCGGCACTTTATTTCAAATAAAGGACGAAAAGGAAATCCCCGCTTTACTGGCGGAACATTATCCAAATCTGCAACGGATCATTACAGTAGGGAGCAATGAACGTGCATGGATAAACGAAGATCCCCACCTGCTGGAAAATGTAGATATGGCGGTTGTGCCCGGTCAGTGGGGGATCGCCGAAAATGGCGCTATCTGGCTTACTGAACAGGATGTACAGGTAAGGGTATTGCCATTCATCTGCCAGCACCTGGCTATTGTGCTGCCTGAAAACAGGATACTGCCTACCATGCATGAGGCGTATGAAAGGATAGGAGCCCCGCAAAACGGCTTCGGGGTATTCATTGCCGGTCCTTCCAAAACAGCAGACATAGAGCAATCACTGGTACTGGGTGCGCATGGGGCTAAGAGTTTGGTGGTGTTTATTACAGCAGCATAATATCTTTTACGTATACACGATTACGTTAGTTACAATAAAACGGCCTCACCGCTTACTGGTGAGGCCGTTTTATTGTAAGGGGTCCTGAATGGAGGCATTTATTGTAAGTATATTTTTAGTTATTTTTTAATAATTGATGCAGTATAATAAATACTTCATTAACTTCGGGCAGGGAAATTAAATGAAGCCCCGAGATTGGTATGGTGTTTGTTCAATTGCGTGCGTTGCAAAGAATCGATAGCGCAGTGATTTTTTAACCATATTAGCATAGAGCCATATTTAGTAGCTGCGTTAACCAGAAAAAATTGAAAGACCATGTATCATCTATTTAACACTTTACAGCGGCGTTATGAAAGGTCGTTACAGCAAAAGATCCAGGTGCATCACCACCAATGTAGCATCACAGGGAGTTTTTCTTTAATAGCAGGTAAAATGGACAGCATGATTGGCTGATCCGCAATTTTCGTTTATCCGGTAGGGTTGTTTGTCGTAATGTGCCAACTGATCAGTGTTTGAGGCGACAACCCTGTAGATAAGAGTTTTCATGATCGCTTTTTTAAAAGTGGTGGGGAATTGCTTTGTACTATTGATTTTTCGGTGGCATAAAAAGGTGAATTTTTTTTCAACAGTTTACCTTTTCATAACAGAAGTTTTCACTTTTAGTAGTTATCTTGCGCTAACTTTGAAAACCGAAAGAGAGATTGTAGTCATTTAATTTTCCGCCCTGTATAGCAAAGCGCCTCTATGAAAACCTTGAAACTTGCGCGACTTTGATTAAACAGGCGTGTTTATATTTTTTAATAACCATATCTTATTATTGAACCTATGGTGCGTAATTCATCGTGGATTACCCCGTCGTGGCTTATCTTGCTATTAGACCTGGGGTGCTCTGTCATCGCAATCAATTTAGCGTTCCTTCTCAGGTTGAACTTTGATGTCGAGTTATATACGGCATTTCCGCTGAGAACAATCGGAATAACGGTTTTAGCTGTTAACCTCCTGCTTTCCTTACTGCTGCATACTTACCGCGGCATAGTAAGGTTTACCAGCCTGGTAGATATTGGCCGCATTGCGGGATTGAATATTATCAGCTGCCTCATCCTTTTTTCCATTGGTTATAGCCAGGTGCTGGACCCGCAACTCAATATCTTCCCGATTTCCGTGATCCTCATTAATTTTTTTATCGGGTCGTTCTGTTTGCTGTCTTACAGGCTGCTCGTAAAATGGACCTTCAAATATTATAATAATTTCCGCAGCCAGAGCCGTACCCGTGCGGCTATTTATTATACCGGGCATACCAGCCTGATGTTGCGTAAAGCGATCAGCGACGACCCTGAAGCCGATGTAAGAATAACGGCCTTCCTGGCAGATACCAATGCGCATGCAGGTAAATCTATTGAAGGCTTGCCGGTGTACGCTTCCCGCAAAGGACAACTCTTTAAAATGGTAAAGGAAGGGAAGATTTCCCTGCTGCTCATCCCCAACGACCACCTGGATGCTGCACATCTTAATGAGCTGGTAGAGGAATGCATTGCATTGAATATTAAAGTCCAAAAAATAATTCCCGTGAATCAATGGACAGAAGGTTCTATCAACAACAGCGTTCAGTTGAAGGACATCAACATTGAAGATCTGCTCGAAAGATCTGTTATTAATATCAAGAACCCACAGCTCAGCAAAGAGCTGAAAGGAAAGAGTATTCTTGTAACAGGAGCAGCTGGTTCTATCGGTAGCGAAATTGTAAGACAATTAGTGAACTACGAGCCCTCCGTAATCGTGCTGTGCGATAAAGCAGAATCGCCTTTGCATGAACTGGAACTGGAAATTTCAGAGAACGACGCTAAAGTGCCCATCATTCCATATATCGGGGATGTATGCGATAAAGTGAGAATGCAACAGTTGTTTGAAATTTATGCTCCCACCATCGTATATCATGCCGCTGCCTATAAACATGTTCCCATGATGGAAAAGAATCCATCCATCGCTGTTATGAACAATGTACTCGGAACGAAGATAGTAGCGGAATTGTCTGTAGAATACGGTGTGGAGAAGTTTGTGATGGTATCAACTGATAAAGCAGTGAACCCCACAAATGTAATGGGGGCTTCTAAAAGAATTGCCGAGATCTTTTCTCAATCCTTTAATAATTATCTCAACGAAAAATATCAGAAGCTCGGACCGGTTTACGGTACTCCGCCTACCAGGTTTATCACTACCCGTTTTGGTAATGTACTGGGCTCTAACGGATCTGTAATTCCACGTTTTAAACAACAGCTGGAGAAAGGTGGCCCGCTGACAGTTACCCATCCTGATATCACCCGCTATTTCATGACCATTCCGGAAGCCTGCCAGTTAGTACTGGAAGCAGGCTCTATGGGGCAAGGTGGCGAGATATTTGTATTTGATATGGGGAAACCAATGAAAATTGCAGAGCTGGCAACAAAGATGATACGCATGACAGGAAAAGAACCGGGAAGAGATATACAGATCGTTTATACCGGCTTACGTCCTGGAGAGAAGCTCTATGAAGAGCTGCTTAACAATGCAGAAAACACATTGCCTACTTACCACGAAAAGATCATGATCGCAAAAGTCCGGACATTTGATTTTACCGAAGTAAGTGAAAGAGTGAATCAACTGATAGCATCTGCTCAGAACCACTACCTTACACCAACTGTAGCCAGAATGAAAGAATTGGTGCCGGAGTTCATCAGCAAGAATTCTGCCTACGAAGAACTGGATAAAGGTAAGATAACAATGTAATTGTACACTGTCATAATATTCTTCCTGCAGGACGTCTGTCTTGTGGCGGGGAGAGATTTATTTAAACTGTTTGCCGGAAAATGAAAATAACTAATTACGGGAAGTCCCGTTCCAGACGTTTTAGAAGCCTGCTTGTTATACTGGGAAGCGCCATGGGGTTGCTCCTGGGCGCTTGCTCAACGCCGAAAAATATATCTTACTTCAAAGACGTACCTGATACGGTTAGACAGAAGATGGTAGATCTGGCAACATACAGTACACCAGTTATCCAGGCAGATGACATACTGCAGGTAACCATACAAACGCTGGACCCAGCGTCCACCGCATTAATGAACCAGCAAAACCAGCCAACATGGCCGGCTGCAGGCGCATCAGGAGCTGCGGTGCCAAACACTGCAAATATCCCCGGGTACCTCGTGGATAAAGAAGGCTATGTAACATTGCCACTGGTGGGAAAAATAATGGCAAAAGGTAAAACCACTGCAGCGATACAGGAAGAAATACGTACCAAAGCAGCAGAATTTTATAAAGACCCGGTCGTAAATGTCCGGTTCTCAAATTTTAAAGTAACTGTACTTGGTGAAGTAACAAAGCCATCTACCTATGTGATGCCAAATGAGAAGGTAACTTTACTGGACGCATTGGGTATGGCCGGTGACCTCACCATTTATGGTAAAAGGGAAAATGTATTACTGATCCGTGAAGTAGAAGGGAAAAAGGAATTCGTGCGGTTTAATCTCAATAGCAGCAATTTATTTACTTCTCCTTACTATTATCTCCAGCAGGGAGATGTAGTATATGTTGAACCTAATAAGTCTAAGGTCGTTTCCACGGATGCAGCCCGTTTGAGGAATATTACAATTGTGACATCGGTCCTTACACTGCTTGTTGTAATTTTTTCAAGGGTTAATTTTTAATTTTTTGCGTTATGTTGGAAAACTATAATGGTAATGGTAACGGTAATGGACACACGGTACTGAACGGCGTGTCACACCAGCAACAGGAGCCTGAAAAAGGGTTCGACCTTCGGCGGTTGTTTGATAAAGTGCTCAGTAACTGGTACTGGTTCCTGCTTTGCATAATAGCCGGTATAGCGCTCTCATGGCTGTACCTCAGGTATGCTACGCCCGACTATAAGATAAATGCCAAGATACTGATCCAGGATGATCAGAAGGGAGGCGGCGACAGCCCTGAAAAAGCAGTGCTGGACCAGCTGGAGATCTTCAGCAGTAAAAGCAACGTGGATAATGAAATGGAGATCCTGAAGTCACGTTCGCTGATGGAAAAAACCGTAAAAGACCTGCAGCTCAACGTTTCCTACTGGCTGGAAGGAAGACTTAAAACAGCGGAACAGTTTAACAAGCTGCCTTTCATTGTGCAATGGACTGACCTGAAAGATTCCCTTCCCGATGCGGAGTATCTGATCAGACCATTATCCGAATCAAAAGTACATATCAGCGCGGAAGGCGTTATAGATAAAGATTTATCCTGGAACGAGCCGGTGAAATTACCGGAAGGTACCATGAAAGTGGTTCGCCAGCATCAGAATAATCTTATTCCCGAAAATTATATTGTAAGGGTGGTATCCCTGGATAAAGCAGTGGGCCTCTACCGCAGCAAACTCCAGGTGAGTATTCCCAATAAACAGGTAAGCACCATTGATCTTACCCTCACCAGCACCATCCCGGAAAAAGGAGAACTGATTTTGCAGGAACTGATCGATGCCTATATGCAGTTGAGCGTGGATGCAAAGAACCGCATTGCAGATAGCACCATCACGTTCGTGGATAAACGTCTTGCCCTGGTGAGCCGCGAACTGACCGATGTGGAAAAAGGCATCCAGAATTTCAAACAGGACAACCAGCTGGCCGACCTCAGTGAACAGGCCAAGCTGCTGATAGCCAGTACCGGCGATTTTTCCCGGCAGCTGACCGAACAGCAGGTAAAACTGAGCGTGGTGGAATCATTGGAGAAGTATATCAACGACGAAGCCAATAACAAACGTATTGTGCCTTCTTCCCTGGTACTGGAAGACCCTAACTTCGTATCAATTATCGGGAAATATAACAGCCTGGAACTGGAAAGGGAAAGATTGCTCATGTCCAGTACCCCCTCTAACCCGGTGGTAAAGAACATTGATGAACAACTGGTTAGCCTGAGAGGAGACCTGAAAAGCAATTTGTTGTCCTTTAAAACAGGCATACAAACAAGTATCAGCCAGCTGCAGCAGCGTTCAGGCGCTATCGACAGGAAAATACAGCAGGTGCCCGCCAAGGAGCGCGTGTTCCTGGATTATTCCCGTCAGCAGGCCGTGAAACAGGAATTATACCTGTTCCTCCTGAAGAAAAGAGAAGAATCGGCCATTTCCAAGTCCTCCAACCTGGCAGGAGTAAGGATCATTGACCCGGCTAAAAGCGATGCCCTGCCTTATATGCCGAAACGGGCCCTTATTTACCTGGTAGGTATGATACTCGGCGTTATTTTTCCCTCTGTTGGATTATATTTGCGCGACGTGCTGAGCCGCAGGGTGGTCAATAAAATGGATATTACAGGTAACACCCCTGTTCCCATCCTGGCTGAAGTAGGTCATACAGACGATAAAAAAATGGTTATCATTTCAAAAGATACCGTAAACCCCGTTGCAGAACAGTTCAGGGCTTTACGTACCAATCTGCAGTTTGTGCTGAAGAGTGAAAAGGAAAAAGTGATCCTGCTCACCTCCAGCATGAGCGGTGAAGGGAAAACTTTTGTGGCTACCAACCTGGCCGCCGTTTTGTCGTTGTCCGGCAAGAAAGTACTGCTGATGGAAATGGACCTCAGGAAACCCAAAGTTTCGGAAAAACTGGGCCTGAACAACCAGACTGGTTTCAGTACTTACTCTATTGGAAGAACATCACTTGATGAGTTAATCAAGCCCTCCGGTATCAATGATAACTGCTGGATCGTTACATCCGGACCAATTCCGCCTAACCCGGCTGAATTGCTGCTTACCGATAAAACCAAGGACCTGTTTTCTGTTCTTCGCGCCCGGTTCGATTACATTGTAATTGATGCCCCGCCGGTAGGCCTGGTAACAGATGCGCAATTGCTCGGATATTTTGCAGATACCACACTCTTCCTGGTAAGACAGGGATATACATTCAAACAACAGCTCCAGATATCAAAAGATCTTTATACCTCCCGTAAAATGCCAAAGATGAATATCATTGTAAACGATGTTACTGCTGGTAAAGGTTACGGTTATGGCTATGGTTACGGATACGGTTACGGCTATAATACCCCTGCGCGTAAAGGTTTCTCGGAAAGGATCAAGGTGATGCTGGGCAGGTAATATCATCATACATTTAACAGTATATAAACACATAAACAGTTAAACAGATAATCAGTTAATCAGTTAATAAAATGAACGAAGAATCAAAAATTGCTATAATTGGACTAGGGTATGTTGGTTTGCCTTTGGCTATTGAGTTTGGATTGCTGTACGATACATTAGGGTTCGATATTAATTCCGGCAGGGTGGAAGAACTGAAAAGTGGTTTCGACCATACGCTGGAAGCGGACCTGGAAGGTATGAAAAAAGCACTGGACAAGAAGAAGGAGAACAAAGGAGCAGGCTTGAGTTTCTCCGCAAACAAGGAAGATCTTAAAGCATACAACACGTTCATTGTAACCGTTCCTACACCCATCGATCGTTTCAATGCACCTGATTTAAAACCCCTGCTGAAGGCAACCGAAATGTTAGGGGCTGTCCTGAAAAAGGGCGATATCATTATCTATGAATCTACCGTATTCCCGGGATGTACAGAGGAAGACTGTGTACCGCTGCTGGAGAAGGTTTCCGGCCTGAAGTTCAATGTAGACTTCTTCGCAGGATACTCCCCTGAGCGTATCGTTCCCGGCGACAAAGTGAATACACTTACTACTATCAGAAAAATTACCTCCGGCTCTACACCTGCCATTGCAGATAAGATTGATGAACTGTACAGAAGTATCATCAAAGCCGGTACGCATAAAGCACCCAGCATAAAAGTGGCCGAAGCTGCCAAAGCCATCGAAAATGCGCAACGTGATGTGAACATTTCCTTTGTAAATGAGCTGGCGCTGATCTTCGACCGTATTGGTATAGATACTACCGATGTGCTGGATGCCGCAGGCACCAAATGGAACTTCCTGAAGTTTAAACCAGGATTGGTAGGCGGACATTGCATCAGCGTAGATCCTTATTACCTCGCACACAAAGCAGAAGCCCTGGGTTATTACCCGCAGGTGATCCTCAGTGGAAGAAGGGTGAATGATATGATGGCCGTATTTGTTGCCAATAAGATCATTAAACTGATGGTGAAAAAAGGCCGCAGGGTGGAAGGTGGAAAAGCCCTGATCCTCGGTATCACCTTCAAAGAAAACTGCCCTGATATCCGTAACTCCAAAGTGGTAGACATCTACCGGGAGTTAACAGAGTTCGGAATGAAAGTGGATGTATACGATCCGCATGCAGATAAAGAAGAAGTGAAAGAAGAGTACGGCCTGGAATTAACAGATAACATCGCAAAACATTACGATGCTATCCTCCTGGCAGTGGCACATAATGAATTTGTGAAGATCGATTATCATGCGCTGAAAAACGGGCATGATGCAGTAGTATTTGATGCCAAAGCAGTGCTCGACAGATCACTGGTAGACGGAAGACTGTAAAAGAAAAAAAGCGGGTACTGCAGTACCCGCTTTTCATCAATATATCATATCATTATTGAAAAACCCATATTGAAAACCTTTTTTGTTTGAGAACCCCCATTGAAAGACCATAAATATTAGTAAGGATGAACCATATCAAAAAGAAAAAAGTAATGGTGGTTTTCGGCACCAGGCCGGAGGCTATTAAAATGGTACCGGTAGTGAAGGAGCTCGCAAAACACAGCGACCTTATTGATGCCAGAACCTGTGTAACCGGCCAGCACCGTCATATGTTAGACAGTGTACTGGAAACATTCAATATAGTACCCGACTTTGATCTCGATATCATGCAGCAATCACAGGATCTTCACGATATCACCATCAATATCCTTACAAAGCTGAAAGCGGTGCTGAAAGAATTCCGCCCGGATCTTATCCTGGTGCACGGCGATACTACGACTGCTTTTGTAGTGTCCCTGGCTGCTTTCTATGAAAAAATCCAGATCGGTCATGTGGAAGCAGGGCTGAGAACTTATAACATTCAATCTCCATGGCCGGAAGAATTTAACCGCCAGATAGTTGATAAAATTGCAGACTACTGCTTTGTACCAACGGAAAGATCACAGGCAAACCTGCTGGAGGAGAAAACACCGGCATCAAAAATATTTGTTACAGGAAACTCTGTGATAGACACTCTTTTCCTGGCTCTCGGGAAAATAGAAAACGATGCTTCGCTGAAAGCATCCCTGGAAAAAACGCTTGCAGAAAGCGGCTATGATATTTCAAAAGGCCGGCAGTTTATATTGGTAACCGGTCATAGGAGAGAAAGTTTTGGAGATGGTTTCCTGAATATCTGCGACGCATTGAAAAATATTGCAACGCGCTTCCCGGACATAGACATTGTGTACCCGGTGCATCTTAACCCTAATGTACAGGGACCTGTTTATAACAAACTGGGTGGCATTGATAACGTGTATCTCACAAAACCACTGGATTATCTGCCCTTCATTTATCTCATGAAGCATTGTTACCTGGTACTTACAGACAGCGGCGGTATACAGGAAGAAGCGCCAAGTCTCGGTAAACCGGTACTGGTAATGAGAGACACAACCGAACGCCCCGAAGCAGTAGATGCAGGTACCGTTATTTTGGTAGGCACCTCTGCAGAAAAGATCTTTCATGAAGCAGAATTACTTATCCTCGATAACGACAGGTATAATTCCATGAGCAGGTTACATAACCCTTATGGCGATGGTAAAGCAAGCGCCCGTATCGCAGAGGCAATTTTAGAGAAAACAGCAGTAGCCATATAAAAGTTAAGCGGAAATCATTAGCAGAAGCTGCACCACGCTTCCCAATACGATAATAAGATGTTAATTATCCAGAAGTATATGCCAAGGGTAGGAGATGTAATATTTGCCCTGAAGAAGAAAGTCAACAAGTCGGAGGTTGGAAAAAAGATTGTGCACGGTGTTTTCTGGTCGTTCCTGGGAACGGTCGTCTTCAGAGCCCTCATCTTCCTGTCTTCTATCGTTATTGCCCGCATGCTTAAAAAAGAAGGCTTCGGCGAATTGGGTATGATACGGTCTACAATAGATATGTTCATCGTTTTCTCCATATTCGGACTGGGTATTACCACCACGAAATTTGTGGCGGAGTACAGGGATACAGACAAACAAAAAGCCGGTAGGGTGGCAAAGATGGCGCTGCACATGGCTTTTATCATGGGCTTTGTGATCAGCGTTTCCCTGTTTTTCCTGTCCAATCCCCTGGCCAGTAATTCCCTGGAGAATGCAAAGCTGGGAAGCGGGCTGAGATACGGCTCCTGGGCTATTCTTTTTTATGCTATCAACGGCGTACAAACCGGTATACTTGCCGGCCTTGAAGCTTTTAAGAAAATAGCCAAGGTAAACCTGATCGCAGGCGTTATCAATTTGCCAATCTCTATTGCGCTCACCTGGTTCCTGGGAGTGAATGGAGCTATCCTCAGTTTAACGATCAACGCGGTGCTGATCGCCGTATTAAGCTGGATGGAAATACGCAATGAAACAAAAAAGTTTGGCATTAATGTAAATGAGAAAGATTACCTGAAGGAATATAAAGTTTTGTACACCTTTAGCCTGCCGGCTGTTCTGAGCGGGATACTGGTATTGCCGGTTAACTGGTACTGTAACCTGCTGGTGGCAAAAGAACCTTCCGGTTACTCCTATCTGGGTGTATATAATGCAGCGCTCAGCATATCGCTGATCATCAGCGTGGTGAACACTACCCTCGGGCAGGCTTTGCTGCCACAGGTGATCCGCAACTTCAAACAGAAGAATGCCAAGCTGGAGGCCATCAACAACTTCGTTCCCTGGGGCATTGGTATTTTTCTTTCCCTGCCATTTATCCTGGTGCCTGAAATAGCAGGTATTGCTTTTGGTAAAGACTTTACCTCCGGCAACCTGAACGGTACCGTGGTGATTGTAATGATTGGCACCATCGTGATTGCGCATCGACAGGGTATTGCAAGGAATTTTGCAGCAGGTAACTTCATGTGGTGGAGTATGCTCAGTAATGGCATATGGGGGCTGCTGGCCATTCTTTATATGATAGGGCTTAAACAGGGTGGTTCGGAAGGCCGTGCCGGAGCATACGCATTTGCCTACTTTGTCAGCACCGTGGTGTTTATCCCCTTTTATATCAAAAAGGAGCTGGCAGACAGGTATTTCCTCATATCCCCGGAATCGCTTGCTATATGGGGTATCATCTTTATTTCATTCATTGTGATGATCATGTTTAAACTGAGCATCTACCTGAGGATACTGATGTTGCTGGTGGCATGCGCCATCATTTTGTGGATCTTTTACAGAATATATAAACATGTTACCACGGTTGCTCAATAAAATATATGCCGCTGTTGCCGGCCGCGTTCATAATGCCCGGATCAGGCAGATGAAATTCAGACAGCGGGGAGCCGGAGTAGTGATCGGGCGCCCTTTTCACGGGAGCGGGGAAAACAACATTGCTATCGGTGATTATGTATACATAGGCCCGGGTGCAAAGCTCTACGGAGTAGGGGGCATTAACATTGAAAAAGGTACGATAATCGGACCTGACGTCACCATTTATTCAGCCAATCATGTATTCAGGAATGCTAACTATATTCCTTACGACCAGCGGGTAGAAACAAAGCCGGTCACTATTGGTGAAAATGTATGGATTGGCGGCAACGTAATTATAGTGCCTGGCACGAATATAGGAGAGGGATGTATTGTAGGTGCAGGAAGCGTGGTTACCGGTAAAATACCGCCTTACGCTATTATAGCAGGTAACCCGGCGAAAGTGATCGGCAGCAGGGATGCAGATCATTATAACCAGCTTAAGAAAGATAATAAAATATACTTCATGGCAAAACAACAGGGTACCCTTTAACAGGCCTGTAGCCATGACTGAAATTGGAAAACCATATAATAACCATATAGTATGAAAGTATTGGTAAGGGGAGGATACGGCCTTAATAACTTCGGAGATGATGCACTGATGATCACCATGTATGATCATATGAAAGATATCCTGAAGGAGAACGAGTTTGGCTTTTATTGTACCAGGGCGGATTATTTTAACGATTTACTCCCCGCAGCAAAAATTATTTCATCGGATGACCTGTTCAGCAAACTGGATGTGGAAATGCTGGTATACGGGGGAGGCACACAGTTTTTCTCCTTCCCGAATACCCAGGTGAAATATATTCCCAAAATGACACTGAAGAAGCTGAAGTATTTCTTCGATTATAAAACACTGAAATCGGTAATACTTCCCCGTTTGAGAGGATTCAAAAAAGTGAGTGGTATCAAAGCCAACAAAACAGTAGCTATTGGTATTGGTGTGGGCCCCTTTGTAAAAGATTCCGTAGAGGAGAAAGTGGCCATGCAAACTTTCAAACAACTGGATCAGGCATTGGTGAGAGACGTGGTAAGCTATGAAGTATGTAAATCCTGGGAGTCAAAAGGATTATTCCTGGGCAGCGATCTGTGCTTTAATTCTTCTTTTGTAAATAATTATTTCACCAAAACAACGCCCTCGGCCAATCCTAAAGTTATTGGCATTATTGTACGCGATTGGGTGCATACAGATGAAGGACATGCTTACTACGGGAAATTACTGGAAGCTACCCGCATCTGGCAAAGTAAAGGATACGAGGTGAAATACATCCTTTTCTCTGAAGAACGGGATCCTGAATGGCTGGAGATTATCAAACGTGAAAAGATTGAAGCAATGATATGGGATGCCAGGAAGTTTACTTTCAAAGCATTCATTCAGCAACTGGCGGCGATCGACATATTCGTTACTGCCCGGTTTCACGGGGCCATTTTTGCAGCACTGCTGAATAAGCCGGCAGTTTGTATTGAAGTAGAACAGAAGCTCAGGATTGTGAGCGACAATTTTAAAGCGTTCGATTGCTGGAAATATCCGTTTGATGTAACACAGCTGGTGAACTATGTGGAACAGATCAGGAAAGACTACCCGGAACGGGTGGCCCTTTTCCAGGCAGACCTCGAGAGGGAAATAGCCCGGGGCGACCAGATGTTTTCTTTATTCAGGCAATCCATCCGGCAACTGTAGGCCGCAAATTTTAAATTATGAGTAAGTCTAAAGTACATATATTTTATCCGCGGATATACGATTTTGAAGGTAAATCGGTAACAGTGGGCGGCGTGCAAACCTACCTGCTCACGCTTGCCGCTGTATTGGCGAAAGATGAATGGGAAGTATCTGTTGTACAATTCGGAAGTAAGGATTTCAATAATAAAATCCAGGAAGGAGTTCATCTCATCGGTTATAATTTGCCTAAACAGCAGATGAAAGCGCTGTTCGACCGCCATGCGCCTCATATTGATCCGGCAAACGACCTGGTGATTTGGGGAGCGGATACCCTGTCGGTGAAGATCCCTCCCTATAAAACGGTAAGCATTCAGCACGGTGTCTACTTCGATTCCCTTGACCTGAATACTGCCATGCGTAAGCTGATGTCAAAGCTGCAATTGAATGTAGTTACCAAAATGATGCAGTCGCTGAAGGCATACAGCTATTTCTCGAAGTCGGAATATAAAGTATGCGTGGATTATAACTACCTTTCGTGGTACAGGACCTTCACTGCAAGGGAAGGGGAAGAGAAGATCTTTGTTATTCCCAACTTTGCCAGCGTAAGCCAGACACCCAACGTTAATTTCTCCGGCGCTTCCGACAATACGATCAAGATATTGATTGCCCGCAGGTTTACAAAGATCCGCGGAATTGCTGTGATGGCAGATATTGTAGATCATCTCAATAAAAAATACAATAACCTTAGCTTCACCTTTGCCGGTGAAGGGGAATTGGAACCCATGCTAAAGGAGCGCTTCAAGAATGCAGCAAATGTTCACCTGACCCGGTACGATTTTAATGATTCATTAAGATTCCATGGTGGCTTTCATATTGCGGTGGTGCCCACCCTGGCCTCGGAAGGGACATCCCTTTCCCTGCTGGAAGCAATGGGGGCTGGTTGCGCGGTAGTGGCCTCCAATATTGGCGGTATCAACAACATCATACTGAACAATTACAATGGTATGCTCACTATGCCATTTACCGAAAATATTATGCAGGGAATAGAGTACCTGGTTAATAACCCGGAGGAAAGAAAAAGAGTGGCAAAGAATGCGATGGATACCATCAGGTACAGTTTTAATGCAGAAAGATGGGCTGATTCCTGGCTGGAAGTGGTCCGCAAAGCAAATAAACAAAAATGATGAACCTGGAACTGAAAGATATTAGCATGAATTACGTGATGCCGGATACCACCCATCACCGTTACAGCAGGATCGCCAATACATTTGGAAGTGCGATCATACTGTTCCTGGCATTGGGCTATCCCATCCAGGCTGCTATCCCGTTGTTCCTGAAAGTTAACTCCACACCGGTAAATGCGGGTTTCAGGGTATTGATCGCCCTGGCTGCACTGGTAGTGATCGCCCGCATACCTTTTTCCCTGAAGAAGGTAACAAAGGGTACTTTCCTGTTGTTGCTGCTATGGTTCATTTATTCATGCCGTCTTTTTGTAGACGTAAGTTTACGCGGTATAGAATTCGGAAACGGCAGGTACAGTACATTCTTTATGTACTCTATGGCGTTTGCCAATTGCTTCCTGCCGGTAATTGCCGTGACGGTGGCAGCGCCTTATATGAATATCCGGCAATTCCTGAAATGGGCATTTATATTCGCCTGCTGCAGTAACATTATTATCCTGGTATCTTTCTTTACCAATAATACGCTCACAGTGGCGCTGATGTCTACCAGGGGATCGCTGGGAGATGATCCTGCAGAAGCAGTGATCAACCCTATCACTATTAGCTTCTACGGTATGCTGCTGGCGGTACTGGCCCTCAGTAAACTGCTTTTTGAAGAATCTTCGGG
>NZ_DATCRD010000140.1:0-11741 GCF_036569185.1 Chitinophaga sp.
GTTTTTTTCTTCTCTTTTCTTTCGGCGTTAATGCCGCCGAGATACCATGAACTGCCTTTGCGGCGGGCCATAATAACATCCTGGCCGGGGTAACCGTCTACCAGCCGGGTATCATCCCAGGCGTTAGGCACCTGTTTTAAAAAGGTTTTGGCTGCATCCGGTAAATCGTCATAACCTTCAGGGCGGTCTGCCAAATGCTGAAGACCGGATTCAAACACTACGCTCAGCGCCAGTTCATGACCATACGATGTGATGTGCGGGTATTGGGAATTGGTAAAAGTGACCGGGGTATAATCCATTGCTCCCACTACGTTGCGGGTAAAGGGCAGCGTGGCATTATGCGCCGGCGCCATCATGGTAAAATCAGGTATATTATTATACCATTCAGCGCCCATCACGGCTTCGTAAGTCATCAGGTTGGGATAGGTTCTGGCCCAGCCGCGGGGAACCAGGCAGCCATGGAAATAAACCATCATCTCCGCCCTGGCGGCATCTTCCAGGATATCCAGGTAATATCTGATCATTTCCTGTTTCTCGCTTTCAAAGAAGTCGATTTTTACACCGGCAAATCCCATTTTTTTGAGTTTGGCAAATTCTTCTGTGCGACTTTCATGCGTCAGCATCCGGTCGCGCGGCGTTGCCCCTACATTGGTATGTTTCCCTCCTGAGTTGTACCAGATCAGCGGCCTTATACCTTTTGACCGGATGTACCGGGCTGCATCTTCCAGCTGGCCCCCGTTGCCCATAGCGTCCCATTCCCAGTCGAGCAGCGTATAAGGCCAGTTCATGCGGGCTGCCAGGTCGGCAAAGTCACAAACTATTTTATAGTCTTTTGTACCATGATTGCTGGACCAGTAATTCCATGACACGGTTCCAGGTTTGATCCAGGCGGTATTTTTTATCACAGCAGGGGCGGATACATCATCCACTAAAGTAGATGCCACTATATCCGGTAAATTGCCCATAATGATCACTCTCCAGGGCGATTTCCAGGGAAGCGTTATGGTAGGCTGGGAGGCGCCCAGCCCGTTTCCATCCCGGGCATCCGGAAACGTGATCTTATAGCTGGAAGGCTGTGCTGCATTGCTGAGCTTTGATCCGCAATAGCTGCCGTTTACATCGGCTTCATGCAAAAGAAACCAGCAGGATTTATCATTCGTGTGGAATAAGGCCGGGTAACACCAGTCCTGCGCAAGGATATTTTCATTGCTCATTGCCGAATAGGTCCGTTCGTTGGCCGTATTCCATTTTTCCATCCACCGCATGGTTTCAGCTGGAATGCTATACGCTGTTAATTCGTCTTTTATCACATAAGTGCCCTGTTTCCCGGGAAATTCATAACGGAATGTAATACCATCATTATACGCCCTGATGATCACATTCATTTTACTCTTTTGCCTGTTCTCAAAAGTGATCACTGTTTCATTGGCGGTATTGCTGCAAATGGATTTTTTGCCATGTACTGCTGTATACTGTTCATTAATCAGCAACGGGTTACCTGCTTTCAGCAGTTTCAGCTCTTTTGAAAAATCCTGGTCCTCCCGCAATAAACCCAGATCAATAGCAGGGATCACCACTGACTCCTTCCCGTTATTATTGAAGGATACTTTCATATACCATTCACCGTTATTCCCCTTTTGCCGGCAGGCGAGCAATATCCCTATTTTTTTATTGGGAGATTGAATGGTTATCTGCCGGGCAAATAAAGTACAGGAGCCAAATATAAAAAATAAGATCAGGGCAAGAGTCGATTTCATAACGGGAGTACTTTTTGAATTTAATGCTGAGACAATAACATCAAAGCAAGGTTGTGTTATAAATATTTTTCAGGAAAAGATGATCGTTAATTCTTTTAGCAATAAGGAAGAACAAAACCGGTTTGCCGGATCATACAGATGATGCGGCTTTCAAGCTTCATTCATCGCAGGAGTGCAGTCACTAATTGCCCGGTTCTTTTCAGCTTGAAATTTGAAAACGATTGCATAATAAAATACTTAATGCCAGAATGTTTATAAGAACGGGCAAATTATAGATTATTTGTAATTATTTCTGTATTTTTTTAAAATAAATTTTGAAATCGATTTCAAGTTTTTATATTTGCTATATTGGAAATGACGGAGGGAATTTTATCACGTTATGGTTGAATGCCAGCCAGTCAATCTCTTAACTGCAAACCACAGGTAAAACGAAGCAGGGAAATTTTGTTGCTTGAACTGTTCGCCTGCCAGTGTCTTAACTGCAAACCACAGGTGAGCATAAACAAACAGACTTTACCGCGTTATGGCCAGGTCATCAGCTTGTCGTCGGATCATTTATAAGTGTCTTGTTGACAATTTAATAAAGAGGTCTGAAAGAAAAACACTGTTCCATTAACCGGAAAATTTGAGGGAATTCTTCATAAGAATCAATCCCGCTATAAAACAAAACTTATTCATCTTCCTAAATAACACTCATACGTTATGAAACGCAGAACCGTAATAAAAGGATTGGCAGGAGCATTGCCTGCACTCTGGATATCAAAGGCAATGGCTAACGGGCTGGCTGAACTGGCAGTACCCGGGGAACCGGTTGCCAAAGGCCCGTTTAAAGCATCATGGGAATCACTGAAACAGTATACCGTTCCTGATTGGTACCGCAATGCCAAATTCGGCATATGGGCGCACTGGGGGCCGCAATGCCAGCCGGAGCATGGCGACTGGTACGCGAGGGGAATGTATGAGGAAGGCGGATGGCAATACAATTCGCATGTAAAAGAATATGGTCATCCATCTAAAGCGGGTTTCAAAGAGGTGATCCGTGAATGGAAAGCAGAGAACTGGAACCCGGAAGAACTGGTGGCGTTATATAAAAAAGCAGGCGCACAATATTTTGTGGCAATGGCCAATCACCACGACAATTTTGATAACTACAACAGTAAATATCATCCCTGGAATTCCACCAAACTGGGACCTAAGAAAGATATCATAGGAGGATGGGAAAAAGCGGCGCGTAACCAGGGGCTTCCCTTTGGCGTAAGCGTTCACGCTGCGCACGCATGGACCTTTTATGAAACCGCCCAGGGCGCAGACAAGAACGGCCCGCTGGCAGGCGTACCTTATGATGGCAAACTAACCAAAGCCGATGGAAAAGGTACCTGGTGGGAGGGCCTCGACCCGCAGGTATTGTATGCACAAAGCCATATTCCCGGCAGCAGGGACATTGGTAAGGTGTGGGACTGGGATGCGTCTAAAGGAGCCTCCGTTCCGGATAAAGCCTACTGCGAACAGTTCTTTAACCGTACCATGGACCTGATCAATAAGTACGGGCCCGACCTGGTGTACTTCGACGATACAGCGCTCCCGTTATGGCCTGTCAGCGATGCAGGATTAAGGATCGCCGCACACCTGTACAACAGTAGTATCAAAAAGCATGGTAAGCTGCAGGCCGTTTTGAATGGAAAAATACTGAACGAAGAACAGCGGAAATGCATGGTATGGGATATAGAACGCGGACAAAGCAACGAGATAGAACCTTTTGTTTGGCAAACCGATACCTGTATCGGCAGCTGGCATTATGACCGCGGAGTTTATAACGACCGCCGTTATAAAACGGCTAAAACCGTGATCGCCACACTGGCCGATGTGGTAAGCAAAAACGGAAACCTGCTGCTGAACATCCCTGTAAGAGGAGATGGTACTATCGACAGTGAAGAACGCAACATTGTGGCCGGCATCACGGCGTGGATGGACATCAATAAAGAAGCGATCTACGATACCAGGCCCTGGAAAATATTCGGGGAAGGACCGGCAGTAGAATCCGTGGCGCCATTAAGCGGGCCTGGCTTCAACGAAGGTAAAGGCAAACCAATGGGGGCGGAAGATATCCGTTTTACAACAAAGGGAGATGCGTTGTATTGTATTGTAATGGGCTGGCCGGAAAACGGCGAAGTGAATATCAAATCATTATCAGCAGGTAGCAGGCATTATCCTGGCAAGATCGGGCAGGTGGAATTACTGGGGGGCGCTAAATCACTGAGCGTGGAACGCGGAGATAGCGGGCTGCTGGTAAAACTGCCGGAATATAAGCCCAATGCGGATGCCCTGGTATTGAAAGTATTGCCTGCATAAGTATCTATCACAGAAGTTAATGAAAAAAGATATGACACTCCCAAAGGTAGTATTTGGCACCAGCGGATTAGGAAATTTGTTTACCGCTTTGGAGGAAACTACCAAAGAGGCTATCGTAAGAGAGTGCCTGGCGCATTCCCCAACGCCGGTGGTATTTGATACCGCCGGTAAATATGGAGCGGGGTTAGCGCTGGAAGCATTGGGGGCGGGATTACGTAAGGCAAATGCAGCTCCTGAAAAAGTACTGATCAGCAATAAACTGGGATGGCTGCGTGTGCCGCTCACCACGCCGGAGCCCACTTTTGAACCGGGCGTATGGAAAAACCTGCACTATGATGCGGTACAACGCATCAGCTATGATGGCATACTGGAATGTTTTGAGCAGGGAAATTCCCTGCTTGGAAATTATACTGCGCAGATGGTATCCGTACATGACCCCGACGAATACCTGGCCAAAGCCCGTGACAAAGAGGAAGAGGAACAGCTATTGGCAGATATCATGGGCGCCTACCAGGCGCTGCGTGAGCTGAAGTTGTCGGGCAGGGTACAATCTGTTGGTATTGGCGCCAAAAACTGGAGAGTGATAGAACGGATCAGCGGGAAAGTAGCATTGGATTGGGTAATGATCGCCAACAGTTTTACCATTAAAACACATCCGCGGGCCTTACACACTTTCCTGGAACAACTGCAACAGCAGGGAGTACAGGTGATTAATTCTGCAGTTTTTCACTCCGGCTTTCTTACCGGTGGAAATTACTACGATTATCAATTGATCAACGCTGCTGATGAAACCCATCAGCAGCATTTAAAATGGCGGGAGGAATTTTTCTCCGTTTGTAATGCACATGCGGTGCAACCAGCTGCTGCCTGTGTGCAGTTTGCCCTAAAGGCGCCGGGGGTAATGAGCATCGCGTTGAACACCACCCACCCGCAAAGAGTAGCGGAAAACCTGGGATTGGCCAATGCGCCTATACCATCTGCATTCTGGGAAGAGATGAAGGAGAAACAGCTGATCAATTCCTCCGGAGAAGCCACTGTTCATTATTAATCCACGTAAGAACTATACGCCATATGAATAAAGCACTATCAACCAATAAAACCACTCTTGCCATAGGGCTTATCACCGCATTGTTTTTTTTATGGGGGTTCGCACTGAACCTGAATCCCATACTCATCCCGCATTTAAAAAAAGCCTGCCGTCTCAGTGATGTGCAATCCGCCTTTATTGATTCAGCATCCTATATCGCTTATTTTTTATTGGCTTTGCCAGCCGGAAGGTTCATGTATAAATTTGGTTACAAGGGAGGGATTCTTTTAGGATTGCTATTGTTTGCCGCCGGTGCCGTTTTATTTTACCCGGCGGCGGCTACGCGTTCCTATCTCTTTTTTCTTTGTGCACTATTTATCATTGCCAGCGGGCTTACATTCCTGGAAACCGCAGCCAATTCCTATATCACCGTATTGGGCGACCCCGCCAAAGGCGCCTACCGGTTGAACCTGGCACAGTCGTTTAATGGCCTCGCAGCTTTCATGGCGCCGCTGATAGGCGGCCGGTATATATTGTCCGGCAAAACATTAACGGCTTCACAGGAGGCGGGCATGTCTGCCGGTCAGTTAGACGGCTACCTGAAAGCTGAAGCTTCCTCGGTGCAACTGCCTTTCCTGGTGATCGCGCTGGTGGTGTTATGCGTGGCGGCATTGGTATGGAAAACGTATTTGCCCGAGATCAGGGAAGAAGAAACCGGTAATGCCAACGGCTCTGTTTTGAGCGAGAAAAATCTTTTATTGGGTGTGGGCGCCCAGTTCTTTTATGTAGGAGCGCAGGTTTGTATCAGCAGCTTTTTTATCCGTTTTTCACAGCGGGTAGCAGGCATTGAAGAAGTACAGGCTGCCTATCTTTTATCTGCCGCATTGCTGATGTTTATGGTGGGGCGTTTTGCGGGAACTTTATTAATGAGATTTGTGGCGCCGCCCAGGTTACTGGTTATTTACAGCATCCTGGTAATGTTGCTGCTTTCTTTTGCGATCTCCACAACAGGCATCACTGCCGTATATGCGCTGATGGCCGTGGAATTTTTTATGTCTATTATGTTCCCTACCATTTTTGCTTTAAGTGTAAAAGATCTT
The DNA here is from genome assembly GCF_036569185.1 of Chitinophaga sp. GTDB lineage: Bacteria > Bacteroidota > Bacteroidia > Chitinophagales > Chitinophagaceae > Chitinophaga. Next base: position 6,234 of record NZ_DATCRD010000140.1, read on the forward strand.
GGCGCAAAAACAAAGAAAGGATCTTCACTGGTGATCATGGCCATTGTTGGCGGAGCAGTTTTACCGGTGATTATGGGACGCGTATCAGACGCCAGTAATATACAGCAGGCATATATTGTTCCGGCAGTTTGCTTTATTGCCGTGTTATATTTCGGAATAAAGAATATTACAGTCGCCAAAGTGGATTTATCTGCCTCACACTGATACGCATACCTGCAAATATTAAGTTTATAAAAAGTAGCAATGAGAACACTTGTATGTACACAGCCGGGAAATTTTGAATATCTGGATGGTATTACCCCTGAGCTAAAGCAATCACATGCCATACTGAAGATCAGGAGGGTAGGCATTTGCGGTACCGATCTGCATGCCTTTGAAGGAACGCAGCCTTTTTTTGAATATCCCAGGATCCTGGGCCATGAACTGGCTGCGGAGCTGGTAGAATTTGATAACGCCCCTGGTTTCAGTGTAGGCGAGCCCGTTACTATTATACCTTATTTCTATTGCGGCACCTGTATAGCCTGCCGCAGTGGCAAACCGAATTGTTGTACCCGCATTAAGGTATGCGGTGTTCACCAGGATGGAGGAATGGTGGATTACCTGGCAGTGCCATCGTACTCGCTCGTGCACGGGCAGGGCCTGAGCTTCGACGAGCTGGCGCTGGTGGAGCCGCTGGCTATAGGCGCACACGCGGTAAGAAGGGCAGGCATCACACCAGGAGAGTATGTACTGGTGGTTGGCGCCGGTCCCATCGGGTTGGGAACCATGCAGCTGGCCCGGATTGCCGGTGCAAAAGTAATTGCCCTGGATGTAAATGATCACCGCCTTAATTTCTGCCGGGAAAAATTAGGGATCACACATGTAATCAATGCACTGAAAGATAATGTGAATGAAGCATTAATGACGATAACCGGCGGAGATATGCCAACAGTTGTAATGGATGCCACGGGCAACCTGAAAGCTATTAACAACGCTTTCAGCTATATGGCCCATGGCGCCAGGTATGTGTTGATCGGTTTACAGAAAGAGGCGATCAGTTTTAGTCACCCTGAATTTCATAAACGCGAGGCAACTTTAATGAGTAGCCGCAATGCAACTACGGCCGACTTTGAGCACGTAATTGATTCCATGAAAAAAGGACTGATTGATCCTAAAACCTATATCACACACCGGGTTGCGCTGGAACAGGTAAAAGATACCTTTGAAAGCTGGCTGGATCCTTCCAATGGAGTTATAAAGGCAATGGTAAGTATGGATTGATGTTTTTCTGAATTAAATTCGTATCATGCAGTGCGCCGGCAGGAGTGGCAACTAATGTTGATCATTATCCGTATTAGCTACCGAAAAAGATAAATGCGTTGTGATGCGATTTTTAGTCTGGACCCTTTTATTTTTATATTCATTTACCGCCCTGGCCCAGGGCGAGCGATACAATTTCCGTAAACTTGATATACAGAATGGCCTTTCCCATAACCAGGTCAACGCCCTGTTAAAAGGCACGGATGGCTTCCTGTGGATCGGTACAATGTCGGGGCTTAACCGGTACGACGGCTATTCGTGCAGGGTTTTCCGCGGGATTCATAACGACAGCTCTTCGCTGAACGATAATAATATTAATGCACTTTATGAATTGCCGGACAGGAAAATGTGGGTGGCTACCATGGGAGGCCCCTGTATCTATAACCCCGACACTGAAAAATTTAACCAGAACAGCAACAGTTTCTTACAAACCCTGGGATTGCCATCCGGCGGTATCCGGCGAATCACAAAAGGTAACAGTAACAGGTATTGGTTCCTGTATGATAACGGGGATTTGTATCTATATGCCGGTGCAGATAAAAAGCCCACACTTTTTTATCCGCGGAAAGGAGCCGCGCCTTCAGGGAAAATTATTTCCATGGAAGAATCAAAGGGCGGAAAGCTGTGGCTCCTCGGCGAAGACGGGCTCCTGCAGGGCTATGACCTGAAATCAGGCAAGCTGGTTACTGCTGCTACGCCTGTTCAGGACAAAGAACATCTGCCGGTTAATTTTTATGTTGATGAAGACGATGATATCTGGCTTTGGGGATATAATTCCGGTGTCGTATTCTTTCATCCCGCCGGCAACTCCGTTAAAATATTTAAGAAAAATACAACCGCGGCGCGATTGAGCGCCGACCTGGTAACCCAGATAATTCAGGACAACCGGGGCCTCATCTGGGTGGCTACGGATCATGGAGGAGTTACGTTAATAGATAAAAAAAATAACTTCAAAACAGATTATCTCCTCAATATTCCCGATGATACCAGGAGCCTCAGTCAGAACAGTATCAACACCATTTATAAAGATAGCCAGGGTATCATCTGGCTGGGCACCTATAAGCTCGGTGTAAATTACCTGAACAACAGTATCGTGCAATTCCCCAATTTCAGCCGGCACCAGGGTGTGAACAAAGGCGGCCTTCCATACGATGATGTGAACCGCTTCGCTGAAGATAAGCTGGGTAATCTCTGGATAGGCACCAATGGGGGAGGCCTTATTTATTTCAACAGGCAAAATAATACCTTTAAACAATATCTTCATGATCCGGGAAACCCGAATAGCCTCGGAAGTAATGTAATAGTGAGTTTATGGATAGATCATAAGGATGTTTTATGGATTGGCACTTACCTGGGCGGACTTAACAGTTATGACGGGAAAAAATTTACCTTGTACAAATCCCGTGCGGGCGATACTACCAGCCTGTCGGACGACAAGGTATGGGAAATATTTGAAGACAGGGACCAACACCTGTGGATTGGTATGCTGAACGGAGGGCTTGATCTTTTAGACAGGAAGACGGGCCGGTTTGAACATTACCGGGAAGGGCCGCTGGCCCCGCTGTCAACCCGCATTTCTGCTATGATACAGGACAGGCAGGGAAATTTGTGGATTGGAACAGATGCTGGAATATCATCAGTCAGGGCTGATGGCAGTAACAGGAAAGTATATCAGCATACAAACGCCCCGGGCAGCTTAACGAATAATAGTATCAATTGTATCCTGGAAGATAGTAAAGGACGGATCTGGCTGGGCAGCAGGGATGGGCTCAATCTTTTAAACGCGCAATCCGGAACTTTTAAACTCTATACTACTTCGGATGGTTTGCCGGATAACCTGGTACTGAATATCCTGGAAGATAACCAGCATACTCTCTGGATCTCTACGCCAAACGGGTTGTGCAACGTTATTCCAGTCGAAAGAAATGGGGCTATCAGTTTATCAGTTACGAATTATGATGAGGCCAATAATCTTCAGAGCCGTGAATTCAATAAAAATGCGGCCTTTAAAACAAGGGCAGGCGAAATAATTTTCGGTGGTCCTTCAGGTTTTAATATTATTAACCCGGAAAAAATAGGCAAACATTCCTATGCTTCAAAGCCTGCTATTATCGGTTTTGAAATATTGAACAGGAGTATCAGGCCCGGGGAACTGGTAAATAACCGGGTGCTGCTGAAGCAATCTTTATCACAGCTCCAAACAATTGACCTGGAATACAGGGAAAATGTATTTTCCATTGAGTTTGCCTCCCTCGATTTTGCCTCGGGCAAAATTGATAAATATGCTTATATGCTAAAAGGCTTTAACCCCGATTGGTTGTATGCAGACGGCAGCCAGCGAAGGGCCACTTATACCAATCTTAATCCCGGTCACTATGTTTTTGAAGTAAAGGCATTAAACAGGGATGGTTCCTGGAGCCCGGTTAAAAGCCTGCAGATAAATATCAGGCCCCCGTTCTGGCAAACGCCTCTTGCTTATATAATATATGCATTAACGGGCCTGGGATTGTTTTTCCTTGCCCGGAAAATCACCCTGGAAAGACTACATATGAAATTCCAGGTGCAGCAACAACGCAGGGAGGCGGAGCGGGCGCATGCCATTGATCAGCTAAAAACAAAGTTCTTTACAAACGTGAGCCATGAGTTCCGTACTCCGTTAAGCCTCATTATCGCCCCGCTCGACCGGATCATCAAACAAACTACCAATGAAGAGCATAAAAAGCAGTTGAATATGGTGCAGCGGAATGCCAGGCGCTTACTGAACCTGGTAAATCAATTGCTCGATTTCCGTAAAATGGAAGTACAGGAAATTAAATTACATCCTTCCGTAGGAGACATCATCAGGTTTACGAAAGATATCAGTTCCTCGTTTGCCGATATTGCCGAAAAGAAAAAAATACAGTTGTCATTTTCGTCTGCCATCAGCAGCCTGGAAATTTATTTTGATAAAGACAAGGTAGAGAAGATCCTCTTAAACCTCATCTCCAATGCTTTTAAATATACGCCTGATAACGGGAAAGTGGATATAAACCTCTCCTATAACGAACCTTCAGGCAATGAAGAGGAGGGGACAGTGGTGTTTGAAATAAAGGATACAGGTATCGGTATTCCTCCCGGTCAGCACGAAAGGGTTTTTGAAAGGTTCTTTCAATCAGATGTGCCTGAGAGTATGGTGAACCAGGGTACCGGGATCGGCCTTGCCATCACCAGGGAATTTGTAAGGCTCCACGGCGGCACTATCACCCTTAAAAGTGAACCGGACAAAGGCGCCTGCTTCACGGTAACACTGCCGGCCAGGAAGATGCTCGTGATGCCCCCCCTGGCTGCTAATCCTCCTATTCCTCCGGTTGAGCAGGAACCGGAACAGGAACCCAGGAACAATAAAAAGAAGCTGATATTGATAGTGGAAGATAATGAAGATCTGCGCTTTTACCTGAAAGACAACCTGAAGGATCTGTACAGAGTTGAAGAAGCCTCCAACGGGCAGGAAGGTTGGGCCAAAGCAAAACTACTGCTGCCGGATCTTGTGGTCAGCGATATTATGATGCCGCTTATGGATGGAGTGGAACTGGCCAAAAAGATCAGGTCTGAAATGCTCACCGCTCATATTCCCATCGTGCTGCTTACGGCCATGGGAAGCGAGGAGAAACAACTGGAGGCGCTTAGTACGGGAGTTAATGATTACGTTACCAAGCCGTTTACATACGAGATACTGGCTTCACGCATCAGGAATTTACTGGCGCAGCAAAAATACCTGCAGAAACGTTTCCAGACCCAGATTGAAGTGAATCCCAGTGAAATCACCATTACTCCTGTAGATGAGCAGTTCCTGAAACAGGCTTTGGACATCGTGGAAAGAAAAATAGACGACCCCGTTTTTTCTGTGGAAGATTTAAGCCGGGAAATGTGTATGAGCCGCGTTACTTTATATAGAAAGGTAATATCGCTTACCGGTAAGTCGCCTCTTGATTTTATACGTTCCATCCGGTTAAAAAGAGCAGCCAACCTGTTGCAAAAAAGCGGGTTGTCTGTAGCCGAAATTGCTTACCAGGTAGGCTTCAACGACCCGAAAGTATTCAGCAGGTCGTTCAAGGAGGAGTTCAATGCAACCCCAACACAGTATGCGGCCAGTCACAAAAATAAAAGTTAGATAGCTGAGGATATCCGGGCGCCATTTGTTTGTAACAAATCATCCCTTATTTGAAACAA